>DATEFT010000300.1:0-5654 GCA_035280505.1 Blastocatellia bacterium | reverse complement strand
AACAATATTGTATTCCGGCTCGCCGCGGGCTGTGAGATTTGAGCGTGAAAATTGGGGGTAGATTATGGAGATCAGAAACAGAAGGACACGGTTTTTATGGGTGCCGATGCTGGCGAGCCTGTTGCTGGTCAGTCTCAGCGTCGGGGCCTGGGCCCAAGAGTCGCATCTAAAATCGGATCGATTTAAACCACAACCCAATCCAACTGCCGGGGGCGAGGTCACAACCCCGGGGATTATCGTCTCACCCAATGAGGATCACCGGATCGGCCCCGGGGACGTGATCGACGTCCAGGTCAATCTGGCGCCGGAGCTCTCGAGCACCTCGCGGATCAACGCCGACGGGACTTTTCTGATGCCGTTCATCGGGCGGATCACCGCCAGGCAGAAGACGAGCGACGAGTTGGCCGAAGAGATCGCCGGCAAGCTGAAGGGTGACTATCTCAAGAATCCAATGGTCAAGGTGGTGATCAAACAGATCTACAGCCACACCTATTTCATTCAGGGAGCGATTCGCCGTTCCGGAGTCTACCAGGTCGAGGGGCGACCCACGTTGCTGGAGCTGCTGACGATCGGCGGAGGACTGGGGGACAATTACGGGACGACGGCCTTCGTCATTCGCCGGCTCAAACCCAGGACGCCGGAATCGGCTCCGCCGGCCGAGACGTTGAAGGAGCAGAGCACGCCCGAGACCGCCGCCGCGGCAGAGGTACCGGAGACGAAAGATAACGGCGCGGGTCAGGCCGAAGCGCCGGCCGGCCAGCAGGCCTCATTCGAGATGTTGAAGGCCAATCTGACCGGACTGCTGAAGGGCAACTTCCAACAGAACCTGGTCCTGGAACCGGGAGACATCGTCAACATTCCCCCATCGGACGTCTTTTTTGTCGCGGGCGAAGTCAGAATGCCCGGATCCTTTCCGCTGAAGGATGGAACGACGTTGCGCCAGGCGATCTCGCTGGCGCAAGGAACGACTCCCAAAGCCGCCGGGAGTCGCGCGGTGATCTATCGCGAAAACGACAAGGGCCAGCGGGAAGAGATCAAGGTCGATGTCGATTCCGTCATGCGAGGCAAGAAGGACGATCTTCCGATCCTGGCCAACGATATCGTGATCATTCCCAACAGCGCGGTCAAATCGGCGGCGCTCCCGATCCTCAATGCATTCGGGACCGGGGTGGCCTGGGCCGTCGGCGGCCAGTTGCCGGGACGATAGACACGAACGGATCGAAGGCATCGAGACCGGAGAACGATTGGAGTAGGAGACGATTGGATATGATAAAAAACGGGAAGGTAGAAGAGGCGCTGGTGTCGCGCAACTCAGGTTCGGAGGAGGCATACTTCAGAGAACTCTCTGAACACTATCTCGCTCCCGGGGGACGATACTATTACGGCTCTCATCGCGGAGATCTGGGGATCCGGGAGTTCTGGCGCAGCCTGCAACGACACCGGCTTCTGGTGATGACGATCGTCGTCACCATCACCGCGCTCGCGACCATCATCATGCTGCGGGCCAAATCGACCTATCTGGCCTCGACCGTCCTGGAGATCGGAAAGGACAACTCGACCCTCATCAAATCCGGCGACCTCCTCCTGCAGAACGAGGAGTCCGACGCCGCCACCACCGTCGCCATCAAGACCAAGATGGTCATGATGAAGAGCCATGAACTGCTGGAGGACGTGGTCGTCAACCTGCAGCTCGATCAGAATCCGAAGTTTCTCGACGGGCAGAGCCAGTGGTCGCTCAAACGACTGATCAACCTGGGCGGCAACCAGAAGCAACCGAAAGACGCCCAGGCCGAGGGGATGATCAAATCGGCCGAAGACGGGGTCCGCCCCGCGGCGGAACGGTCCCGGCTGGACCCTTATGTCCGGCAGATGGAAGAGAATCTGAACGTCGAGCAGATCAAAGAGACGCGGGCCCTCAAGGTCTCCTTCCTCCATACCGATCCGGCGATCGCCGCGGCCGTGGCCGATGGGGTGGCGCAGCGATTCATCCAACGCAACTTTCAGGGCAAGACCGAGAACTTCTCCAACGCCGCCGCCTGGCTGTCGCAATCGACCCAGGAGCTGAAGGGGCGGGTGGAGCGCGCCGAACAGGCGATGGTCAACTATACGCGGGCGAACAACATCTTTACGATCGAGGGGACCTCGACCCTGACCACCGACAAGCTCTCCAAGCTGCACGACCAGGCGACCCGCGCCGAGGCCGATCGCATCCTGAAGGAGACCCTCTACGAAGAGGTGAAACAGGGCCGCGTCTCGGAGGTGCCCGAAGTCTTCGCCGAGATGACCTCCAAATCGACCCCGCGGATCATCGAACTGCAGAAGCAGCTCGACGAGATGACCAAACAGGAGGCCCAACTGAGCGTCTATTACGGCCCCTCCAACCCGCAGCTCCAGGAGGTGCGCCAACAGATCGTCGCCGTCAAGGAACAGCTCGACGGCGGCCGCAAAGCGCTCAACGAGAAGTTGAGGACCGAATACGAACACGCCGTCCGCGATGAACAGTCGTTGAAGGAGGCGCTGGTCAAGGCCAAGGCGGAGGCCGTCGACGAGAATCAGGCCGCGATCCAGTACAACATCATGAAGCAGGAGGTGGAGACCGCCAAGGCGCTCTATACCGAGTTCCTGCAGAAATCGAATCAGTCGAAGATCCAGGTCGCCGAGCAGTACAGCAACATTCACATCATCGACCACGCCAAGGTCCCGGTCACCTCGGCGGGACCGC
The DNA here is from genome assembly GCA_035280505.1 of Blastocatellia bacterium. Taxonomy (GTDB): domain Bacteria; phylum Acidobacteriota; class Blastocatellia; order RBC074; family RBC074; genus JAKEHZ01. Next base: position 2,932 of record DATEFT010000300.1, on the reverse strand, counting down.
GGCGCGCGCTCAATATCCTCCTCTGGTTCACGATCAGCCTGGTGATCGGGGTCGGCGGAGCGCTGCTGCTCGAATTTCTCGACAACACGATCAAGGACAGCAACGACGTGGGACAGCACCTGCAGCTCTCGACCCTGGCGACCGTCCCCGCCTTCAAGACCGAGGCGGATCAGTATCCGCTCGGAGGCCGGGACCGGCAACTGCTGGCGGAGGAGCCCGATCCGGCCCACGAAGATGACGAGCTGATGGCCGGTTCCCTGCCGATCGACCAGGCGCCGTACTACGGCCGGGGCGATATGATGATTCAGGAGACCTATCACGCGCTGCGGACCTCGGTCCTGCTCTCATCGGTCGACGGGCCGCCCAAAACGATCCTGGTGACCAGCACCGAGCCCGGCGAGGGCAAGACCACCACAACCGTCAACCTCGCCTTCTCGCTCTGCGAGCTGGATTCACGGGTCCTGGTCATCGACGCGGATATGCGCCGCCCGACGACCCATAAACTCTTCGGGGTCGACCAGTATCTGGGGCTCTCGACCTGCCTGTTGAGGGACGTCAATGTCAACAAGCTGATTCATCGTCTCAATAAACCCAATCTCTCGCTCTTGCCCGGCGGCCCGATTCCGCCCAATCCCGCCAGCCTGATCAGTTCGGCGAAGATGAAGATGCTGCTGGACGATCTGAGCAAGGACTACGATTTCATTCTGATCGACTCGCCGCCGGTCGGCAGCGTCACCGACTCGGCCATCCTCTCGACGATGGTCGACGGAGTCTTGCTGGTGGTGCAGGCCGGCAAGAGCGGGCGCGATACCGTCCGCCGCGTCAAGTACGACCTGCTGAGCGTCGGGGCCCGGATCCTGGGCGTGGTCCTCAACAAAGCCGGGTCCAAGAACGACCCGTACGGGTACTGAGAGATTTGAGATTCGAAACCGCGAAAGACGCGAAAGACGCCGAATCATCAAGCTTTCGCGGATTTCGCGGTTAAAGAAAAAGAGGCCGCGGAAGTTTGTTAACAGAGTACCAAGTCATGAAAACGTCCATGGTGTCATCGATCAATTGGATCTGGCGGATCTGGGCGACCAGGATCAGCCCGTGGTTCTGGGCCCTGGGAGATCAGGGGGTGGTCAGCCTGGGGACGTTTCTGTTGAGCGTCATTCTGGCGCGAGCCCTGCCCCCGTCCGAATACGGAATCTTCGTGCTGATCGTCGGCCTCTTCAACTTCCTGAACAGCCTGCATTCGGCGCTGGTGGTAATTCCGGCGACGACCCGGGGCGCCCGGGCCGAACTGGCGGAACTCCGGCAGACGACGAGCGGGGCGTTGATCCTGACCCTGCTCCTGATCCTGCCGCAGGGCGCGATCGTGGGCCTGGCGACGTGGGCGATGGGCCGTCCGGAGCTCACCCTCTGGGCGATCCTGGTGACGATCCTCTGGCAGTTTCAGGAGACGATTCGAAGAACCTTCATGATCCGCCTCAAACATCGTGAGGCGGCGTGGGGCGACATCATCAGTTATCTGGGGCGGGCGGCCCTGGCCTGGGCCTGGACCAGCCGAGGACAGATCTCGGTCAAGGAGGCGCTCGTGATCATGGCCCTCACCTCCGGGATCGCGGCGCTGATGCAGATCGTCCAGCACGGTCTGACGTGGATGCCGTTGAGCGAAGTCCGCCGCCTGGCCCTGGCTTATTGGAACCTCGGGCGCTGGGTCTTGATGACCAACTCGGTCGCCCTCTTTCTGATCCAGGCCTATCCCTGGGGGCTCGCCTTCTTCTTTAGCACGGCGGCCGCGGCCGAGTATCAGGCGGCCGGCAATATCCTGGGCATGACCCATCCGATCGAGTTCGGCATCGGCGGCCTGATCTACCCGGCGGTGGCCCGGGCCCGCACCGACCACGGAGAGCAGGAGGCGGCCAGGGTCGGATTCCGACACGCGCTGCAGGGCGGCTGCTTGCTGCTGCCCTTCCACCTGACGCTGCTGCTCTGGCCGCAGGGCGTGTTGCGGCTCTTCTACGGCGCCGACTCGCCCTACCTGGGGCTGACCGGAATCCTGCGCCTCTTCGTCCTCTGTTACGTGCTCGGTTATACGGCCAATATCCTGGTGGTCATTCTGAACAGCCTGGAGAGAACGCGGGTGGCGTTCCTCGCCCAACTGGCCAGCGCCCTGACCACGCTGTTCGTCGGCCTGCCGATGATCGCCTGGGCGGGCGTCATCGGCGCCACGATCGCCGGAGGGCTGACCTCCCTGGTTCGATTAACCGCCGCCGGATTCTTTATTAAACAGACGCAGGCCGCCGCCAACAAGATCGTGACGGTCATGTCACACCAGGGCTCGGCCGCCGATTGATCCGAGGCCGCCGCCCAATTTGACGTTTTTGTGAGAACCGCGAGCCGGACCACCGCCGCGGTCCACCCAGCGAATTCAGTTTCAAGAGCATGATCGTGGCAGATGACCGTGAAAGCGAACTGACAGGCAGTGAGGGCACCAAGATCGGCATCTGTCACCTGTCGGGATGGTGACAAGTATGATGACACAGGAAGTTCAACCCAGTTGCGGAGGATTTGCATGATCAGTGTGGTGATGCCAGTTTATAATGGGTCTGCCTACCTCTCCCAAGCGATAGAGAGCATCCGGTGGCAGACCTTCCGAGACTTCGAGATGCTCATCGTCGATGACGGTTCCACCGACAATACCGCCGAAATCGCCCTCCAACATGCCGAGCAGGACAAACGGATTCGCGTCATCTTCGGCAATCACGAGGGAGACGCCGCCGCCCGCAATCTCGCCGGGCAGGAAGCCAAGTACCCCTGGATCGCGATGATGGACGCCGATGACGTGGCGCTGCCGACCCGGTTCGAGAAACAACTGGCCGCGGTTCAGGCCAACCCGCAGATCGCCGCGCTCGGAACGGCCGTCTATCATATGACGGCCAGCGGC
>DATEFT010000299.1:0-6810 GCA_035280505.1 Blastocatellia bacterium | reverse complement strand
CCGGTTTTGCCGAACCGGACCTATGGACCGTACTCCGTTCTGAATCCCCGCAATATCTGGCTGATGGTCGTGCTGATTGTCGGAATCAGCCTGAGCGGATACATCGCTTACAAGTTCCTGGGCGCCAAGGCCGGCTTGCTGTTGAGTGGAGTGTTGGGCGGCCTGATTTCGAGTACGGCCACCACCGTCAGTTCTTCACGGAGAACGGTGCATGAGCCCAATTCCGTTCGCTCCGCCACAATCGTGATCGCTACGGCATCCGCGATCGTTTTCGCGCGCATTGCTCTGGAGATCGCCACCGTCGCCCCTTCTTTTTTGACCGGGATCGTCGGGCCTTTGGCCATGATGATGCTGTTGGTTGCGATCTCCGCCGTCGTCATGTGGTTTTGGGGTGATGGCATCACCGACACCATTCCGGAACAGGAGAACCCCTCCGAGTTGAGATCGGCGCTGCTCTTCGGATTGCTTTACGCGGCCATTCTGCTCGCGGTGGCATTCGCCAAAGACCGATACGGCAGCGGCGGACTATATGTTGTGGCCGGGTTGTCAGGCTTAACCGATGTCGACGCCATCACGCTTTCGACTTCGCAGATGGTCAATCAAAACAGAATCGGCGCCGATCAGGGGTGGCGGCTGATCGTTCTGGCCGCGACGTCGAACCTGGTCTTTAAATTTTTACTGGTGGCTGCTCTCGGTCACCGCCGGTTACTGGTCAGGGTCGGCGCTTGTTTCGGCCCGGCGTTGATTGCCGGAATCTGGCTCCTGTTGAGATAACCGTCAGCACAACTCACACTTCAACCGGAAACGTCCGATGCGTTACTTCGAGTTTTTTCAACCGGTAGCGCATCATCGGTTCATCATCAACGACCAGGATCTTTTCTTTTGTCATAATCTCCAATCTTTAGACCTGGCAGGTGCACGCATTTTCAACCGCGAAACACGCGAAATACGGGGAAGTTTTCCAGCTTTCGTGTCTTTCGCGTGTTTCGCGGTTTCGGATAAAAACCTGCGATTCAGGTCGCGGCGTGGCGGGAGACGCTCCGGCCACTGGTGGTGAGTCGCGCACCCGACCGGTAGATCACCGCCAGGCAGATCAGCGCGAAGAGACTCAAGAAGGCAAATCCCAGAGTGAACGTTCCGGTCGATTGGCGCACCGCTCCCAGCACCAGCGGCGGGAAGAAACCTCCCAATCCGCCGGCGGCGCCCACCAATCCGGTCACCGCTCCGACCGATTGCGGGAAATATTCCGGCACGAGTTTGAAGACTGCGCCATTACCCAGGCCGATCGCCATCGCCATCCCCAGCGCTCCGATCGTGAACGTGGTCATCATCGGACGGGCCATCAAAATCGCCATGGCGGCCGTCACCGGAAAGACCCAGTACAGAATCTTCCGTCCGCCGATGCGATCGGCCAGCACGCCGCCCACCGGCCGCATCACCGTCGCCAACACGACGAAGCCCGCGGTCCGAAATCCCGCGTCGCGCGGCGTCAGTTTGAAGATCTCGGTCAGAAAGATCGGCAGGTAGATGGCCATCGCCACAAACCCTCCGAACGTGAGGAAGTAGTAGAGGCTCAGGATCCAACTCTTTCCATCTCGCAAGGGCCGGAGAATCTCGCCGAAAGACCTGGCCGGCGCCTGACGCGGCGCGTCTTCAGCCTTCAGCCGGAAGATCGCCAACCACACCAGCAACAGCAGGCCGAATGTCCAGAACCCCCATTTGAATCCGAGCGCGGCGGCCAGCACTGGAGAACCGAACGCGGCCAGCGATTGCCCGATGTTGCCGGCGCCGTAAACTCCCAGCGCGAAGCCCTGCCGTTCCGGCGGGTACCAGCCGCTGACGAATCCGACTCCCACCGAGAAGCTCGCCAACCCCAGGCCGATGAAGAAACCGCAGAGAACCAACTGCCAGTAGTTTCCGACGAACCCCATCAGCATCGCGGGTACGACCGAGCCGCCCATGACGATGGAGAAGATCAACCTTCCTCCCAATCGATCCGTCAGCATGCCCAGCGGGATGCGCCCCAGGCTGCCGAGCAGAACCGGGATCGCCAGGGCCAGGCTGACCTGCATCGGACTCAATCCCAGGCTCTTTTTCAGAATCGGCATCATGGCCGAGACCGAGCCGAAGACGGCGAAGCAGACGGCAAACGCGCCGGTCGCCAGGATCAATTGTCGATGATTACCGGGGAGCATCGTCGCCGGCGAATTGGTCGGTCGATCATTCATGATTGCCTCCGCTCAAGACCGTAGAGATATCGCAACAACCCCAGATTGAGTAAAAGACAGGCGCCGCTGGCGATCATGGCCGGCCAGACGACCGCATAATCGCCACCGAGATAGGCATTCATCGTCGCCGCCAGCAGCCACAATTGCAGCACCACCAGCACGACGACGATGCAGAGAATGCCGTAGACGATCGTCAGCTTCTGCTCGCGAGTGAAAGACTTTTTCATGGTCATTCCTCCGCCGGCGGAGTCTTCGGCGACAGGGCGCCATCGCCGAATCCGGCCCCGGCGCGACTTTCGGCCAGCCGGTCGCTCATCCGCTTCAGTTCCCCCAGCGGCACCGCCGCCTCGACGGCCGGGAATAACTCCTGCTCCTCAAAGCGGACGTGGCATCGCAGCGACTCTCCGAGCGCGCCGAGCAACCCGGCCTCGATGGCCTCTCCACGAATGAGCAGGCTATCCAGTTGGCCGACCAGACCCTCGATCTCCGCATGCTGGCTCAGCGTCTGACTGATCGGGTCGTCCTCCGGCGAGGCCCATTGCTCCAGTAACGGCAGCAGAATCTGCTCCTCCTGCGAAAAGTGGCCTCGCAGGTCGCTCTGCCAGAAATTGTAGAAACGCCTGGCCGCCGGGATGATGCTGCCCGGGTCGCCGGTCGCCGCCAGGCTTAGATTCCAGGCCTCGACCAGGGCGTGATGATGGTCGCGTGAAAGCGGACGAAGACTTGGGTGACGTTTCATAGTTCAGACCGTGCTGACCTCGACGCCCGTGGCGTAGATCGCGTCATTGACGATTTCGAGTTTGATCCGGGGCAGTGGGCGGCGCGGCGGCCCCGCCAGCGGCCTCCCGGTGTGGAGATCAAACGAGCCGTTATGGCAGGGACAGAAGAAGCGGCCCCGGTCCGGCTCCGGCACCACTGCGCACGACAGATGAGTGCATTTCTGACTGAACGCGACGAAACGGCTTTCACCGGTCCTGACCAGCAGACAGGGATCGTGCTCCGCCGGGTAGGCGAAGATCAGCGATTGGCCGATCCCAAGCTGGTCGAGCCCGGCGATCCGTTGCATCGGCGGCCGGGCTCGCCGCTGCCGCAGGAAGTTCTGCACGGCGATCCAGAACTGGCCGCAGGCGAAGGCGAAACTCGTCAGCACCATGAACTTGGTGAAATCGCGCCGCGCCACATACTGATCTTCCGGCCAGTCGATCGGAAAATCCCTTCTCCATTTCGGCTGTTCGCTCGGCGGCCGCCCGTCCGGCGCGATGGTGATTTGATCACGGTCGGTTGGAATCATCGCGTCTCCTCTTCGCGCTGAAGACTATTGGTTAAGATGTTGAAAGTGATCTCCTGGCCGCGGGCCTGTTCGTTTATGGCCGCGGTCACGTCGAGGTACTCGGCTCGGGCGATCTTCGGCGTCATCAGGTTGACCCTGGTCGTGATCGTTTGCCGGCCGAAGCGGAATCGGTTGATCGGACTCGAGCGCGGGCGCAGCTTTTCAACCTCTTCGCGAGTTCCGAAGAAGAGCGCCTGGCTGGGACAGACGGTCGCGCACATCGGCTTTTTGCCCGCTGACGTGCGGTCGTAGCAGAGATCGCACTTCATCATCAGGTGAAGTTCGGTCTTCATTCTCGGCACGCCGAACGGACAGGCCAGCACGCAGTTGCTGCAGGCGATGCAACGCGGCTTGCGCGCCGTCTGCACCACGCCGTCGGCCGTCCGCTTGATCGCGTCAGCCGGGCAGACCTCCGCGCACGTCGGCTGGTCGCAGTGCATGCAGACGACCGGCGCGGTCTGGACCGAATGCGGGCGGTCCACGTATTCGAGATGAATCATCGGATGCCCCTTGTGGGTGTCACACTCGCTGCACGCCTGCACGCACGCCTGGCAGCCGATGCACCGGTTCGGGTCGATGAAAAATTCCATGTGAGACGGAACAGACATCTTGCTTTCACCTTGGTCGTTGACCGTTCTCCTCATCCGGCGGACCGGCGGCTCTTGTGACGCGGACCGCACAGACCTTGTATTCGGGGATCTTTGAAATCGGATCCTGCGCCGAGATCGTCAATTGATTCGCGCTCTTCCGCCCCGCCCAGTGATACGGAATGAAGACCGTATCGGGACGAATCGTCGTCACCACCTGCGCTCGCAAGGTGAGACGGCCCCGCCGCGATTCCGCCGTCGCCCACTCGCCGTCCTTGAGGCCCAGCTTCTCGGCCAACTGCGGATGCAGTTCGAGGCGCGGTTCCGGGTACTGCTCGACCAGGGGGCCGATCCGCCGAGTCTGCGTGCCGGAGAGAAATTGACTGACGACGCGGCCGGTGGTCAGCATCAACGGATACTCTTCATCCACGTCTTCGGTGGGCGGCGTATATTGAGCGACGTTAAACCGCGCCTTGCCGTCGGGAAAATAGAATGGGCCCGCGCCTTCAGCCACCGGGTTCCAGGAACCTTCCTCAAACAACCGCGGCGTGCCCGGGTGTTCCGGCCGGGATTTCGGATCCGGTCCGCTACTTGGGCAGGGCCAGAAGACGCCGCCTTGCCGCTCGATCTTCTCGTAGGTGATCCCGGAGTAATCGGCCACTCCGCCCTTCGAGGCGAGGCGCAGTTCATCGAGGATCTCGCGCGGATGGTTGAAGGTGAAACCCCGTTCACGCTTCAACGCCCGGGCCAGATCCTGAATGATGCGCCAATCCTGTTTGGCTTCGCCCGGCGGGTCGACCGCCTGGTTGATCTTGATGACACGGCCCTCGATCTGCGTGACGATCCCTTCGTCCTCCTCATGCAGCGAGCCGGGCAGGACGAGATCCGCGTGATGCGCCGATTCGTTCAGGAAGAAATCGATCACCGCGTAGAATTCCAGCTTGTCCAGCATGCGGGCGATGAAGTTGTTGTCCGGCAGCGAAACCTTCGGATTGAAGCAGAGCGAGAGCAACCCTTTGATCTCCCCGCGATCGATCTTGCGGAAGATCTCATAGGCATCGACACCCGGGCCCGGCAACTCTTCGGGCTCGATTCCCCAGATCTTTGCCACGTAAGCCCGATGCTCGGGATTGGTGATGTCGCGCCCGCCCGGCAGTTGATCGCACTTCTGGCCGTGCTCGCGCCCGCCCTGACCGTTCCCCTGGCCGGTGATCGTCGCGTAGCCGCAATGCTCCCGGCCGATCCGGCCGGAGGCGAGCACCAGATTGATCGCGCCGAGCACATTCTGGACGCCATGCGAGTGATGCTCGATGCCCCGCGCATGCAGGAGGAAACTCGATTCCGCGCTCCCCCACATCTCGGCCGCCTGTCGGATCGCGCGTTCCGTAATGCCGGTCACTTCGGCCGTGCGGCGCGGCGTCCACTCTCTGACATGGTCGGCCACCGCCTCGAAGCCGACCGTCCGGCGGTCGATGAAGTCATGATCGAGCCAGTCGTTCGCGATCATTAGATGCAGGATTCCATTGAACAGCGCGACATCGCGCCCCGGCCTGACCGGCAGGAAGAGATCGCAGGTCCGGGCGATCGGAGTGATTCGCGGATCGACAACGATGATCTTCGCGCCGTTCTCCCGCGCCTGCCAGATGTAATTGGTCGTGATCGGCGCGCATTCGCCCACATTCGCCCCGGCGATCAGAATCACCTGCGCTCCCAGGATGTCCGACCAGGGATTGGCGGCGCGGTCGATGCCGAACGCCTTCTTGTTGCCGGCCGCGGCGCTGACCATGCAGAGCCGCCCGTTGTAATCGATATTTGGCGTCTTCAAGGCGACCCTCGCGAATTTTCCCATCAGGTAGGCCTTCTCGGTCGTCAGGCTCGCCCCGCTCAAGACGGCAAAGGCGTCGGCGCCGTAACTCGATTGAATCCGCTCGATCTCCTCCGCCACGCGGCCGATCGCCTGATCGTAGGGAAGGGGACTAAAGCCACCCGGCGTTTCGGGATCGCGCTGCCAGGCGGTGGTCAGTCGATCGGGATGCGATCCCTGCAAATACCGCTTGACGCCTTTGGGACAGAGCATTCCACGATTGAACGGAAACTCCTCCCACGGCTCGAATCCGATCACCCGGTTATCTTTGACTTTGAGCTTGATGCCGCATTGCTGTCCGCAGAAGCAGCAATGCGTCTCGACGATCTTGTCGGGCTCCACACCAGCCTCCAGCCGTAGACCGTGATTGAAGGCCAGGTGCGGACCGAAGCGGTCGGTGATCTCGTTCAGTTGATCAGGTAATGTAGACATAACTTGTCGATCTCGAATCTCCTAACTTCTCAGGCCTGGGATGAGGTCTTCCACAGCCGCCCCTGAGCCAGCGCCAGCATGGCCCGGCGACATCGCGGGCAGATTCGCTGGTAGTGTTCGGCCTGGCCTTCCAGTTCGTAAAGAAATCCCAGTTGCCGCTCGACGGTGATCAGGTCTTCGACGTGCATGCGCGAAGCGTAGGCCTCACCGCAGCGGCGGCAGACGGCAGGTTCTTCGCGTGCGCCGGCATCCTGATAAAAACTCACCCCGAGTTGCGCCGGCCGCTGGAAGATATGGAAGAATTTACCGAACGGCAGCCACAAGAGGGTGAAGATCACCGTGATCGCATGCAGGATGGCCAGAAAGTCG
>DATEFT010000298.1:0-2646 GCA_035280505.1 Blastocatellia bacterium | reverse complement strand
CTCCACACCGCTTCCGCCGGCGATCTCGATCCGCAGCGGGTGGGAGGTCGTAAACCATCCCAGAGTTCTGGTCAAATCGAGATCCTCGAAGATCTCGTCTCTCCCATGCCCTTCGACCTCCACCAGAACGGTCGAGGATCCTGACCATTCACCGATCGCCCGGCCGACGGCGGCCAGCAAGACCTCATTGATCTGCGTCTTGTAGGCTCGTGGGATCTCCTGCAAGAGCCGCCGCGTCTCGTCCTCGGTCAGACTCACGACCAGATTTCTACCGCTGGCTACGGTATTGATTCCTTCCTGATCCACGGGCAACCGGCCCGGCCTCCCTCCGGTCTCAGCCAGCCAGTAGTCGGCCTGCGATCTCGACTCCTCGCGCTGCGCCTCCTCTTTCAATCTTTCGGCCCACCGTTTGTACGAAGAGGTCTTCACGCCCGGTTTGATCGCCTCGCCTCGCCTCGCCTGCTGATATCCCCTTTCCAGATCGCCCAGCAAGATTCGCCAACTGACGCCGTCGATCACCAGATGGTGGGCGACAATCAACACCAGTTGACGGGCTCCTCCGGCGGCGTTAAAGACCGCGACTTTCAGTAACGGCCCGGTGCTCAGATCGAAGCTTCTCTGAATGGCGGCGGCTCGTTCTTCGATCGCCCTTCTTTCCTGAAGCTCGTCCTCTGCCAGGATGTCGATCGTCTCCAGCGTTGCCGCCCCGTCGGAATCTTCACAAAGCTGCTGCCACCCGTTCTCCGTCTTCCGGAAGCGGTGTCTCAGGACCTCGTGATGATCGGCCAGTTGCTCGATGACCGCTCTCAGCGCCGGGAGGTCCAGCGGCTCGCCCGCCTCGAGCATGACCGCCTGGTTGTAATGATCCGGCTCCAGGGTATTTCCTTCGAAGAACCATTCCTGAATGGGCGTCAGGGGAACCGCTCCGGTGACCGGTTCCGGTTCCGGCTCGATCGTCTCTCCCAGACCGGCGACCGCCGCCAGTTCCGCGATGCTTTGAGATTGGAACAATTGTTTGGGCGCCAGCCTCAGGCCCGCCTCGTTGGCTCGCGCAATAATCTGAATACTCAGAATCGAGTCGCCTCCCAATTCGAAGAAGTTGTCGTGGATTCCCACTCGATCCAGTTTCAGCACCTCTTGAAAGATCCCGGCCAGAACCTCTTCCTCCGGCGTCCGCGGACCCGCCTCCTGCCGTTCAGGCGATCCGATTCCCTGTTCCAGCTCCGGGAGCCTCTGGCGGTCGATCTTTCCGTTCGGCGTCAAAGGCAGAGCATCGACAATCGTAAATCCGGCCGGCACCATGTAATGCGGAAGCCGCTCTTCGAGATCTGACCGCAGGTTTTTAACCGAGAGCTCGGTCGGCGAGCCCTCTTCCGGCGGCCGGTCCGGAACCACGAACGCGATCAACCGTTCCTCTTTCGACAGCATCACCACCGCCGTTCTCACTCCGGAACACTGACCGAGCATGAATTCGATCTCTCCAAGCTCGATTCGATGTCCCCGCACCTTGACCTGATGATCTTTTCTACCGATGAATTCGATCCTCCCATCGAGCCGATATCGGCCCCGGTCCCCCGTCTGGTACATTCTTTCGCCGACCTCGCCCTTGAAAGGGTTCGGAACGAATTTCTCGGCGGTGTGATCCGCATGATTCAAATATCCGCGGGTCAGCCCCAGGCCTGAGATGAACAGTTCGCCCGGAACTCCGATCGGAACCGGGTGGCCCTGGTCATCCAGGAGGTAGACCTGGGCGTGTCTGATCGGCCTGCCGATCGGGACCTGCGGTCCCGCGATCGTCGAGACCCCGGCCGCCGTTTCATCGATCGTGGAGGTGATCGTCGCTTCGGTCGGTCCATATGCGTTGATAACGCGCGAGGCCGGTGCCAGCCGCCTCCATTTCTCGATCTGGTCCGCGCTCAGACTCTCGCCGCCCGCGATTAACAACCTCAGTCCGGGCAAAGCTCTCGTCCCGGACGTCAGCGAGGAGTCGGCCAGGAGATCAAAATATGTCGGGACCGAATGCAGCACGGTGACCCCGAGACGTTCACATTCGTCAAGGAGCTCGCCGGGCGGAATCCGGGTGGGATCGCGGTGCAGGGCCAGGCCCGCGCCGCTCAGCAGCGCCAGAAAGACCTCTTCGGTAGCGGCATCGAAACTCAACGACAACAATTGCAACAGCCGATCTTCCGGAGTCAGGCCGTACGTTTCAAGCTGCGACCCGATACAGTTGGCCAGGGATCGGTGGCTCGCCAAGACTCCTTTCGGCCACCCGGTCGAGCCGGACGTGTAGATGAGATAGGCTGAATTTCCGGGCTGGGCTCCGCTCGCCGGATTTTCGTCGCTGTGACTCGAGATCTCCTCCCAATCGGCATCGATCCTGATCAGTTGTCCCCAATATGCCGGCAATCGGTCGATCAGGCTTTGCTCGCTGATCAAGACCAGGACCTGGGCATCTTCCAGCATGAATGCCAGGCGCTCCAGCGGATAGCTCGAATCCAACGGCACGTACGCGGCGCCCGCTTTGAGCACGCCCAGGACGGCCTCGATCATGTTGAGGCCCCGGTTTAAACAGATTCCGACCCTCGTCTCCGGGCCCACCCCGAGCTCCTTCAGGTAGCGCGCCAATCGGTTAGATCTGCGGTTGAG
>DATEFT010000297.1:0-4673 GCA_035280505.1 Blastocatellia bacterium | reverse complement strand
AGACCTTCCGGTCTTTGGCTCAGGCAGTTAGTACTTGGTAAAGTAGCTTTCTTGAAGTTTTGATTCGAAACCGCGGAATACGCGAAAGACACGGAGTCAAACACCTTTCGCGTATTCCGCGTCTTTCGCGGTTGAACCCTTGGATTGTTGACGTATTCATTGGTCGGCAGCAGTTTCAAACTCTATTTTTACCTGCGGCTGACCGAAACCATAGCACACTTTGGAAAGTAGGTTACTTGAGACCCGGTAAAACTCCGGAAACTTACTTTTCAAAATACTAGAGTCACAGCCACCCACATCATGAAAACCGTAAAATTTGATCGCCGGTTAACGACCGGAGCCGAGATTATTGCCGGGCGAGGTGCGCACTTTCGTCTCTGGGCGCCCCGCCGTCATCGTGTCGAGGTCGTGATCGAGGGAGGTCCCGGATTCGATCATCACGCTCGCAGTTTCGAACTGGAAGCGGAGGCGCCGGGTTTCTTTTCCGGCCTGATCGAGAGTGCGGGCGACGGCACTCTCTATCGATTCAGACTGGACGACGACTCCTATCTCTATCCGGACCCGACCTCGCGTTTCCAGCCCGAGGGGCCGCACGGCCCGTCGCAGATTGTGGATCCCGTGACATTTGAATGGACCGATCAGAAATGGCGCGGCGTCGAACGAGAGGGCCGGGTCGTCTACGAGATGCATATCGGGACTTTCACGCGTGAAGGCACCTGGAGGTCGGCGCTCCCCGAACTGGAGGCGCTGGCCGACCTGGGGATCAACGTGATCGAGGTCATGCCGGTGGCCGAATTTCCCGGCCGCTTCGGCTGGGGCTATGACGGAGTGAACCTCTTCGCCCCGACTCGGCTCTACGGCGGCCCACATGACTTCCGGCGGTTCATCGATCGCGCGCATGCGCTCGGGATCGGCGTCATCCTGGACGTCGTCTACAATCACCTGGGTCCGGATGGCAATTACCTGAGGGCCTTCGCCCATGACTATTTTTCCACCCGCCATCATACCGATTGGGGCGAAGCCATCAACTTCGATGGCGAGAATAGCGAGCCCGTCCGCGAATACTTTCTGAGCAATGCCGCCTACTGGATCGACGAGTATCATCTCGACGGGCTGCGATTGGATGCGACCCACTGCATCTACGACGACTCCGCCGATCATATCCTGGCGGCTCTCAACCGGCGCCTGCGCGAGACGGCGCGCGGCCGGTCGGTCTTGATCGTGGCCGAAAATGAAGCTCAGGAGGTGCGGCTGGCGCAATCGCCGGAGCGGGGCGGGTACGGTCTCGACATCTTGTGGAATGACGATTTTCATCACAGCGCGATGATCGCCATGACCGGCCGCCGCGAAGCCTATCTGACCGACTACCTGGGCCGGCCCCAGGAGTTCATCTCGGCGATCAAGTATGGATATCTGTATCAGGGGCAGTGGTTCGGTTGGCAGAAGCAGCGGCGCGGGAGCGCCGATTTCAGCCTGCCGCCGTCGGCCTATGCGATCTTCATTCAGAATCATGACCAGGTGGCGAATTCGGGGCGGGGTGAACGTTGCCACCTGCTGACGAGCTCCGGCCGGTACCGGGCGATGACGGCCCTCTTGCTGCTGGCGCCCGGGACGCCGATGCTCTTTCAGGGACAGGAGTTCGCCTCGTCCAGCCCGTTCCTCTTCTTTGCCGATCATCAGGGAGAACTGGGGCGGCTCGTTAAAGAGGGGCGGCATCGCTACCTGACGCAATTCCGCAGCCTGGCGACGCCGGAGATGCAGGCCCGGTTGGACGATCCGGGCGCCTATGAGACCTTCAACCGGTCGAAACTAGATCTCGCCGAGCGGGAAACGCATGCCGAGACCTATCGGTTGCATCGCGATCTGCTGCGGCTGCGGCGTGAAGATCCGATCTTCAGCCGGCAACTGAGAGGCGGCGTCGATGGAGCCGTGCTGGATGCCGAGGCCTTTGTGTTGCGCTTCTTCGCCGGCGAGGAGGCGGCCGGAGACCGGTTGCTCTTCGTCAACCTGGGAGCGGATCTCCAACTGGGATCCGCTCCCGAACCGTTGCTGGCGCCGCCGGCCGGTCAGGAGTGGGAGATCATGTGGTCGACCGAGGCCCCGGAGTACGGCGGACAGGGAACCGCTGCGCTGGAGACGCCCGAGAAGTGGTTGGTCCCCGGTCATGCGGCGGTGGTTCTGAAACCGAGGCCGAAAAGTAGTTAATCTCTGACCGCGAAAGACGCGAAAGACGCGACAGCTTGATGTTCAGCGTGTTGCGGCAAGAAGCCGTTGCGCGTCTTTCGCGGTTTGAATCTCAAATCTCAATGAAGACCGATTTCGTTCGTCGCCTCGCCTGGCCGGGAAGAATCGATCCCGATACTTTCCTGACCCGGGAATGGCTGGTAACCAATGGACTCGGCGGTTACGCCTCGGGCAGCCTCGGCGGCGTCGCCACGCGGCGCTATCACGGCCTGCTGGTCGCGGCTCTGCCGTCGCCGCTGGGTCGAACCGTCATGCTCAACCACTTGACGGAGCTGTTGCGCCGGGCGGACGGTTCGGTGATCCGGCTGGGAGGTGAAGAGCCGTGCCCCGGACAGGTCGAGTTGGGCGCCGCGGCCGAACTGGCGGAGTTTCGGTTGGAGCTGGGGGTGCCGGTCTGGCGTTACGAGATCGACGATCTTGTGATCGAGAAGCAGCTCTTCATGCCGTACCGCCGGAACACGGTCTATCTGACCTACCGGCTTCTGGCGGGCCGCGAATCGATCAGGCTTGAGCTGCGGCCGGAACTCCATCTTCGAGGACACGACTCCGGGCTCGGCGATCCGGACGATGAACTCCGCTGGTTCATCGCGGAGGACTGCTATGAGCTTCGCCGGCGGGACGGTCTGCCGCCGCTTCGGCTGCGTTTGATCGGCCACGAAGCCGCCCTGACCGTCGGGCGGACCGCGGCTCGGGAGCGATTCTATCGGGTCGAAGCCGATCGTGGATATGACTCGCGGGAGACTCTCCGCAGCTCCGGGCGTTTGACGTCCGACCTGCATCCCGGCGGCGCGGCGACGCTGGTGGCCTCGACCGAGTCCTGGGAGACGATCGGCGAAGTCACTCCGGAAGAGGCGGCCGCCGCCGAACGTGATCGTCGAGAGCGGTTGCTCTCCTCGGCCGACCCGCGGGCCCGTTCGGGGCCGGGCGGAGAACTGGTGCTGGCGGCGGATCAATTCATCGTCACTCCGGCCCGGCGCGAGACCGGAGAGCAATCGCGCACCGTGATCGCCGGTTATCACTGGTTCACCGACTGGGGGCGAGACACCATGATCTCGCTGGAGGGATTGACTCTCACGACCGGGCGCTCGGCCGAAGCCGGCGTGATTCTCCGGACCTTCGCCCGCGAGGTTCGCGAAGGGTTGATCCCGAATCTCTTTCCTGAAGGCGAGCAGACCGGGTTGTACAATACGGCGGATGCGACGCTCTGGTTCTTTCACGCGCTGGATCGTTACCTGCAGGCGACGGGCGATCATGAGCTGCGGACCCTGCTGCTGCCGACTCTGCGCGAGATCGTCGCGCATCACCTTCAAGGCACGCGCTATGGAATCGGCGTCGATCCGCAAGACGGCCTCTTACGCCAGGGAGCGCCGGGGACTCAGTTGACCTGGATGGATGCGAAGGTCGGCGATTGGGTCGTCACTCCTCGCCGGGGCAAGGCTGTGGAGATCAATGCCCTCTGGTACAACGCCCTGCGCTTGCTGGCCCGGTGGTCGGCCGAGGACCAGGACCTTCCGGGAGCCGAATCATTGAACGCCCGGGCGGAGCAGACCCGCCAATCGTTCAACCGAAGATTCTGGTCGGATGAAGTAGGCTACCTCTACGACGTCGTGGACGGCGAGGACGGTGACGATCGAGCCTGTCGTCCCAACCAACTGCTGGCCATCTCGCTCGAGTATCCCGTGCTCAATCAGGACCGCTGGGCCTCGGTGCTCCAGGTGGTCGCGGAGCGTCTGCTGACTCCGGTCGGACTCCGCTCACTCTCTCCGGATCATCCCGACTACCATCCCCGCTATCAAGGCGATCTGCATGCGCGCGACGCGGCATACCATCAGGGAACAGTCTGGGCCTGGTTGATCGGCCCTTTCATCGATGCCTGGCTCAAGGTCCATCCTCAGGATCGTGAGGCCGCATCCCGCTTTCTGCAGGGTTTTGAGCCGCACCTCGGGGAGGCCGGCTTCGGCTCAATTAGCGAAATCTTCGATGGCCAGGAACCATTCACTCCACGCGGGTGCGTCGCCCAGGCCTGGAGCGTCGCCGAGGTCCTGCGGTGTTGGGTCAAAGTACGATCGTGAACGGCGCCGAACCACTCCTCCCTCTCAATCATACAAGGTCCAATCCAGTACCAGAGGTGTACTGCGCGAGGTGCAGGTGTAAAGAGTCAAGACAACAGATGTTGTATCAACAATGTTCAAAATTGCTCAAGCTCCGTCGGTTAGCCGAAACTGGCCGCCTTTGTAGACGCGCTTACTTCTGATTTCAGTGAAAAATACACGATAATTGCCGATTGTGGCGGAGTGCGGAATCGGTGGCGCGCTGGTTGCATAGCTAAAGAACGAGTCTTATTGGTTATTGCAGTGCACAAAGGCATGAAGTAGATGCAGGGAGTATTGGCAACTAGCCTGTTGGGGAGCAGGCTTACTTCGTGCTGA
>DATEFT010000296.1:0-11989 GCA_035280505.1 Blastocatellia bacterium | reverse complement strand
GGTCAAGGTGGCGAGAAACTTCATCGCCTCTTTGAACATCCGCTGGGTCTTCTGCAGATCGATGATGTAGATGCCGTTGCGTTCACCGAAGATATACTCCTTCATCTTCGGATTCCACCGGCGAACCTGGTGCCCGAAGTGGACTCCGGCTTCGAGCAATTCTTTCATTGTAACGGTTGCCAATCAAACCTCCATGGAATGGTTTATGTACTCGCCGATCTCAGGATTCCCGGTTCGTTCACAGAACAACCAATGATGAGCTCGGCAATGGAATCTCGGAGTGCAAAGGGGCAGATTCGAGATGACCCGCGCCCCGCAGTCCGCACTGGATTAACGTTTCGAGAACTGGAAGCGTTTGCGAGCGCCTTTCTGGCCGTACTTCTTGCGCTCCTTGGCGCGAGGATCTCGCGTCAGCAGCCCTGCCTTCTTGAGTTTCTTACGAAGCTCGGTGTTGAACTCGATCAACGCCCGCGCGATGCCGTGTCGCACCGCTCCCGCCTGTCCGGCAGAGCCGCCGCCCGTCACGTTGACCACCACGTCAAACTTGCTGAGGGTGTCGGTCAACTGCAACGGCTGGCGGATGATCATTCGCAGAGTCTCATTCTTGAAGTAGGAATCGATAGAAGTGCGGTTGACTTTGAAGGTCCCGCTTCCCGGCCGCAGATAGACGCGCGCCGTCGCGCTCTTACGCCGTCCCGTTCCGTAATACTGAATATCAGCCACGTTTGAAATTGCTCCTTAGAAAATCTGCCATCGAAAATCTAATCCGCTTTCCCAATTCGAATTCTCTTAGCTGGCCTTGATGGAGAGCTTAACGGGTTTCTGCGCTCCATGCGGATGCTCGGCTCCGGCATAGACTTTGAGCTTGCTGGCCATCGCTCGACCCAGCTTGGTCTTGGGTAACATCCCCTTGATCGCCAGTTCGACCAGGCGCACCGGATTCTTGGCAAACAGGTCTCGCGCGGAGATCTGTTTGAGTCCTCCCGGATAGCCCGTGTGATGACTATAGATCTTGTCTTCCGTCTTGGTGCCTTTGAAAACGACTTTGGAAGCATTGAGAACGATCACGTGATCGCCCGTATCGAGGAATGGAGTGTAGGTCGGCTTATTCTTGCCCATCAACACACGAGCGACTTCGCTCGCCAGACGTCCAACGGTCATCCCTTTGGCGTCGATGATGTGCCACTGCCGATGTTGCTCCAAATCCTTGCCACTCGGAAAGTGGGTGGATAGAGAATAAGTTGCCATAGATAGTGATCTCCATAAAATATCGTGAAAAACACGAACGCTAAGAATATGGAAAAGGAATATTAGTGTCAAGGGTTTATCCGGTCGATTGCGGGTCTTTGCTAAAACTCTAAGCGGTTGCTAAAGAATTACTTGTCGGCCAAAGAGGCGATCGGGGGATGGCCGGGGGGGCGTCGGGGGCCGTCATTGAGCCCGGATTTGTGGGAAAACTCCAGAAAAAGTCAATAATTTGCCGCTCCAGACCCCGGCTTGAGCCGGCCGGCGGTGGCCCGTCGGCTAAACATCTGGTTAAATTGACAAATCCCGGCGGAAGATTGATGATCACTCAGACGCTGGCGGAGCGTGCTGCGATCTGCATTTCATAGACGGTGGCCTTGACCACCAGTTCTCAATTTGAATTTTACGAGTCCACAAGCAAGCAGGGGAATCCCAAGATGGGTAGTGATGAGCCTCGTACGATCAACGAGCTGTTCGACCGAATCACACAGCTACGCGCGGCACAGTCGGTCATGAGATATAAGCGCGAGAAGCGGTGGCAGGATCTGACGGGAGGGGAATTACGGCGGCGCGTGCGAAACCTGGCCGCCGGGCTGCACGAACTCGGAATCGGCGTGGGTGACCGGGTCGCTCTGATGGCGGAGAGCAGCCCCGAATGGAGCATCACCGATTATGCCATTCTGGCCAACGGCGCGATCAACGTGCCGATCTATCCCACCCAGGCCGTCGACCAGGTCGAATTCATTCTTCGTAACAGCGGGGCCCGGGTCCTCTTCATCTCGAACCACAAGCAGCTCCGCCGCATCCAGCCGGCGCTCGACGGGTTGCGGGGCAAGGATCGGCCCCGGTTGATCCTCTTTGAAGAGCCGAAGGATCAGAGCGAACTCACTCTCGAGGCGCTGGAGGGCCAGGGGGCGGCCCGGCTCGAACGCGAGCCGCGGCTCTATGAAGAGCTGGCCTCGCAGGCGAAGCCGGAGGACCTGGCGACCATCATCTATACGTCGGGCACGACCGGCGAGCCCAAGGGCGTCATGCTGACGCACCGCAACCTGACCTCGAACGTGCTGCGGACGGGGGAACTGTTCGATCTGAGCGAGACCGATGTCGCGCTCAGTTTTCTGCCGCTGTCGCACGTCTTCGAGCGGACGGTCCTCTATCTCTATCTCTGGTTCAAGGTGCAGATCTGTTATGCCCGCGGCGTCGAGACCGTCGCCGAGGACATGAAAGAGGTGCACCCGACCATTATGACCGCCGTGCCCAGGCTCTTCGAGAAGATCTATGCGACGATCAACAAGCGGGCCGCGGAGGCCACGCCCTTTCAGCAGAAGATCTTCCACCGGGCGATCGAGGTCGGCCGGGAGGTGGCCGTGCTCAGGGATCGGGGCGAGTCGGTGCCGCTCCGGCTGAAGCTCGAACTCGGCGTGCTGGATCGTCTGGTCTTCGCCAAATGGCGGGCGGCGGTCGGCGGGCGGATGCGGTTCTTCGTGACCGGCGGCGCGGCGCTCTCTCCGGAACTGGCCTACATCTTTCTGGGCGCCGGGATCACGATCCTGCAGGGCTACGGTCTGACCGAGACCTCGCCGGTCGTCTCCTTCAACCGCCCTCAGCGGAACCGGGTCGGCACGATCGGACAGACGATCGGAGGAGTCCGGGTCCGGGCGGCGGAAGACGGCGAACTGCTCGTTCAGGGCGACAACGTGATGGAGGGCTACTACCTGTTGCCGGACGAGACGGAGCGGGTCATGCAACGCTACGACGACGGAGTCTGGTTCCATACCGGAGATGTCGGCACCATCGATGCGGAGGGTTTCATCCGGATCACCGACCGCAAGAAGGATCTGATCAAGACCAGCCTGGGGAAATATATCGCGCCGCAGCCGATCGAGAACATGATCCGCACGGTCCCGATGGTGGAGCAGGTGATCGTGATCGGGAACGGGCGCAAATTCGCCGCGGCCCTGATCGTCCCGGCCTTCGAGGCTCTGCGCGCCTATGCCAAATCCCTCAACCTCGAGACCCGTGATCGCTCCGAACTGGCACATCACCCGCGCCTCATCGAATATTTCAAGAAGAAGGTCGATGAGGTGACCAGAGAGCTGGCTCCCCACGAGAAGATCAAGAAGATCGCCATCCTCGATCAGGAGTTTTCGATCGAGGGCGGGGAACTGACCCCTAAACTCAGTGTCCGCCGCAAATTTGTCGAAGAGAAGTACCGCGGCGTCATCGACTCGCTCTATCCCAAGTTCGAAACCGAATTGAGCTGAGCCGGGATCGACCAAAGTTAATTAAGATCAGAGATTCAAACCGCGAAATACGCAAAAGACACGAAATTAACCACCTTTCGCGTCTTTCGCGTCTTTCGCGGTTTGAATCTCCAATCTCAAAGCGCAAATCTCTGTTATGCCGCAGCACCGCACCTCCCAAGTTCCCTGGTCGGAATTGATCCGCAGCCTGATGCCGATTACACGGATGGGCAAATGGATGACGGCGGTTCTGATCATCTGGTTTATCGATTGGACCTTCACCGAGGGACGGACGCTCTTCGGCAGCGGGTGGCTGAAGCGGGTCTTCGACGTCGGCGCGGTGGTCGGTCTGATCCCGGTGGCCCATTTTCTGGTCCGGGGCGGGCGGTGGGTGACCGAGCATCTGTTATGGCGGTTGCGGCGCCGGTTGATCGTGACCTACCTGCTGATCGGCGCGCTGCCGATCCTGCTGGTCACGTCGCTGATCGTGCTGGTCGGTTACGTGGTGGTCATGCAGTCGAGTTCCAGCCTGGTCTCGCGGCAACTGGACGGATACCTCGAACAGTCGCACGCGGCCGCCCTCTCGATCAGTCAGGACCTGAGCCACCTGGACCTCGCGGGAATGGATCGAGAGCAGCTCCAACGTCGATTGCAGGAGCGGGCGAATGCCCTGGCGCCGATCTTTCCCGACCTGACCCTGAGCCTGCACGGCGCCGCCTCCCAGGAGCCGCCGGTTCTGGTCCGGGGCTACTCCTCGGAAGGGCGGAGCCAGCCCGCCGCCGCTCCGACTCCGTCGCCGCTGCGGATTTCGGAGGAGGGGGAGCCGTTGCCGGACTGGCTGCGCGATCAATCGGAGTTTCACGGCCTGGTGATCGAGGAGGGGCCCGGGGCCGACCGCCTGGTGCGGGCGCGCCACATCATCAAGCTGACCAAACCCTCGCCGGCGATCTTTCAACTGAGCTATCCGATCGGCCCGAGCATGTGTGAACATCTCAAACACACGACGGATCTCGAGGTGAAACCCGGGCAGGTCCTGGCCCCTCTGATCTCGACGCCGGCCGGAGCCCAGATCGACGCGGCCGAGATGCGGGAGCTGGGACAACGCGGCGAGGTGACGGCCTGGCCTCCGGGCAGCCTGCCGATCTACAAGACCACCACCAAATGGTCGACCGGCCGTCAGATCGAGGGTGACGTCCTGTTGATCGACGGGTCGTTTCTGCTGCCCAGTAAGATCTGGCAGCGGGTGCGGCAGTTCCGGTCGGAGAGCCTCTTCGGCAACATGATCGTCCTGGCGATCGCGAGCCTGGGGTTCTTCTTCCTGCTGATCGCCCTGCTGGCGGTCGGCTCGGCGGTCTGGTTGACGCGATCGATCACCGGGGCCGTCCATTATCTCTATGCCGGAACGAAGCGGGTCGAAGCCGGAGATTTCGACCACGAGATCCCGATCACCGGCAGCAATCAGCTCGGCGAACTGGCCGGTTCGTTCAATCAGATGACCCGCTCGATCCGCGAGCTGCTGAGCGTGTCGGAGGAGAAGCAGCGTCTGGATCAGGAGGTGCGGATCGCCGCCGAGGTCCAGTCGCGGCTCTTCCCCCGTTCCGTCCCCCGGACGACCCGGCTCGATTTCGCCCCCGGAGTCTGCATTCCGGCCCGCGCCGTGAGCGGCGACTACTTCGATTACCTGGAGCTGGCTCAGGGCCAGATCGGGATCGTCGTGGCCGATGTCTGCGGCAAGGGGGTCTCGGCCGCGCTCATGATGGCCAATCTGCAGGCCAACCTGCGGGGCCAGGTGCAGGCCTATCACGATGCCTACAACTTCAGCTTGAGTCTGGCCGCGCAGTCGGAGTCCCGCGAATCCAAGACCGGGGGGCGGCATCGACAGCACCCGCTGGAGACGACGGGGCGCGCGCATCCGGTGCAGCGGATCATCCAGCAGATCAACCGGCAACTCGCCGATTCGATCATCGATGCCAGTTACATCACCCTCTTCTACGCCGAATTCGACGAGCAGGACTCGACCCTCCGCTATACCAACGCCGGGCACAATCCGCCGATTCTGCTGCGCGGGAATTCTCAGGGCGAACGCCTGATCGAACGTCTGGACCGCGGCGGCACGGTCCTCGGTCTGTTCCATGAGTCGGAATATGAAGAGGGCGAGTTGAAGTTCAACTCCGGGGATATCCTGGTCGCCTTCACCGACGGATTGATCGAGGCCCGCAACCTCTCGGATGAGGAGTATGGCGAGGAGCGGGTGATCCGGACGATCATCGATAATGCGCACCTGCCTGCCACCGAGATCGAGCGGCGGATCCTGCAGTCGCTCCGGGAGTGGACCGCCAACACCGAGCAGGAGGACGACCTGACCCTGATTCTCTTCAAGGGGCGATAGGAGTCCACATTAATACTCCGTTGATGATTTCGCGTCTTTCGCGGTTTGCCTCCCGACCTGGTTTAATGAGTTCTCAATTTTAAAAGTACTCAAACTTTTTCTGGAACTTTCACCGAACCGATGCGTGATAGCGGGTGCGTGACCGGATTCGGCATCCCGTGCTCCAGGTATCACCAATCAATTCACGTCAGATTCCGTCAGTTGATTAAATAGAAAGTTTCGAACCGGACAATTGCAAATGAGTGCAAAATTCATGGATCTACGGTCGAAGATCTATTTACCGGGCCTGTTCCTGCCGGGCCGGATGATCGTGTCGATGGTCGTGTTGACGGTCGTGTTGATGGTCGTGTTGATGGTGGGGGCACCGCGGGAGAGTTGGGCCCAGCGAGGCGGGATGGCCTACTTGGGCGTCTATCTCGGCGATGTGAATGAGGACCGGGCGAAGCAGCTCAACCTGAAAGAGGTTCGCGGAGCGGTCGTGGGCAAGGTCGAAGAGGGCAGTCCGGCGGCCCGGGGCGGACTGCAAGAGAACGACGTGATCCTGACTTTCAACGACAAGCAGGTCTGGAATCGCGCGCAGATCTATCAATTGCTGCTGGAGACTCGACCCCAGAACCAGATCATCCTGGGGATCAGCCGGCAGGGTGAATATTTAAGCCTCTCGGTCGAACTGAGTCTGCGGCACACGGCCTTCTCCGACGACCGCCAGCGGCTCTTCAAAGAGCCCGACGCCATGTTGGTGCGGTCGGAAGAGCTGGAGCAGGAGGCGGCCGAGCAGCGCAAGCGGGGCGATGAGAAGGGCGCGCTCGAACTGTCGCACGAGGCGAAGGAGTTGAGAGCCAGATCCGAAGAGCTGCGGGCCTCGATCAACAATATGATCAGCAACGGAGAGCTTCCGGCCTCTACGCCCGGTTGGCACCAGAACTACAATCTCAACTCCAATCGGTACTACCTGGGGCTGGTGGCGACGCCGCTGACCGAACAACTGACCGAATATTTCAAGGTCGCTCATGGGCTCCTGGTCAGCGAGGTTCGAGCGGGAGGATCGGCGGAACGGGCCGGGATCAAAGCCGGGGACTGCGTGGTCGCGGTCAACGAGGAGCCGGTCACCTCGATCTCCGATCTCAATCGTCTGATCGACCGCCTGGGCAAAGATCGAACTGCCGGGGAGAAGACGGTCGTCGAGTTCTCTCTGACCATGGTTCGCGATCGCGCCGGGCAGCGGATCAAGGTCAAATTGGAGCCGCGATAGGGTCCGAGCTGCCGGCTCGGGGCGCGGCGTCCGATGAGCACAAGTTTAATCAGTGTGTGTTTGGTGTTCAGGGTGAGGTGTCCGATCCGTTCGGACCCGTTATTGAGGAGGCCAGGGCGGCCTCCTCTTTTTTTATCCACTCTTCCGGAGACGCGCGGAGAGGGCGAAATTGCTGAAGTTCAAGTATAATCTGCCCAAGTGATGTGGCACGATCCGCGCATCATTATTTAATTCGAGCAGTAAGAAATTATTTAAGAGGGGATAAGAATGAGATCAATCTGTGCGTTGTCCATGCTGGCTTGCTGTCTGTGGGCGCCGATTGCGATGGCGGGACCGATCACGTGGCAGTCGCCCTCGGAGAATCAGTCCAGCAAAGATAAGGCCCCGCAGGTGTCGGAGGCCGAACAGAAAGTTCTGGATAAGATCAAGAACTCCAACGGGGCCGATGCCAAATTGAAAGCCTCGGGAGAGTTCGTCAAGAAGTATGCCAAGAGTCCGATGCGGCCGCAGGTCGCCTCCTACCTCGCGGGAGAGATCGGAGCGGTGAAGGACGATGCGCAAAAGATCTCCCTGGCGCAGAACTTCATCTCGACCTTCAATCAACCGGAGGAGGCCGACCTGGTCAGATCGTACATGGTCGAGGCCTATCTGAATTCGGGCAAGCTCGACGACGCGATCAATGTCAGTTCCAAGAGCCCGGACGATATTACCGTCCTGGTCGCCCTCGGATGGGGAGGCGCGAATCTGGCCCAGAAGCAGGCGGCCTCGCCCAAGCTGCTGCAGGCGGCTCTGCCCGCCGCCGCCAAGGCGGTCGAACTGATGGAGACCGACAAGAAACCGGCGGCGATGACCGCCGAGAACTGGGCCTCCTACCGGAACTCCTGGCTGCCGCGCCTCTATCAGGCGCAGGGCGTCATGATGTTCTTCGGCAACGACAAGCCCGGCGCCAAAGAGAAGCTTGAGAAGGCGGTCGGATTCGATCCTTACAACGCCTCGACCCTCATGGTGCTGGTCACTCTCTCGGATGACGAATATCAGGATCTGGCCAAACGCTATCAGGCGGAGAAGAAGCAGGCTCTGCTGGATCAGGCCCTGGCCAAACTGGACGAGGTGATCGATTGGCTGGCCCGCGCGGTCGCCGTGACCGAAGGCGAACAGCAGTATCAGGCCGCGCACCAGCAACTGGCCGACAGCCTCAAACAGTATTATGCCTTCCGTCACGAAGGGAAGACGGACGGCATGACCGACCTGGTCAAGAAGTACAAGAAGACTCCTTGAGAGTCCGCCGGCTCAGATGGACCGCGAAACACGCCGAATCGACCTCTCTTCGCGTCTGCGGCCTGTTTCGCGGTTATGAGAATCCTAACCGGCCGGGCCGACCGTACTATCATCGAGCGGATGAAATATTCAGGGTCTGTAATTTTAGTTACAGCTCGTTCAAGATTGGTTTTGATAAACTATGGACAGTTCTGTATCGATTCCGTATGCCAAACAAACAATGGAAGACGAAGACAGATTGCCAGCCCCAATCTTGCAAATTCACCATGTAAAATCGTTCGGAATACGAGTTTACAATATTAATTTGTAATTATATAAATCTATGGATAGAAGTGTTTGGGTAGATAGATAATGGGGGACTGGAATTCCGGAAATACCGATCATGTTTGATAAAATTGAGGAATCGTAGGATACGGAACCAGCATTATCGGGAAAGTTAGCGCACATAGGGATGAATAGTGTTTTATGTGGATGAGAAGTCTGTTTTTGAACCGAGGCTTTGAGGGATAATTATAAAAGGAGAGTTCCTTTTAAATTCGAGTTGTAGTGATATAATCCCCTCCATATAAACAAAATTAACGAATCAGAACGCGGGGCAATTGACAATGAAAAGATCATTCTTTCTTGGCATAGCTGCAAGCGCCGCCTTCGGGCTGGCGGTGATCGGTGTCGGCGCGCAGAGCACGCAAAAGGGTGCGACCGATTATGATATTCAGCACTATCGGATAGACGCAGAGCTGGCACCGTCGGCGCAACTGTTGAAGGCTCGCGCAGAGGTCCGATTCGTGCCGGCTGCCGAGACCCGGTCGGCGGTCTTCGAGATGAACGGGTCGCTGACGGTCAAACGGGTCACGCGAGTCGAACAGCCGGCTCCTGGAACTCCGGGGAAATCGGTGGTCACGACCATTGCCCAGGCCGCCACGAAACGCCCCGGACGAGATCCCAAGGCCAGCGGAATCGCCAAGGCGACGCCCGCTCCCGAACCGACGCCCGAAGCCTCTGACCTGCAGTTCATTCAGGATAATCGCGAAAATATGAACGTGAGGGTCGACCTCGGGAATGTGGTTCCCGCCGGTCAGCCGATCACGCTCGCGTTCGAATATGAAGGGGCGCTGGAGTCTCCGCAGGGAGGTCCGATCTCGACCGCGAGGTTGGCCTTCGTCGGCGAGCAGGGCTCGTACCTCTTCTACGCGGCGCGCTGGTTTCCGTTCCACGACTATGCGGCCGATCGCGCGACCTACGTGATCAACGTCAAGGTGCCGAAGGGCAATCTGGTCGGGGGCTACAGCGATTTTCCGGTCTCCGTCGCGAACTCGGTCGATTCCAAGACCAAGGAAGAGTTTGCGACCCACACCTTCACGAGCACGCGGCCGGTGCTGCCGGGCAATTTCATCGCCGGCAAATACATCACGAAGACCTCCAATTTCAGCGGACTCACCGTCGATTTCTACGTCAAGGCGGGAGATGAGAAGTGGGCCGACCATGCGACGGAGGTCGTCGGCAAACATCTCGAATACTACTCGTCGAAGTTCGGCAAATATCCGTTCGGCACCAAGCTGATCGTGGCCGAGACCGACGAGGAGACTCTCGACACCTATTCCGGCGCGGGGATTATGTTCGTTTCGCCGCGCGCCCTCAGTACCGGGGTCGATGAGCGGCTCTCGCGTGAAGTCGCCTACCAGTGGTGGGGCCAGTCGGTCGGGTTGAGATCGTTCGACGATTCCTGGCTCTCGCAGGGGCTGGCCGAGTTCAGCGCGCTGCTCTATCTCAAGGACAACGCCAACGAGACGCAGTTCCAGCAGGCCGTCCAGGCCGAATTGGAGAAGGCCCTGGCCTTCGAGCAGTCGGCCTCGATCCGGCAGGCGCCGCTGCAACTCGACGATCAATCGGCGGCCTATCGATCGGTCGTCTACTACAAGGGCGCTCTGGTCTTCAACATGCTGCGGCAGTTGATGGGCGAAGAGTCTTTCGACAAGATGATGCGGGGCTACTTCGAGAAGTTCTCGGGGAAGAATATCAAGCTCGACGAGTTCGAAGCCTTCGCCAGTCAGGCCGCGGGCCGCGACCTGCGGTTCTTCTTCGGACAGTGGCTGGATTCGACCGGGGTGCCTGAGTTCCGGTCCGAGTACCGGGTGCTGCGGACCAAGGACGGATTCCGCGTTCCCGGAACGGTCAAACAGGATTTGGATACTTTCGAGATGCCGGTCGAGGTCCTGCTCCGCACGGAAGCGGGCAACGAGCGCCAGACCCTGACCATGAAGGGGACCTCGGTCGATTTCGATATTCCGACCAAGAGCAAGCCGATCGAGATCGTCGTCGATCCCAGCGCGAAGGTGCTGCGGACCTCCGAGGATCTGAAACAGGGCGTCATCATCCGGCGCGGCATCGAGCATTTCCGCGAGCAGGAGTACGCCGAGGCCGAACAGCAGTTCCAGGCGGCGATCAAACTGAATCGGGCCAATTCCTGGGCCTGGTACAACCTGGGATTGCTCTACGTCACGCAGCGCAACTGGAACAAGGCTCTGGATGCCTTCGAGCGCGGACTCGAAGGGAATCTGCGCCCGGATTGGGTCGAAGTCTGGTCCCACATCTACAAAGGCAACTGCTTCGATATGATCGGGCAGCGGGAGCGCGCCGTGGCCGAATACAATAAGGCCATCAGCAATGGCAACAACTTCGACAATGCCCAGGCGACCGCCCAGGGCTATCTCGCCGAGCCCTACGGTAAGAAGAAGAATGTCCAACAGGCTTCCGAGAATTAGGCGGGTTCCGGCGCGCGGCTGATTTTGATTCTCCATTTGTCATTTCCCATCTCTCATTCACCCTGACAAATGGGAAATGACCAATGGAAAACGAACAGCAACTATGCGAAGACAGGTTTGGTCCGCTTTCACTCTCTGGATACTACTCTGCACAATTGGCGCCGCTCTTCAGGCACAAACGCCGATCAGCCCGGCTCCCGGAGGCGGCGAACACGGTTCGGAACATTATCGGTACCTCTTCGAGAACGAGCGCTTTACGACCCCGCTTCAGGAGCTGGAGTTCGACGGCAGCGGGCAGGGGCAGTTCCGTTTTAAGCGCAAGGAGAGCGACGAGATCGTCAACAAGCTCGAGGTCTCGTCGGCCGTCCTCTCCCAATTACAGTCGCTCTTCGGCGAGCTGAACTTTCTTTCGAGTACCGAAGACTACCAGCACAAGAAGGACTTCTCGCACCTGGGCCAGATCACGATCACTTTCGCACACGGCGGGAAGGAGCGCAGCGTCACCTTCAACTACACCGAGAACCCGAGCCTCAACCGGATCACCGACATCTTTCGCAACCTCGTGACCCAGGAGACGCGCGTCTTCGAAATCGACACCATCCGGGCTTCGGATCCGATCTCGACGCCGGCCCAATTGCGATTGCTGGAGAGCGAACTGCGATCCAAACGGATTGCGGATCCGCAACGTCTGGTCCCGATGCTGGAAGAGCTGAAACTGGACGAGAGCGTCCCGCTGATCGCCCGCAATCACGCCGACCGCCTCCTGCAACTGATCAAGAAAGGGAAGTAGGCACCGCCAACAACCGATAAACCGCGAAAC
>DATEFT010000295.1:0-18587 GCA_035280505.1 Blastocatellia bacterium | reverse complement strand
TCGTTCGAGGAGCTGGCGCTCAATCATCAACTCGGGTCACTCAAGGTCCAGGTCAAAGATGCCTGGCCCAATCTATTCCGGCAGGCGCGATTCCTCTCCGCGGTCGATTTCGTGCAGGCCGACCGGTTGCGGCGCAAGGTGGCGCTGGAGATGGCCCGCGTCTTCAAAGAGGTCGACCTGATGCTCGTCCCCTCGCTCCGCGACGAGCAGCTCACCATCACCAACTTCACCGGCCATCCGTCGCTCACTTTGCGGGCCGGGTTCGTCGAGGTCGCGGAAGCGCGAAGCGACTGGGCTCCGGATCCGGCGAATCCGCTGCCGAAGTTCAATCCACCCCGTCGCGTGCCGCATGGAATCACGATTCTCGGCCGTCTCTTCGATGAAGGATTGGTCGGACAGGCGGGAATAGCCCTCGAACGCGAATTCGGCGTGGTGGCCGAGAGGCCCGCCGGCCTCTAAACTACGCGCCAGGCGTCGTAACCCAACAGGTGAAATATGGAGATCAAGACGATCGGCCCTTTTCTTGACTACTACGAGAAGATTCGACAGCGAACCCGGAGAGCCATCGACCGGATTCCTCCCGAGATGATCGACTGGACCTACAAGCCCGGAAAATTCACGTTTGCCGATCTGATCAGGCATTTAGCCTCGATCGAAAGATATATGTATGCGGAGAATGCCCAGCTCAAACCCAGCCGGTACCCCGGGCACGGAACGGAGTTGGCGGACGGATACGAGAACGTCCTGGCGTACCTGGAGCGAGCGCATCAAGAATCGATCGAGATCTTCAGCCGCCTGAGCGACGACGATCTACAAAAGAGATGCCAGACGCCGGGCGGAGCGGAGATCGCCGTCTGGAAATGGTTGCGAGCCATGGTGGAGCACGAAATCCATCATCGGGGCCAGATCTTCATCTATCTGTCGATGATCGAGGTGTCGGCCGCGCCGCTCTACGGCTTGACCTCCGAGGAGGTCTACGAACGGAGAGCTCGCTGATTCACCAATATTTAAAAATTTTTTCTTGCAAGCCGTGAGAGCCCCGCCGTTCAAACATTGCTCAGACCGATTTTACGACTACAAAAGACAGAGACAGAGACAGAGATAGATTAGGAGCTGGCTTTGCCGGGAAGTCTATTCTGATGGAGGTTTCCATGCCAGCCAAACCCGGCACATCGATCTTATTGTTTGGACTCGTGCTCTCCGCGTTTTGCGTCACCGTCCTCGACCGATCAAGCGCGTCGGCCCAGACCGCCCCGGCCAACGGCCGAATCACGCAGGGGCAACTGCGAATCCGAGGCGCGACGGGCCTGCCCGGCGACTCCTGCCCGCTCAAACATACCGACGTGAAGGCCGAAGTCAGCGGTTTTATGGCGCGCGTCACGCTGACGCAGGAGTTTCATAATCCGAGAGATGAGAAGATCGAGGCGATCTATCTCTTCCCCCTGCCCCAGCGTTCAGCGGTGGATCAGTTGACGATGGAGGTCGGCGGCCGAGTGATTCGCGGCGAGATCAAGCGTCGCGAGGAGGCTCAGCAACTCTTCGCCAGGGCCCGCACGGAAGGCCGCGTCGCGGCGCTCCTGGACCAGGAGCGGCCGAATCTCTTCACCCAGGCGGTCACCAACATTCCGCCCGGCGCCACGGTCAAAGTGACGATCAGTTATCTCGAAAATCTATTCTATGAAGACGGCGCCTATGAGTTCACGTTTCCGATGACCGTGGGCCCGCGCTACCTCTCCGGCCAGGCGAAACCGAGTGACGGCTCGAACGGCGAGCAACAGGCCGCCGCTAGAACCGATCAGGTTCCCGACGCCGCGCGCCTCACCGCGCCGCAGTTGCCTGCCGGGATGCGGCCGGGCCATGACATCTCGATCGAGGTCGCGATCGACACCGGCGTCCCGTTGGAGCAGATCCAGTCTGAATTGCACGAGATCGAAGTCGGCCGCGACAGCGGCCACCAGGCCGTCGTCAGGCTCAAAGAGGAGGCGGCAATTCCCGACCGCGATTTTACGCTGCGGTTCGGGGTCGGCGGCCTGCAGATCGCCGATGCCGTGCTTGCGCATCGAGACGAGCGTGGGGGATATTTCACGCTGATGCTGCAACCGCCGGCGCGCGCCGCCGCCGAGGAGATCACGCCGAAAGAACTGGTCTTCGTCCTCGACACCTCGGGCTCAATGAATGGATTGCCGATCGAGACGGCGAAACGCGTGATGCAGCTCGCGCTCGATGGGCTCTACGAACACGACACTTTCAATCTCATCACGTTCGCCGGGGAGACGCACATTCTATTCGATAAACCCGTCCCTGCCACCCAGGAGAATCGGCAAAGAGCGAAACAGTTGCTGGACCGGGAGCGAGGAGACGGCGGAACCGAGATGATGAAGGCGATTCGCGCGGCGCTGGCCGATACGGACACGCAAGATCACATCCGGATCGTCTGTTTCCTGACCGACGGGCAGGTCGGCAATGACCTGCAGATCCTCGGCGAGATCCGCCGCCATCCGAAGGCCCGCGTCTTCTCGTTCGGCATCGGCAATTCGGTCAATCGTTTCCTGCTCGACCGGATGGCCGAACAGGGGCGCGGCGAAGCCGAGTATGTCTTTCTGAATCGCGGGGACCAGAGGGACGCGGAGACGGCCGCCGGCGCCGCCAGGCGATTCTATGAGCGTGTGCGCTCGCCGCTCCTGACCGACATCAGCGTCGACTGGAATGGGTTGCCGGTGGAGGAGCTCTATCCCAGGCGGTTGCCCGACCTGTTCGGCGCCAAGCCGCTCTTCCTGGTGGGGCGTTATACGGGCGGCGCGAGCGGCGTCATCCGGCTGCGTGGAAAGGTCGCCGGCGTCGATTTCATCCGCGAGATCCAGGTCCGGTTGCCGGAAGCGGAAGCGCGTCACGAAGCCCTGGCCTCGCTCTGGGCCCGCGCCCGGATCGACGACCTGATGGCGCAGGATTACGGGGGGATGCAGTCCGGCAAAATGCAAAAGGAGATTGAGGCGGAGATCACGCGACTCGGGCTCGATTATCGGTTGATGACGCAGTTCACGTCATTCATCGCCATCGACGAGATCGTGACCGCCCCGGGTGAAGCGCCACAACGAATCGCGGTTCCGCAGGCGGCGCCGGACGGGACGGCCACCTATTCACGGAGCGACATGGCTGAAACCGCGAGCGTGCAGACTGACTGCTTCTTCACAACCGAGCCCATCGACGCGGAGATCGTCACCGAGATTCAGGGGCCGCGCCTGACCGATCTGCCGCTCAATACGCGCCAGCCGGCCGAGTTGTCGAGACTGGCTCCGGGCGCGGCGCCCGCTCCAACGATCGTGTCGATGGGGCTTCGTGCCAAACCCGAATCGCTCATTAACGAACGCCACGCCAACGTCACGCTCGAAGGCGCCGATCTGACCAATGACGTGACCGGCGGAACGCTGGCGACGGTGCCGCTCGACGCGCTGAACGAGATGAAGATCACCACCTTCGGCGTCAAACCGGAGCAAGGTCGCACCTCGACGGCCGCCATCCGGCTTGGACCACAAACCGGAACGGGCGATTGGCACGGAACGGCCTCGTTCTTCCACCGCGGCGATCGATGGAGCGCGCGGCCGGCGACCTTCGATCGCAGTCAAGCCGCCCCTTCATTCGATCGCTCGCAATCCTCGGGCGCGCTGGGCGGTCCCGTCGTCAAAGGCAGCCTTTTCTGGTTCGGCTCGTTCGAATATTGGCGACAGCATTCACCGTTGCCGACCGGAGAGCGCGACCTCAACGCGCGGACCATCCGCAACGGGTTGAGCGCGACTCCGCAGACCTCAACGCTCGGGTTGTTGCGAGTGGACTGGGCTCTCTCCCACCAGAACCGGCTGGGACTACTCTACACCACCGAACGCAGCGAGGGCGCCGAGTTGCCGGCGCTGCAGCGGCCGCTCGCCTCCGCGTCACAGCGGCAGCGCTTCGACGAAGAGTTCGATCTGGGCTCGCTGACCTTCACGCGAGTCCTGGGGCCGACGGCTCTCGCGGAAGTGCGCCTGGGCTTCAGCGGGCTGCGGGCCGCCAGCGTCGCGGCCTCGAACGGATTGCAACTCGACTTTCCCGACCTGCAGGCGGGCGCGCCGTTCCGCACTCCCGCGCTCCCACGCCACGATCGCTGGCAATTGACGGCTAACCTCAGCAAGGTGACGGGAAATCACTCGCTCTGGTCCGGAATCGAGACCCAGCGGATCAGCGCCGAGTATGCACTCGGCTTCGGCTCCGGTTCGATCGAATTCGCCGAGAACTTCGCGAGCATCGACCGCAACGGCGATGGACGGATCGACGACGACGATCTGCTCATCGCCGTCACGTTACGCAACGTCTCGCCCCAGGCGCGCAACGCTTATCTGCGGAACACGCATCTCGCGGCATTTACACAGGACGATTGGCGCATTCGTAAAGATCTGACGCTCAATCTGGGCCTGCGATGGCAGTTCGACACGAACGAGAAGAACCTGAACGGTGAGGCCGGACTCAATCCGCTCCTCCGGCAGTTTCGGAACGGCGAACGGAGACGTGACGGTAATAACTTTGCGCCGCGCGCCGCCTTCGCCTGGTCCTTCAACCGTGACCGGTTCGTCATCCGCGGCGGTTACAGCCTCCTCTTCGACCGCATTCCACTGCAATACGGCGCGCTCGAACAGGCGCTCGACGGCCGCCACACAATCATTGAGGCGATCGGAGGCCGGGCCTGGCCGAACGCGCCGGGGATCTACCTTCTGGACAACTCGCTGCAGAACCCGATCATGCAGCAGACGTCGTTGGAGTGGCAGTGGAGCCTCGCCCATAACCTGGTCGCACGCGCGGGATACCTGCACAACTTCGGCTCCCACCTGCTGTTGGGGCGGAGCCTCGGCGCGATCGTCAATCCGCTGACCGGCAGCCCGGACCGCGTGGTCAATCTCGAGCCGAGCGGCAAATCGAAGTATGACGCGCTGAACCTGAGCGTCGAGAAACGGTTGTCGGAGCGCGGGCAACTGCTCGTCAACTACACGCTCTCGAAGTCGTTCAACTACGCCAACGGCGATCAATTGCCGTTCTTCGCCGGCCCCGCCGACCCGAACAATCAGCAACTCGAATACGGACCGTCGTCGTTCGACCGCCGGCACCGCTTCAGCCTGAGCGGGCAGTACCAATTTCCGCTCGAGATTCGCGCCGCCGCCTTCTGGACGATGGCCGCGGGGGCGCCCCTGGACATTCTGCTGCCCGACGCGAGCGCCCGCCTGCCGTTGCTGCAGCGCAACGCCGGAGGGCGACTCTTCCGCAGGGCGGACGAACTCAACCGTTTCATTGCGTCGCTCAACGCCGCGGGCGGCGTGAATGGCGTGCCGCTGCCGCTCGTCGCCCCGGGCGCCCGTTTCAATGACCGTTTTCAGAGCTTCGATCTGCGGCTCACGAAGAGGTTCCGGCTGCGCGGCAATGCCTGGTTGGAGCTGGGAGGAGAGTCCTTCAATCTCTTCAACGTGACCAACATTCTGGGCTGGTCGAACTATTCCGGCCGATCCAACGCGCTGGTCCGCGACAGCGGAGATCCCCGCGATCCGGGTTTTCTCAAATCGACGGGCTTCGGCCGCCCGCTCACCACGGCCGGCCGGCTCTTCACGGCCGGAGGGCCGCGCAGCCTTCAGTTGGTGGCGAAGTTCTCTTTTTGAATGGTCGGAGGTCAAACCGCGAAAGACACGAAAGACACGAAAGATCGATGATTTAGCGTGTTTCGCGTCTTTCGCGGTTTGAATCTCAAAATTCGTTGCGGCGCTCCGGCGGCCTGCTCCGGACAATGGAGTCGGCTTCAATCAGAATATGCTTGACGTCCGGATAGCGTTCGCGGATTCGCTGCTCGATCCGATCCACAACGCCTTCGAGCCCCCTGGCCGGAATCGACGGTTTGAACTGGACGTCGATCGCCAACAAGACGGTGTGCGGGCCAAAATGGATGGTGAGCGGGCGCCGCACCTTCTCGACCGCCTCCTCCGCTTCGACCAGACGTCTGATCTCAGCCAGGGTTTGCGGGTCGGTCCCTTCGCCGATCAGCAACAATCGGCTCTCATTCGCCAGGTAGACGGCCACCCCGGCGAGCAGCAGGCCGATGATGATGGAGGCGAGGCCGTCAAAGATCGGACGGCCGAGTCGTTCGGTCAGGAAGACCCCCAGCAGCGCAACCACCAATCCGAGCAGCGCGGCCGTGTCCTCGAAGATCACCGTATAGAGTGTCGGATCTTTACTCTCGCGGATGGTCTGCCGGATTCCGCGTTCGCCTTTGACGGCCGAGAACTGACGCCACGCGACCGTCCACGAGATACCTTCGAAGATGATGGCGAGCCCCAACACCGAATAGCTCCAGACCGGCGATTCGATCGGCTTCGGATGTCGCAGATGGGTGATGCCTTCGTAGACCGAGATTCCGCCGCCCACGGCAAAGATCAGAAGGGCCACGATCAGAGTCCAGAAATAGAGTTCCATGCCGTGTCCGAAGGGATGGGCCTCGTCGGGAGGCTTGCGGCTACGCTTCAAACCGAGCAGCAACAACATCCCATTGCCGGTATCGATGAGCGAATGCACGCCCTCCGAGATCATGGCTGAACTGCCGGTATACGCCGCCGCGACGAACTTCGAGACGGCAATGGCCAGATTGCCGCCGATGGCGGCATAGATGGCTACTTTCGAGGAACCCTCCGCCATGCTCTAAACATCTCCGGATCCGCGGGCGCCGCGCGCCGACGGGTGTCCCGAAAAGCATCGGGGTCTGCCGCGATCCATTCACTTTTGGAAGCCACCGTAGGTTTGCGGTACTGCCTCAGTAAAGAATTGGAGCCGAACAGAACCGATCGACCGCGCGGACGATTAGCCGCAAAAGTAATGCCAAAGAGTCGATCGCTTGAAACGCGGGATTAATGCAGACGGGGCAAAAGTCCACTGGCGTGTTGCATAACACCACACGCGCTCGGCGAATCGCCGCGCTCGACCTCACCGGATCCTGCCTTTCGAGCTTCCAAAGCCTTCCACGGAAGTGGCATTCGGATTGCACACCCATCACCGGCAACAACGATCCGTCGCCAGAATCTTCACACAACATCGACCGACATCGGATGAGATAGGAACCATGAAGGTAAATGAGGTCATGAGGACCCCGGTCATCACGGTCCGCGAAGACGCCACGCTCGAAGCGGTCATTGAGATCATGCTCAATCACCGCATTCTGGGATTGCCGGTAACCAATGGTTTCGGGGATCTCGTCGGAATCATCACGGAGAGCGATTTCGTAATCAGGGAGGCCAACTCCTCGCGATTCCACTTCCAGACACCCCGGATCTTCAACCGGTGCACGGGAGAGAAGGAGGCCTCAACGCTCTATGGGGTGGCGTTGACGAGCAGGGCGCAAGATCTCATGACGACCCCGGTCGTGACCGTCACCGAACAAGATTCCCTCGAGCAGGTGATCAAACTGATGCTGGCCTACGACATCGGCCGGATTCCGGTCTTACGCGGTAAGATCCCCGTCGGGATTGTCACCTGCCACGACCTGCTCGAATTGATGGCGCGCCGGCTCCGGCAAGAGAGGGCGCCCGAGCAGGTGCCCGAGCCGATTGTGGAGTCAGCCCACCGGTAGTCCTGAAACGACCGCTCACGACCCTCAGCAGATCTGCGCGCCCCTGAACCGCGCCGTTACGATTGAACGATCCGCCCCCGCCTGGCACCGGGATTGCAGTCCAATCTAATGAATCTCATAGACCGACAAATCACCCGCACGGAAAGGGGGAACGATGGACCTGCTGACGCGACTCTCATCCCTGGGGTTGGTGATAGCGCTCGCCTCCGCGCCTGGATTGGCGTTTGACGGACAGAGACCGCTCAAAGAGCTCAAAGAGAAGGAAGATCCGAACCTGATCGGCAAGCGGGATCTCAATCACGGCCAGATCAATTTCTACTCCCTGGAGAAAGAGGTCGCGCTCGGCCGACAACTGGCGGCCGAGGTGGAGCGGAGTTCGAAACTGGTCAGCGATCCGAAGCTCCTCGAATTCGTCAACCGCCTTACCCAAAACATCGTGATCAATTCCGACGTCAAGGTCCCGGTGACGGTCAAGGTCATCGACTCTTCCGAGGTCAATGCGTTTGCGCTGCCCGGCGGTTTTCTATATGTCAATCGCGGCCTGATCGAGGCGGCCGACAACGAAGCCGAGCTGGCCGGCGTCATCGCCCACGAGACGGCGCACATCGCCGCGCGGCATGGAGTCGAACAGGCGTCAAAGGGCGATCTCTTCAGTTGGGCCTCGTTGCCGCTGATCTTTCTGGGCGGGGCGGGCGGACTCATCGTCAATCAGGTGGCGGGAATCGCGGTGCCCCTGGGCTTCCTCAAATTTTCGCGCGGCGCGGAGAAGGAGGCCGACCGGTTGGCGGCGCAATATTTATGGAAGACCGGTTACGATCCGCAGGCGCTGATCACGTTCTTCGAGAAACTTCAGGCGCAGGAGAAGAAAGACCCGGGCCGGCTGCAGAAGATCTTTCGCACTCATCCCATGAACAAAGATCGCATCGAAGACGCGCAGGAATTGCTGGTCCGTTTTCCGGTCAAGAGCGAATACCAGCTCAACAGCTCAGACTTTATGGCCGTCAAAGAACGTCTGGGGGCTCGAGGCTCTCGACCGAAACTCATCGAGTCGGAGAAGGAACGGCGCCGCCCAACGCTCAAACGTCGCTCTCGAAGTTCAAATTGAAACCGCGAAAGACGCGAAAGATATTCAATTTCGCGTCTTTCGCGGTTTGTCGATCGATTTTGTCGCCGGGTGATTAATAACTGCTATAACGGGCGTTCATACAGAACGGGTCGCCAAGTTGCGTCAATCCCAGACTCGGCAGATACCTCTCCTTCGGCAGGCTGGAAGGCTCAACCAAATTGTAATAGAACTTGAAATGATTGGGGTCGTCTCCGGGTTGATGGTTGGACGGAGAGTTCTCGATCACCACGCTGTAGTTGGTCCCCTGCCCGCCCTCGAACACGAAATCCTTAACGTCGCTATTCAGGAACCGCAAGACCGCATAGCCGTTCTCCGGCAAGACCAGTTCGAGCCCGGTTTCGATCGGGTAAGGCTTGTTCACATCGTTCGGATTGGGCGGGGTGAAGACGACCGGCCCCTGAGAGACCCTGAAGACGGAGAAGAGGGTGCCGTGATGAAAGTAGAACCTGGTCTTGCATAGCCATGGGTTCACCTTCAGCGATTTCCCGCGATATAACTGGGCCTGGATATCGACGACTTTGTCAAAGGAGTCGATGCTGATTCCCCCCTCGCCTTCAGGCAACAGGTTGGCCTTGATTCGGCGCGCGGTCTCCCGCCGAGTCAGATCTGAGATTTGATTCTCGTCGGCTAATTTCAGATTGAGGCCCGGTTTGACGCCGTAGACATCCAGCCTGATGTCGCCGCAGAGATGTCTGGACTCCACGGCGGGCACCGGCATGGCGTGCTCCCCTTCATCATGTGAGTGGTCGGAGTGGATCGGCTGGAATCCCTCATAGGCCCAGCGTTGGGGCACCAGGACTTCTTCCTGATTGGGGTTGATAATCTTCTTGTGGGTTTCAATGGTGATTTTGGGCGCATGAGATTCCGGAGCCGGATCTCCATAAAAATCGCTCAGGTCCAGTAATCCCACCATCAGTTCGGCATTGAGTTTTTTGGTAAAGAGGGCGCAGAGATTGACGAAGGTCACGGTGATCTTGGTCTTGTCGGTCATCTGGTACATCTCCATTCGGTACACTGGAAATCAGGTTCTTTGGATTTGGCGATTCAATCCGCAAAACACGCGAAATACACGAACGCATCCAACGTTCGCGTCATTCGCGTCTCTCGCGGGTTCAAAAGCGAAAGAGTCGATTTAAATAGTTATTCCGTCTCCCGATACATGGAAGGCGGCCCAGTGATACGGATGCCGCCAGCTCTCAGTGGCGGAATGCAGGGAAGCCAATTGTGCCTGGCGCAGGGCCTGGCCGGCGCTCAGCGCGGAGTTGTTGCGCCAGGAGCGATGAAATTCCGCCATCAGGCTGGCCGTGCTCCTGTCATCTACTTTCCATAAACTGCCGATCACCGTCGGGACGCCGGCGCTGAAGAAGGCATGCGCCAGACCGCCCAATCCGGTCTGTCCGGAGCCATGATTGACCAGCGACTGGCAACTGGAGAGGATCACCAACCGGGTGTGGGGCAACCGGAGTCTGAAGATTTCGTGGGCGGACAGGGAGCTTTCGGTCTGGTCCGCCGGCGCTGACGGCGCGGCCGCCAGCACCACGGCCGAAAGGAGCGGGTCTTCCGAACTGACCACGCTATGGGTGGCCAGATGCAGCACGTCGAACCGTTTTGCCCATTGTTGAAAGGCGACCTTGGTGGCCGCCGCTCCGGAGAGCGCCTTGGAGACCGGATATTGTGAAAGCGACTGTCTGGTCTCTTCGCCCGCGCCGGCCAGCGGGAGAAGCCCCGGGTAGACCTGCGGATTGAATTCGGGATCGCTCACCGCCAACAACGACCTGACCGGCCGCGGCCGGCTCTGTTGCGAGCGGGCCAGCATCTTGACCAGAATCGTCGCGCTGGGATCGATGATCAGCGGATACTCTTCCAGCAGATAGAGCCCGGAGCCGGGATTGACGAGCGCCCCGAAGGGAAGCGAACTGAGCACTCCATCCGGGATCAGAACCAGATTTTGCCCCGGCTTCAGATGGCGGGCCACCGGTTCGATCAACTGCCGGTACAGAGTGCGAGCCTGCGCATTGACGACCGCCAGCGGCTGGCGCCCGGACACGGCCGCGAGATAGCCGGCGACCATCGGCTGCAACTGGGCCGGCGAGACCTCAACGCACTCGTGCTGCCAGCATTCACGATCGATGATCCAGATCAGCAAGCGCCGTTCGGTCAGCGCATACTCGATCAGTTGAGTGTTCGTCGGAAGTTTCGCCTGAATCTCGCGCAGCGTCAGGGATCTGGTGGAGGCCTCGAGTTTCAGGTCCCGCCGCCGCTCTTCCCAGCGAGTGGACCGCGCGTGGACGATCAGATCCAGCAGCTCGCGGTTGCGATAGGTCTCCGTCACATTGAAGGCATCTTCCGGCGACCGCTTATAGACGTACAGAAATTCGACCATCGACCGATAGACATCCAGTTGACTCCCCACATACTGGCTGCGCCCGCTCGCGGCGTTGACGCTGTCCCGCGACCGCTCGATGAAGTTGATGCTGTTCTGGAGCGCGAGTTCGGCCTCTTCGATTCTTCCCTGCGGCAAGAGAGCCGTCGCCAGACCGTGCTCGATCGCCGCCAGGTACTTGGGATGAAGGCCCTGTCCCAGCTTCGCCTCCGCCTGCCGATAGGCCGCTTCGGCTTCCGGAAAGAGCCGATTTCGGACCAGCGCATCGCCCTTCGAGAGATAGAGGTCGATCAGCGAAACTTGCGATTGGGCTCCGCCGTCGAGCGCCCGGTCGAAATAGTCCAGCGCCTCCCTCATCTGCCCGACCAGCGCGTAATATTTGCCCACCCGCCCGAGGGCCGGCAGATAGAGGTGCGGGCCGCAAGACCGGCAGAACGGCAGCGCCTCCAGTTGGTAGACCAGCGCCTCGCGGTCGTGGCCCGAATCCGCCAGGGACTTGGCGAAATGGACGTAGGTCTGGCAGGCCCTGAGAAGACTCGCCGGATGCTCATAGAGGCTTCGCATCGCGGCGAACTGTTCCCTGAGCCCCTGCTCTCGATCGCCCAGATTGGCGCGGGCGGCTCCCAGCGTGCTGAGCCCGACCGCCATTAAATCGAAATCGCCCAACCGGCTGGCGATCTTCTCCGCCCGGTCGCTGACGTCGAAGAAACTGGACATCAAGCCGGCGACCAGATACTGGTTGGCCAGCGCCAGCAACGCCCGGGCCTGCATCTGCCGGTGCTGCCGCCGTTCGGAGGCCGACAATAATTGCTGCCTGATTCGCGGCAGTTCCCGATGTTCGTTCTCCAGTTGCGGGACATAGATCCGGGCCATCTCGGCCCAGGCGGCCTCCGTGTGGCAATCGTCGGCGATGCGTTCCGCGAGGTCTCCGGCCGAGCCCGCCGCCTGGACGGCCCGCTGGTAGTCCCCTTTCAGGTGATACTTTCGCGCATCCTTCAGCTTTTTTCTGACGGCGCGAATCTGCTTCAGCCGTTCCGGAGAAGAAGTCTCGACGAAACGCAGCAAGTCGATGAAATAATGATCGTCCTTCGTCTTACAGATCAGGGTGGCCAGATCCTGCAGAAGCTGCCGGGTGCCGGCGGCCGCCGCCGGATCGGCGGCAGCCGCGGTGGGGGAGAGATGCTCATCCAGAAAGCGATCCGCCACCAGTTCGGTCACCTGGCTGAAGTCTTCCTCCAGCAGGCGGCGGAGCGCGGCCTGATCGCGAGCGGCGGAGGCGGCCCGCAGGTTCTTCACGAGGACCTCCGGCTGAGGCGATCGCAGAACGGAACTTCGGTTCAATCTCCGCAAACGGTCCTCGGCCTCTTTAGCCCACGGCGAGGTGCGGTCCAGTTCCAGGTAGCGCTCCCAATCCTTTCGCGCCCGATCCATCAGTTGCATCCGCTCGTGAATCAGCGCCAGATTGAATAGAGCCTCCCGGAGTTGCGGATCGAGGGCGAGCGCTCGCTCGCTCTCTTCGGCGGCGCGTCCGAAGTCCGGGACCGAGGGATCCCGGTCGCCGCGCCGAATGCCGCGCTGATAATAGAGCACGGCCAGATCGGCATGGGCCGCGGCGTTATGCGGTTCGGCCTGAAGGATTTTTCGGAGATGCTCCTCGGCCTCGTCCAATTCCAGCTTGAGCAGGTTGAGGCGGGCCAGCGCATGGCGAGCCGATGGGGAGTCATGGTCGCGGACGGCACACCGGAGTTCCATCTCCGCCGTCAGCAGTTCATTGCGATTCGTCGGCGGCAGCGCCGGCGAGTCCTGGCGGTCCACGCTGCGAACCGGCTGGTACGGAAGCGGCGGCAGCTCGCCCGTAATCCGGAGTTCGATCGGGCGGCTGACCGTCCAAGAGTTTCGCAGAGAGGCCATCGCGCGTTCAAGCGACTGGGGGCGCGGCCAGAGCCACCAGGCAGACAGCGCCAGTAAGATCAACACCGCGAGGGTGGCCGGGACCGGACGGAGCGACCAGGTGAACCACCCGGCCAGGCGGCTCCGGCCGGACGTCTGCTCCGGTGGGGGGACCGTCGCGGATCCCGTACCGGTCATGACGGCCGCGCGCCAGACCCGCCGGGCGGACTGCTCCCCGGTCTTGAGCAATGCGGCAAACTCCGGTTGCGAGTCCGGATAGTCGTCGGCCTGCAGCGACTGCCTCACCACGGCCAACTCTTCGCGACAACCGGCGCATTCCTGGCAGTGGCGCCACACCCGCCTCCCCTCTGCCGCCCCCAACCCGCCGGCCGAGAAACCGGCGATCTCCTGCAATGTCAGATGGTCATTTCCTACTGGGGGTTGAACTGTCACACTATTTTCTTTCATTCGAACGCTCTCTGTTTAAGAGGACGCAAGAAAAGTCCGAAGCTGAGGCGCTCAGCAAAAAATTTTTCAGCCGGCCCTTCATCTGAGTCAGCAGATTGGCGATGCTGCTCTCCTTCAGTTCGCAGACCCTCATCCGGGCGATCTCCGACGGCGAATAACCGTCGCGGACGTAGAGTAACAGGATCAGAATGTCGCGGTCGGCCTGCGGGCCATCGAAGAGGCGGCGAAGAATCTCCAGAAACTCCCGCTCGGTCAGGCTCTGAGACGGATTTTCCGCTCGCTGCAGCAGCAACGTCTCACCCTGTTCGTCGAGCAACAGTTGAAGGGAGATTTCGTGGCCGGCGCGTTTCTGCGCGGCTTGAGCGCGCAGGTAACTGGTGGTCAGGTTGATGGCTGTCCTGACCAGGTAGGACTGAGCTTCGGCCTCCGTGGTCCCCTGAAAGTTGCGGAGCAAACGGGCATCATTTTTCAGAATGATGGCATAGATCTCTTGCAGCAGGTCCTCGGCGACATCGGGAGGCGGCCACGAACCCTGGCCGTATTTCCGCCATGCCATGACCACGCCTCGCGTCAACAACTGGTTAAAACGTTGAACGAATAATTCCCAGTGCTCATCGGTAGGATGAGTACAACATAGCTGAAACAATTGCGGACCGCTGGGCCCGGCGGGCGCGCCTTCTGTCATAGATATTCAGAATGGATCGCGATGGTCGCCTCAAGACACCTGTCCATCAAGAGACAGAACTCTCCGACGCTCCGTCTCTCTGTAACGGGAGTGGTAAACGACGCCCTGTGGTGGCTCTTGGGGATGGTACCGGCGCACTCGAAGCTATCGGCGGCTAACCGAACTTCACGCACTCGATCAGGTGTGGCTCAAGCTATACGCGCATCCATTTTTCGGTAATAATTACATACCTACGGGTTGAGATGCCTGAGAAATTGAGTAAACGAAAAAATACAACTAAGACTGACTGCGGCGGCAATACTACGCTTCCACCAATCACGTGTCAATATGATGATTTCATGACCTCACGGCTGTTACCCGAACAATTTTCAGTCGATAGTATTTTTGTTAGTAAGACGGCTGCATCATACTTGTACGGAGTAGGTGGTAAATACGTTATTGACCGATAGGATCAACTAATTTCGCGTGTTTCGCGTGTTTCGCGGTTGAAAGAGCCCGGGGAATTTTGTCATCAGTCGGCGATCGCCTGCCTGAGCGCGCGGGAGGAGTCGTGCCGAAAGCGCGCCTGCAGGGAACGGACGATGGGAGAGCCGAGCCGCGCCAGCGCCGCGCGAGGTTTCGAGACCGCACGAATGCGGTATAGAACGTCTCCCGTCTCCGGCCGATAGCTCACCTGGAAGAGCTCTTCGCCGCACTCGGCATGATTGGCCAGCGTGCCGTAAACAAAGCCATACTCCAGGCCTTCTCGCCTCCCGGCCGACTCCACCACCCGGCAACCGTTCAACGACCAGAATCCCAGGTGCTTGATCAGCACGGCCACGACGGTTCCCGGCGAGGTCGAGGCGCGCTTCGGAAACAGTTCGACCCAGCCCAACTCGAAATGTCTCCACTCGGTCAGCGCCGCGGCCGCACGCCTGTATGCGGCTTCGCCCCGGCCGACGATGGTCACCAGCTCATCGACGACGAACCCGGCGCGGGTCTCTTCGATCAACCCCTCCGAGCCGTATGAAAGCGGCAGCTCACGCGATTCGGCCAGGAATCGCTCCACCTCCTGCATCGACGGTCGATTGAACAAGAACATGGACGCTAGCCTGCCTTCTTTCGCGCTTCGATCCCGATGAGCTGCGGCTGATTGCGGGAAGCCAGCAGGCTCTTCAACGACGCGGCCAGGTCGCCGAACTCCCGGTGTCGCGCGCTGTCGCGCAGCACGGCGCAGCGCCAGCGGCGAATCACGGGCTGAGGGCCGAAAGGAATCAACGTCAGCCCGCGGGTCTTCGCCGCCGACTCGATCATCCATCGAACCGCGGCGGCCACGCCCATGCCGGCCGCCGCCATCTCCAAAATCGCCTCGGTCAACTGCAGGCGAATCACCTCCCGAGGGCGCACGCCATGGCCGGCGAGCAGGCCATCGACCAGCACGTGCCGGGCGTCCGGCGTCGCATGGATCAAGAGGCTCTCGGACCGCAGATCCTCGGGCAAGATCTTCCGCCTCCGGCGCAACGGATGATCTTCCGCCACGGCCAGAACCAGTTCGTCCTGAAGCAGGG
Organism: Blastocatellia bacterium; assembly: GCA_035280505.1. Taxonomy (GTDB): domain Bacteria; phylum Acidobacteriota; class Blastocatellia; order RBC074; family RBC074; genus JAKEHZ01. Next base: position 2,858 of record DATEFT010000295.1, on the reverse strand, counting down.
GCCAGTAGTGCAGGCGATCGTCCTGCTCCTCCGAACTCAGTATCGCGAAGTCGATCTCACGCCGGATCAGCGCGTCCACCACTCGCTGCGTCGCTTCCGGCACGATCCGCAACCGAACGCGCTGGCCCGAACTCGAGTAGCGGCGGACGAGCGACGGCAACCAGTGGTAGCTCGTATAGCACTGCGTGCCGAGCCGGATCACCTGCCCCGCGCCCTGCGCCATGGTCTCCAGATCCAACTCCAGTTGGTGAAACTCCGTCCGGATCAGGCTCCCGCGCCGCACCAGCTCTTCACCGACCGCGGTCGGCGTCATCCGCCGCGGCAGTCGCACGAAGAGGGGCGCGCCGACCCTCTCTTCCAACCCCTTCAAGTGGTGACTCAAGGCCGACTGCGAAAGATGCAACCGGCGAGCCGCGGCGGTGAGGGTGCCCTCCTCGGCAATGGTCACCGCCATCTCGATATCGTCACGGGTCAATCTCATGGTTCGACCTCCATCTCGTTTGATCGGCTGAAAGTATATATGCAGGCAGTTCATCGATTCAATGCAAAACATTCGATTGTATGCATATCTGAACTGAGCTAGGATTTCGCGTATGATTTTTGCAGGATAAAAATTACTACGCTGTCAACGAAGCTCTTTGATCCGTTCTCTTCCACTGCGAAACACGCGGAAGGCGCGAAAGATCATGGATTCCGTGGATTTCGCGTGTTTCGTGATTTGAAAACCGAGCTGGTCGACAGTGTAACGATGCACCATCAAACAGAGGTTCCGGAGCAATCACCAATTTGCCCACGAAATAGCGGAGTCTAATGACTTTATGTGGATAATTCGTGTCGCTCTCAACCGGCCCTATACCTTCATCGTCCTGGCCCTGTTGGTCTTGATTCTGAGTCCGGTCGTCATTCAGCGGACGCCGACCGATATCTTTCCGAACATCAATATCCCGGTGATCGCGATCGGATGGCAGTATACGGGCCTCAATCCGGAAGAGTTGGAGGGCCGCCTGGTGACGCCTTTCGAGCGCGTGCTGACCACGACCGTGGACAACATCGAGCACCTCGAATCGACCACCTTGAACGGGTTGTCGATCGTGAGGGTCTTCCTGCAACCGAACGCCAGCATCGACCGCGCCAATTCCCAGATCACGGCGGTCTCGCAAACGGCGTTGCGCCAGGCCCCGCCCGGTACCATTCCGCCACTGATTATCAATTACAGCGCCTCGACGGTACCGATCCTGCAACTGGCGCTCTCCGGCGAGGGGCTGACGGAGCAGCAGTTGAACGATCTCTCGCTCAACTTTCTGCGGACCCAACTGGTCACCGTCCCGGGCGCCTCCATTCCCTATCCCTACGGCGGCAAGCAGCGGCAGGTCATGATCAACCTCAATCCGACGCTCCTCCAATCGAAGGGGCTCTCCGCCGCGGATATCGTGACGGCGGTCGGGCAACAGAACCTGGTGCTGCCCTCCGGCACGGCCAAGATCGGCGCTTTCGAGTACGACGTCGCCTTGAATGGAAGCCCCAGGAGCGTCCCGGAACTGAACGACCTGCCCTTGCGGCTGGCCGGGTCGTCGCCGATCTACCTGCGCGACGTGGCGCAGGTGAGCGACGGATTCGCGCCCCAGACCAATGCGGTCAGGCTCGACGGCCACCGGGGCACGCTCGTGACCATTCTCAAGGCCGGCGAGGCCTCGACCATCGACGTGGTACAGAACATCAAAGAGATCTTGCCGCGAGTGGCCGCCACGCTGCCTCCGGAACTGAAGATCCAGCCGCTGGCCGATCAATCCACCTTCGTCAAGGCGGCCGTGACCGGCGTCATCTACGAAGCCCTGATCGCGGCCTGCCTCACCGGGACCATGATCCTGATCTTTCTCGGCAGTTGGCGGAGCACGATCATTATCGCGGTCTCGATTCCGCTCTCGATCCTGACCTCGGTCATCGTCCTGAGCTTCCTCAATCAGACGATCAACATTATGACGTTGGGAGGGCTGGCCCTGGCCGTCGGGATTCTGGTGGACGACGCCACGGTGACCATCGAGAACATCGAGCGGCACCTGGAGGAGGGGCACTACCAGCACGAAGCGATCCTGCAGGGAGCCGGGCAGATCGCCGTGCCGACGCTGGTCTCGACCCTCTGCATCTGCATCGTCTTTCTGCCGATGTTCTTCTTGAGCGGCGTCGCGCGGTACCTCTTCGTCCCCCTGGCGGAAGCGGTCGTCTTTGCGATGCTGGCTTCGTACATCTTTTCGCGAACCCTGGTGCCGACGCTGGCCATGTACCTGCTCAAACGCTCGTCCGGCGAACGGGCCCCAACCCGCAATCCCCTCGTTCTCTGGCAGCGGACGTTCGAGCGCGGATTCGAGGCCATCCGGGGCCGCTATCGCGACCTCTTAAACCTGCTGGTCGGCAGGCGCGCCATCTTCGTGCCGATCTTTCTCGGGCTCTGCCTGAGCGTGATCCCCCTGACGTGGTGGCTCGGGCAGGACTTCTTTCCCCGCATCGAGAGCGGGCAGTTTCAACTTCACGTCCGGGCCAAGACCGGGACGCGAATCGAGGAGACGGCGCGGCTCTGCGATCTGGTGGAGGCTTCGATTCGCCGCTTGATTCCGGACTCGGAACTCGACAGCATCCTCGACAATATCGGCCTGCCCTACAGCACGATCAACACCGTCTACAGCCGGTCGGGCACCATCGGACCGGCCGACGCCGATATTCTCGTCTCGCTGAAGAGACCGCACCGGCCCGCCACCGACTACGTCCGGGAATTGCGGACCCGCCTGGACGCGGAGTTTCCCGGAAATACCTTCTACTTTCTGCCGGCCGACATGGTGACCCAGATCCTGAACTTCGGGATG
>DATEFT010000294.1:0-8400 GCA_035280505.1 Blastocatellia bacterium | reverse complement strand
CACTGGGCCAGATTGGCGGTCTGACGCGTTCCCATCATCACTTCATAGCCATGTTTCAGAAATCCGCTGGCAAGCACCTGAGCCACCTCGCCAGAACCAAGAACTCCAACCTTCATCCTGCGCTCCTTCTGTCAACCAGCTTTCTTCAACCCCTGAAAGCCACGAAAAATGTTGAATCGGTCCCCGGGTCTTCGCGATTTGAAAACACCATGTCCAATGACGTAGTTTCCAGAGTACCCGGTGATTGCGATCTGAAAATAAAATGGTCCGAGAACGATTTGCCTGCGCCGATCATACGATGATCGATAGTTCTCGTCCAGCGTTCTTCGCACAACCGGAGCCGCTCGCCGGCCAACGGGCGGCGAGGTTGAAGACGGGACCTCATGAACAGACTGAGTACTTTTGAGATGCAGACCGCTAACCACGCCAAATCATCGGTTTTTCGCGCTTTCGCGGATTCCGCAAAATCCGATGCGGCCTGCAGACCGTCGAGACGAAGATGAGGCGCCCTGAAGAGGTGCCATCAAACCTGTTTTCAATCGCGCCCCTTTGATGCCCGCATCGATTGTTTGATTGCTTCCACCACCACCGACGCGCCGGTCTCCGAGGCGAAGTCGAGCGCCCACTGACCGGCGGCTCGCAGACAGGCCGTGACCTCGGATCCGTTTTGGGCCCGCGCCGCCTGCTCGGCCCGGGCGATCTCGCTGATGGCGATGTCGTGTTCCGGATCCATGGTCTCGGCCTTCTTCATGGCCTGGCGCAGCCTCAGGAGTTCGCCCGCCAGTTGGGCCAGATCCATGGACGGTTCCAGGCGGCCGGAGTTCCGGATGCCCATCAAAGCGGCTCTCCGATCCAGGATCTGCCGATTGAGGACGGTCGTCTTTCTGACCAGTCCGAGTCCCGGGGTGCGGGGGGCTCGCTCGACGATCGCGGCCCGGTTTCTGAGGCGACTGAAATTATTCGGGCGGGCGCGCGCCTCATTCCCGGACGGCTCGGCGGGTCCGTCGCCGCCGGTCGCCGGCAGGCTGCTCTTGGCCTCCGCGATCACGCGATAGTGGGTTGCCCGCAGCAACGACGGCCAGAGATGGGTCAGGCCTTCGGCCTCGATCCAGTTCCGTTGCAGATCGATCGCTTCGTCATAACAGGACCGCGCCTCTTCCGAACGTCCGAGCGCATTGAGCGCGGCGCCCTGATGCATCAGCGCCATGGCCAGATCCCAGCGCAGTTCCCGGCGCCCCAGGTCGACCAGTTGCCTCCGGATTTTGGTCGCCTGTTCGTAACAGGTGAAGCTCTCGCTCATCCGCCCGAGCGCCGACAACGTGACGCCTTTGTTCATGAGGGTCTTGGCCAGGTCGTTGGCCAGATCGGGACGCCCCGCTTTGACCAGTCTCAGGTAGTTCTCGATCGCCTCGTTGTAGCAGGCCAGCGCGTCCCGCAACCGGCCGAACGAGCGAAAGGCATGGCCCTTGTTGACGATCACCACGGCCAGTTCGTCGGCGAGTTCGCCGCGCCCGTTCGTGATCAAGCTCCGGCGGATCTCGATCGCCCGGTTGTAGCAGCCCAGGGCCCGGTCCGGTTGGCCGAGCGAGCGCAACGCCACGCCCCGATTGGTCAACGCCCGCGCCAGGTCATTGAGCAGTTCTTCACGGCCCTGAACCGTGATCAACTGGCGATAGATCCAGACGGCGCAATCGGAGAGCTCGTCCGATAATTGAAAGAGCCCCTGCTGGTGCGATTCGACCGCCCGGTCCCGGCAATATCGGGCCAACTCTTCGTGGGGAAGGGGATCTTTCTCACGGGTTTTGAGCGTCCCGAGGCTGCGGAGGACCGGATGCAGACTGTAACGATTGACCGGGAGATCGCCGGTTCGCGTCTCGATCAAATTCTCCCGATCCAACATACTCAGGATCTGGATCAGCTCTGTTTTCGGAGCCAGGTATTCCAGGGCGATCTCGGGAACCGCGCCGGGAAAGAACGCCAGGGCGCTCAAAACCTGCTGGGCGTCCGGCGGTAACTGTGAAAGCTTCTTTTCAAGTAGCCTGTTCAATCCTTCCTCTTTCGATACCGGGCCTCATCCATCTACGGATGGATCGCAGGGAGACGAGATGTTTGAGGTATTCCATAATTTTATCGATGCCGTTGTTACAGGGTCGGGCCACCATTTGAGAAACCTCTCCCCCGGTCCGCTCATGAGCGCGGCGCCGCGAACAAAGTCGTCGCTTCCGGAAGCATCACCAGGTTATAAGGAACTTTTGGAGTCTAATCGATCCGGTGATCACGAGGGCCGATGAGCAGTAAGGATGAGAAAATTGGCATGGCTGGATCGGGTCCAAGGTGAGACTTGGCTGGGTCTCTATCGACGCGGGTTTCTCTCGAAACCATCCATTACATCTTCTCCTCGGGGCTGAATCTCTGAGGCGGGCACATCTTACGCCGGACGCCAACGGATTTTCAACCAAATTATGATGGCCGCCGGCAGTTTTCCGGCTCATTCCGAGCCCGGATCGCGCCGGCGCCGAGAGCGGCTCTTGATTTCTGCATGAATGTTCATTACGATTGGCCCATCTTATGCCCAATTTGTGTCATCGCTGTAATCATTGATTTTGTTGCAGCCGGTCGCGGCATGCTTTCGGCATAAGAGGGTTCTGTTCCTTGGTATTCAGCTTCTTCAAATCATCGCTCAATCAAAGCTCAGGAACGCCGCCAGGTGGCTGTGGAGAACCTCGCCTGATCCATCTGCCCGAAGCGAATGTCGATCCGTCCGGCCGTCCCGTGGTCTATCAGCAGTCGAACTAATCGGACCTGGAGAAGCCATGATAAAGATTGAAGTCTTGACCAATCTCAGGTCGGCGGCCCGCCGGGCTGCCGCCCTCGTTCTGCTCGCCCTGATTCCGGCCGGTGTCGCCGCGCAATGGAGCGGCGTCGGCGCGTTGCGGCGTCCAGAGGAGACGCCCGGCGGGTTGCTCTACCGTGGAGGGAACGTCACGGTCTCGGTGACGGCGGTCGCGCCGGAGATCGTGCGCGTCCGGCTCGCCCGCGGGAGCGCCTTCGGGCGGGACCATTCATATGCGCTGCTTCCGCAGCCGCGCCCCACGCCTCGTGTCGCCGCCCGGCCCGGCGCCACCGAATCGGTCCTCGAGACCGACGCGCTGCGCGTGGTCGTCAAACAGAACCCGTTTCAACTCGAGTTCTTCGCCCCGAACGGAGAGTCGCTCGACGCCGACGATCCGACCTTCGGGACCGCCTCCGCCGGCTCCACGATCAGGACCTGGAAGCGCCTCCGCGACGACGAACGCGTCTACGGTTTCGGCGAGAAGACGGGCCGCTTGAACAAACGCGGCCGGAATCTCGGCGGCTATTCGTACGTCATGTGGAACAGCGATACCTTCGCCTACGAGGCGTCGACGGACCCGATCTACGCCTCGATTCCGTTCTACCTCGTGCTCCGCAACGGCCGGGCCCACGGAATCTTTCTGGACAACACGTTCCGATCGAGCTTCGACATCGGGCACACCTCGGCCGGCACGCTCTCGTTCGGCGCGGACGGGGGAGAACTCGACTACTACTTCATCGACGGCCCCTCGCCGAAAGAGGTCGTCAGCCGCTACACCGAATTGACGGGCCGCATGCCGCTGCCGCCCTTGTGGACGCTCGGGTACCACCAGTGCCGCTACAGTTACTATCCCGAGAGTCAGGTCCGTTTCATCGCGGACAATTTTCGCGAGCGCCGGATCCCCGCCGACGCCATCTGGCTCGACATCCATTATCAAGACGGGTACCGGCCGTTCACCTGGGCGCCGGACAAGTTTCCGGATCCGGCCGGCATGCTCCGCGACCTGCGGAACCGGGGATTCCGCGTCGTGACCATCATCGATCCGCATCCGAAGAAGGAGCCCGGATCCGCCCTCTATGACTCGGGAGTGGCCGGCCGACACTTCGTGACGAATCCCGACGGCTCCATCTATGACGCCCCGGTCTGGCCCTCGCAGGCCGAGCGCAATCCCGGAGCGAGCGTCTTTCCCGACTTCAGCCGCCCGGCCACCCGCGAATGGTGGGGCGGGCTGTACAGATCGCTGGTCGAGATGGGCGTGGCCGGCATCTGGAACGACATGAACGAGCCGGCCGTCTTCGTCGAACCGACCGGCACCTTTCCCCTGACGGTCAGGCACGACAACGAGGGGCAGCCGACCGATCATCGAGAGATTCACAACGTCTATGGTCAATTGATGAGCCGCGCGACCTACGAAGGATTGCGCCGGCTGTGCCCGGACGAGCGGGCGTTCGTGCTGACGCGCGCGACGTTCGCCGGCGGCCAGCGATATGCCGCGGTCTGGTCCGGGGACAACGTCAGCAACTGGCCCGCGCTCTCCGACAGCATCGCGACCCTGATGGGCCTGGGCCTCTCCGGTTTCCCCTTCGTCGGCAGCGACGTCGGCGGATTTGCCGGCGCCGCCTCCGCCGAACTCTACACGCGCTGGCTGCAGGCGGCGGTCTTCTATCCCTTCATGCGCAGCCACACGGCGTTCGGCACCCCGCCGCAGGATCCGTGGTCGTACGGGCCCGTGCACGAGGCCGTCAACCGCCGCGCCATCGAGTTGCGATACGAGCTGCTGCCGCATCTCTACAACGTCATGCGGGAATCGTCGGTAACGGGGCTGCCGGCCTTGCGGCCGATGTTCCTGGAATTCCCGCACGATTCGCGGACCTACGATCTGGAGACGCAGTTCATGCTCGGCGACTCGCTGCTGGTCGCGCCGGTCGTCGAGGAGGGCGCCCGCCAGAGATCCGTCTATCTGCCGAAAGGGACCTGGTTCGATTATTGGACCGGGCAGCGTTACGAAGGCGGGCACTCGGTGACGATCGAGGTCTCGCTCTCGTCGATCCCGCTCTTCGTCCGCGGCGGCCGGGCCGTGCTCACCCAACCCGTCGTCCAGCATACCGGCGAGATCAATGCGGAGACGGAGCTTCAGGTCTCGCTCTATCCGGGCCCCGACGCTCACGCGGAACTCTATGAAGACGATGGGAGATCCATGGCGTATCAGCGCGGCGACTGCCTGCTGCGCCGGATCGAATGGTCCGAGTCCAAAGGCGGGACCCGGGTCACGTTGCGGCCGCTGCAGGAAGGGACCGGCGCCGGCCGCCGGAAGAACGTCGTGGTCCGGCTCTACACGGACCGGATGCCGCGCTCCGTCCAATCCGCAACCGGCATGATCTCACCCTCGACCGACGAGGATTGGAGCCCCGGCCGCCCGGCCTGGCGATATCGCAAAGGGTTCGTCGAGGTCAGGCTCCCGACCGGCATCACCGCGATCGAACTCTATTTCGCCGGATGATCGGCGGAGAGAGCTGAACCGCGAAAGACGCGAAAGACGCGAAAGATCGATGATTTCGCGTGTTCCGCGTCTTTCGCGGTTTGAATAGATCGCGCGCGCCTCACGCAACCGCGCATTGATTTAAATCCGATCTTGGATCAGAATGCATAACAAGTTTTAGTGTAGATGGCAACAACTTAATCTCTTACCGTTCAGGTATCACTTCCTCTCTCCCGGACGATTCCTGGCAGGGCGCAGCTTTGAGCAGACCGAAAATACTCATCGTCGATGACGATCTGAATAGTCTGGGCGCTTATGTCCATTTCCTCGAGATGGCCGGTTACGAAGTAATCAGCGCGACCACCGGGCAGGAATGTCTGCAGATCGCCAGAGCCGGACATCTGGACCTGATTCTGCTGGATGTCTTGCTGCCTGATGCTGATGGCCGTGAAGTGTGCCGGCAGCTCAAGACGGATCCGGAGTCGGCACGGGTCGCGATCATCCATATGACCGGCCTGAGGATCTCCGAAGACGACGAGGCGGCGGGGATCGAGGCCGGGGCCGATGCCTATCTCTCCAAACCGATTCATCTGCGAACGCTGCTGGCTCGGGTTCGAACGCTGATCGGCGCCAAACAGGCCGAGACGACCCGCGAGCTCGAATTGCTGAGCCTGTTTCCACGCGCGCCCCGGGCCGCGGTCTCGGCCCAGTCGCTGGGGATGGCGCCGTTGCGGGAGAGCCTGCCGGACTATTTTGAGGAGATGGTCCAACACTACGGGGAGTTGTTGGACCTGGGACTGGAACAACGCGTCTACAAGGTCGATTATCAGCTCTCGGAGAGCCTGCGCGCCCTGAGCGATCAGCTCGGCTTTCTGAAGGCCGGTCCTCGCGACGTGGTCCAGATTCATCAGACCGCGCTGCAGCGCAAGGCCGCCAATGTGACGATCTCCAAATCGAGGGCCTATCTCGAAGAAGGCCGGTTGATCGTCCTCGAGTTGATGGGATATCTGGTCACTTATTACCGTAATTACACCTTGAGTATCAGAGGCCTCAACACTTCCGACGGTCGGAAGCCTGACGCCGGGCAAGGGGAACCACATGAATAAACCTCTGCTTCAGCTCTACATTGCGGGGCTGACTCCGAGATCTGAGCGGGCCATCGCCAACTTGAGGCGGCTCTGTGAGCAAGAATTGGGCGATCAATATCAGATGGTGATCATCGACGTTCTGGAACGACCGCAATTGGCCGAAGACGAGCGGATCCTGGTCACGCCGACCCTGGTCAAACCTCTGCCATTGCCCTCCCGACGGGTGATCGGCGACCTGTCGGACGGCAAGAAGGTCCTGCTGGAACTGGACCTGCTCTCGTTTACTAAACCTGAAAGTTGAAGAGGAGCTCGTAACTATGGAAGGGAAAGAACCAATCAAGAAGTTGGAGACCGGGATCGCTGGATTCGATTTCATCTCCGACGGCGGGCTGCCGAAATCGCGCGTGACCCTGGTCTCCGGAAGCGCCGGAAGCGCCAAGACGGTCTTCGCCGCGCAGTTCCTGGTTGAAGGCATCAGGCAGGCGAACCAGAACGGAGTCTTCGTCACCCTGGAAGAGTCCCCGGACGACATCCGCCAGAATACGGCCGGCTTCGGGTGGAATATCGCGGAGCTGGAGCGAGAGGGCCGGTGGGCCTTCGTCGATGCCTCGCTCCGGTCGGGAGACGAGCTGACCGTCACCGGCTCTTACGATTTCGGCGCGCTCCTGGCCCGAATCGAGCATGCCGTCCAGAAGGTCGGCGCCGAGCGGCTCTCCATCGATTCCATGGGATCGATCTTCACCCGGTTACACGACGCCGCTACCGTCCGCCAGGAGCTGTTCCGAATCGCCCTGGCCTTGAAGAAGATGGGGGTGACCGCGATCCTGACCTCGGAATGCGCGGAGGACTATCGTGAAATCTCCCGCTACGGAGTGGAGGAGTTCGTCGCCGACAACGTGATCATCCTCCGCAATTCACTGGAGGAGGAGAAGAGGCGCCGGACCGTCGAGATTCTCAAGTATCGCGGCACCAACCACCAGAAGGGAGAGTTTCCCTTCACGGTCCTGACCGGCGAGGGAGTCGTCGTCATTCCGCTGGCCGAGACCCAGCTCCAACAGAAGTCCTCCAACATTCGTCTGACGTCCGGGAACCAGGAACTCGACGAACTGTGCGGCGGCGGCTTCTTCCGCGACTCGATCATCCTGGTCTCCGGCGCGACCGGAACTGGCAAAACCCTCATGACGGCCGAGTTCATCGCGGGCGGCGTCAAGCAGAACGAAAGCTGCCTGCTCTTCGCCTTCGAGGAGAGCCGCGAGCAACTGTTCCGCAACGCGCGCGGGTGGGGCCTGAACTTCGAGCAGATGGAGCAGGATGGAAAACTCAAAGTCGTCTGCGTCTACCCGGAGACGTTCGGCCTGGAAGACCACCTGGTGCGCATGAAACGGGAGATCCAGGAGTTCAAACCGAACCGGGTGGCGGTCGACAGCCTCTCGGCCCTCGAGCGGGTCTCGACCATCAAAGGTTTTCGCGAATTCGTGATCAGCCTGACCTCGTTCATCAAACATCAGGAGATCGTCGGGCTCTTCACCGCCACCACCGCCAGCCTGATGGGCGGAACCTCGATCACCGAAACGCACATCTCGACCATCACCGACTCCATCATTCTGCTCCGGTACGTCGAGGCGTTCGGCGAGATGAAACGCGGACTGACGGTCCTCAAGATGCGGGGATCCATGCACAACAAGGACATTCGCGAATTCAATATCGACAATCACGGAATGCACATCGGCAAGCCGTTCCGCAACGTCGGCGGCATTTTGGCGGGGAACCCGCAGCATCTGGCGCCGGGTGAGTTCGATCGTCTGCGTGAGATGTTCTCTGAGAGTTAGGGCGGAATTCTGAGGGCGAGGAGAGGTGAGTAAGAGCATGAACGAGCAGACCAGCGAGCTGGAGCGATTGCTTGATCAACGCACACTCGAATTGAAAGCTTCCGAGGAGCGCTTCCGGAATCTCATCGTCAGGAATGCCGACGGGGTGATCATCGTCGATCGCGCCGGGGT
>DATEFT010000293.1:0-5153 GCA_035280505.1 Blastocatellia bacterium | reverse complement strand
GCGAGATCCGAGGGCTGCTCTCCATCTGCTTCAATCCCAAGGTCTCGTTGCCCGACAACCGTTTTATCGCCGACATGCTGGATAAGCTGGAATTCTACGTGGCGATCGATTTCTTCTTGAACGAATCGGCGCACCATGCCGACGTCGTGCTGCCCGGCTCACTGCACGAGGAGGATGAGGGGATCGTGACGCAGATCGAAGGTCGCGTGATCAAGATCAATCAGGCCGTGGATCCGCCGGGCGACGCCAAACAGGACTGGCGGATTATCCAGGACCTCGCCCGGGCCCTGAAGCGTGAGCGAGGCTTCACCTTCGCCAGCCCGCGTGAGATTCTCGACGAACTGCGCCTGGCCTCGAAAGGCGGCATTGCCGATTATTCCGGCATCACCTACGAAAAGATCGTCAAACAGGGCGGCGTCTTCTGGCCTTGTCCCAGTGAAGATCCGCCGCGGGCCGGGCCCCCTGAACATGAGGGCACGCCTCGGCTGTTCGAGAAGGGGTCGTGGAACCCGGTGGCCAAAGGCGCCGGTCCATTCTATTTCCCGGACGGCAAAGCGCGTTTTAACGTCGCGCGGTACGATCCGCCGGCGGAGGACGTGGATGCGGACTATCCGTTGATGCTGACGACCGGCCGCGTCGTCAGCCAGTTCCTGTCCGGCACCCAGACCCGGCGCATCGGCCCGCTGGTCGAACAATATCCGGAACCGCGCGTCGAACTGCATCCGCAACTGGCCGAGAGGCTGGGCATCACGGACGGCGATTGGGCCACGGTCGAATCGCGGCGCGGGGAGATCTCTCTTCAGACGCAGGTCGTCACGACCATCCGTCCCGATACGATCTTTATTCCCTATCACTGGGCGGGCCGGAAGAGTGTGAACCAGTTGACGATTTCCGCACAGGATCCGATCTCGAAGATTCCCGAATTCAAGGTCTGCGCGGTGCGCGTCAGGCGAGCCGCCGGGCCGCCGGATCGGGGCGACGAACACCCATAGTCATTGGAGGGCGGCATGTCTTTTCTGTCCCACATGGAATTTTTCATCGACCCGAACCGATGCATCGGCTGCCAGGCGTGCGTGCAAGCCTGCAGCGAGTGCGACACGCACAAGGGGCATTCGATGATCCATCTCGAATTCGTTGATCGGGCACACTCGGTCCAGACCGCGCCGGTCGTCTGCATGCACTGCGACCAGCCGACGTGCGCCGAAGTCTGCCCGGCGGATGCGATCAAACGCACCGCGGACGGCGTGGTGCAGACGGCCCGCAAGCCCAGTTGCATCGCCTGCAGCAACTGCGTGCTGGCCTGTCCGTTCGGCGTCCCGAGAATGAAGACGGAGTTCAACCTGATGATGAAGTGCGATCTGTGTTACGACCGCACATCGGCGGGCAAGCGGCCGATGTGTGCGACGGTCTGCCCCAGCCAGGCGCTCTTCTTCGGCACGCGCGAAGAGGTCGAGAAGTCGCGCCCGCGCTCCAGGCCGATCAATCAGTTCCGGTTCGGCCGGCAGACGATCACCACGAAGGTCAATATCATGACGCCCAGGGTGGGACAGCCCGAGTATCTCGACGTCACGGCCGCGATGCACGAACAGGCCATCGGCCTGGGGACCGCTCTCAACGTCCTGACCGGCAACTCTAACGGCGAAGAGGAGACGCCATGATTCCGACCAAACCTCATCAGCTCACGGCGGCGCCGGACAGCGGATCCAACCGCGACCGGGCCGGATGGCGGCGGGATTTCCCGATCGACTGGCTGGAAGATCATTACCTGACGAGGCGCAATTTCACCAGGTTCCTGCTCTTGATGAGCTTTGCCTTCGCCTTCGGCCACTTTTGGATCGTCTGGCGGAATTTACGGCGCCGGTGGCGTCACCAACCGCCGATGCGCCGGATCGCGAAACTCGATCAACTGGCCCCCGGCCAGTCGCTGGTCTTCGCTTACCCGGCGGAGCACGACACCTGTCTGCTGGTCAGAATCGATGAAACCAATTTCGTCGCCTTCAGCCAGAAATGTACACACCTGTCGTGCCCGGTGGTGCCGGAGCCCGGCCAGGGGCGTTTCTTCTGTCCCTGTCATAACGGCTCATTCGATCTCAAAACGGGCCGGCCGTTGGCCGGACCGGCCCGCCGCCCCCTGCCGCGGATCGAACTCAAATTTGTCAAGGACGTGATCTACGCGACCGGCCTTGAAGCCCGCACGGTTTGAAAGGGGATTGACGATGAAAAGACTATTCGCGCGTGAACCAAGGGGCACGATCGTTTACGGCATCTTGTGCCTCGTCATGCTGCTGGTCGTGCTGCAGCTCTGGCTGCAGGTGGCGGCGATCGACGCTTATCTCCGCGACGACCCCGCGGTCGCCTGGCCGGAGATGATGGCGAGCGCCGTCTGTTTTTTGCTCAACCTCGGATTGCAGCATTATCTGCGGGCCCTGGATCGGAAGTGACGATGGATTATCCATCGATCGATGGATCTTCCGCCATTTTGCCGGGCCGCTCAATTCAGACAATCGAAGGAGATCGACTGTCATGACCAATCCATCGCCGCCGCCCGATCAAACGCCGGGCCATGGGCCCACACTGATCGCGAGCTTCATCCATTTCGATTTCAGTTTCATGCTCTGGGTCTTGCTGGGCGCGCTCGGAATCTACATTACCGAGAGTCTGGGCCTCAATACGGCGCAGAAAGCGATGGTCGTCGCCGCGCCGATTCTGAGTGGCTCACTGCTGCGCCTGCCGCTGGGATTATTGAGCGATCGCATTGGCGCCAAGCGCGTGGGCACGGCGATGCTCGCCTTTCTGTTTTTACCGCTGACGTTCGGATGGCTGGCGGGAGGCAGTCTGCCGGCCTTACTGGCCGTCGGTTTGATGCTGGGGACCGCGGGCGCCTCCTTCGCCGTCGCCTTGCCGTTGGCGAGCCGCTGGTATCCGCCCAGCCGGCAAGGGCTGGTGATGGGCATTGCCGCCGCGGGCAATAGCGGCACGGCGATTACCAATTTGCTGGCTCCGCGTCTGGCCGAGCAGATGGGATGGCATAACGTGCTGGGGTGCTCGATGCTGCCGTTGGCCGTCGTCCTGGCCGCCTTCGTGCTCATGGCGAGGGATAATCCCTCGCAAGTGAAACGACAGCCGGTCAGAAATTATCTGCTCGTGCTCAAACAGAGCGACCTCTGGTGGTTTTGCCTCTTTTACAGCGTGACTTTCGGCGGCTATGTCGGGCTGTGCAGCTTTCTGCCGCTCTTTTTCCGCGATCAGTATCAGGTCACGCCGATAACCGCCGGTTACCTGACGGCGGTGGCCGCCCTCAGCGGTAGCCTGGTTCGCCCGCTCGGCGGCTATTTGGCGGATCGGCTGGGCGGCGTCCGCATGCTCTCGGTGCTCCTGGCGCTGATCGGGGCGGCCTACTTTTTGATCGCTCAATTACCATCGCTCCGATTCGCGGCCGTCATGATCGCCGGCGGAATGGTCTGCCTGGGAATGGGCAATGGCGCCGTGTTTCAGATCGTGCCGCAGCGGTTTCGCCATGAGATCGGCGTGGCCAGCGGCATGGTCGGCGCCGCCGGTGGGATTGGCGGATTCTTGCTTCCGAACCTGCTCGGCCAGATCAAATATGCGAGCGGCTCGTACCGAGCCGGGTTTTTGACGCTGGCCGTGATTGCGTCTGCGGCCACGGCCCTCTTGCGCTTGCTGGTCGTCGTCCGCCAGGGCTGGCGTTTTTCATGGAATCTCTCTCAACCTGCCGAGTAGGCCGAGGTGAAAGAGTATTCGTCCTCAGGCCAATCGCCCCGGGCAATATCCCTCGCACGTCCTTAGAAAGGGGTTGGCCGAAGGCCGTTGCCGCCATCCGGGGGTGTTGCCATCGGCGCGCGGGTCGGGAGTGTAGACGGTACTCCATCCGCCCCAGCCGTCGGAGTAGTTGCGGATTCGTTTGAATCCCAGCACCCGGGCATACAGAAAGGCCAGGCTCGAACGCCAGCCATTGCCGCAATAGAAGATTACCTCAGATCCGTCATCGGTGAGACCTGCTCGTTGCCACAGTGCGAGTATCTCGTCGGCATCGCGCAACGCGCCATCGGCGCCCACATACAAGCGGGCCGTGTCATCGGCATTATCGATGTGAATGGCCGCAGGAATGCGCCCTTTGAAATTTATATAGTTATACCCGCTGCTGGCGCCTATATACTCCTCCAGGCTGCGCACATCGGCCAGCCGCGTTTGACGATCGTTCAAATGCGTCCTGACATAGGCCGTCGTCGCCAGCCATTCATCGCGGACACGTTCCTCGAACACTACCGGCTCGGGTAGGTTGATAGTCGTTTCGACCGGATAACCGGCTGCTCTCCACGCGGCCAGCCCGCCGTTCAAGAAGCGCACATCCGCCACGCCGGCATACTTCAACACCCACCAGGCGCGGGCCGCCGCGATGGTCTGCCGGCCATACACGACTACGGTCGTGGCCGGCGGGATGCCCAGTGCGCCGATCACGCGCTGCAATTCCCGTGGCTGGCGCAACAGCCACCGCGGATAGCCATTTTCAAATTCGTCAGTGTCGAGATGGAGCGCTCCGGGGATGTGTCCCGCGAGGTAATCCCCGGCTTCCGCGAGCCTGGCCCAACTGGCCTCGAGAACGACGAACCGATTCCGGCGATGGACCGGCGAACGACGATCAATCATCGTCTTGACCCACGCCGGCGACACGACGATCTCAGTGTGAGCCGGGGTGGGCGAGTGTGCTTCGAACGACTGCGTCAACGATTTCAACCGGGTCCTCTCCCATCCGTCGCCGCGCGGACCAGGCGGGATTCCCCGGGCCTCCATTTATCATGAAATAGAATGCTCCACGATCAATAGCAGTTATGAGGGGGTGGGAGCAGGTAGAGTCTTCCAGAATTATATTGTTCCGGGGCCGGGCAGGGAAGCGAGATCCAGCGGATCAGGAACCGCGTTCAGGAACTGCATCGCCGTGTTGATCGTCGTCTCCATCGCGTCAAACGCGAGATCCCCAATAATCCGGCAACCGTCAGGGTCAGGCTGATCCCTGACGCCGCCGCGACCAGCGGGCTCAAGGTGTAGCGCAGGTTGGGCCCCTTGGCCTGGAGCTTAAGGGCGCGCTCTAGCGCAATCGACTATACATTTGCTAAGCTGTGCGGAAAATTCGG
>DATEFT010000292.1:0-3122 GCA_035280505.1 Blastocatellia bacterium | reverse complement strand
TGGGAGAGCCGATCTGGGTGACCGCCGAGCGGCAGGGGCAGCGAGCCGCGGCCTTCTTCTTTCCCGGGACCGAGGCCGAGATCGGAGGCCGGCGGCCGAGCTACTGGAAGACCTATGACGAAAAGATTCCGAACGCCGAGCGGGTCGATACGGTGCTCTCGTGGTTGGAACTCGCCGAGCCGGAACGCCCGACCATGATCCTGACCTACTTCAGCGATGTCGATCATGCCGGGCACGAAGCGGGCCCTGATTCCGAGGCCGTCAGGCAGGCGGTGGCCACGGTCGACCAGGCGGTCGGCCGGTTGGTCGAGGGTTTGAAGTCTCGCGGCCTCCTCGAACGGGTCAATCTCGTGATCGTCTCCGACCACGGCATGGCGCGGGTCGATCCCAGCCGGGTCGTCCTGCTCGACGATTACTTCGATCCCCAACAGGCGGAGATGGTGGTCTGGAGCGGCACGTTCGTGAACATCTTTTCGAAGCCGGGGCCAAAACCGGGGCCAAAACCGGGGCTGGAACAGTCGATCTATGATCGGCTGAAGTCCAAATCGCCCCCGCACGTCTCCGTCTATCGAAAAGCGGAGATCCCGGAGCGGTTCCACTATCGGGAGAGCCGGCGGATCGGCGAGATTGTCGTCGTGGCTGAGGAGGGATGGACGATCTCGCGCCGGGATCGCGATCGTCCTTCCACGCAGACCCGGGCGGCAGGGGCCATCTACCGCGGAGTGCATGGGTACGATAATCGGCTCAAATCGATGCGGGCGATCTTCATCGCCCACGGCCCGGCCTTCAAATCGCCGCTGACGATCGAGCCCTTTGCCAACGTGGATGTCTACCAGATCCTGACCGGAATCCTGGGGCTGAAACCGGCGCCTAATGATGGGGGCACGGCGACGGCCAGGACGGTCCTGCGTTGAAGAAGTCTAGACTTCTCTAGCCCGGCACGGGCTGGAGGCCGTTCAGGACGTACCGGAATTGGTCCGCGGTTCCGAAATTCGACTCTTCCTCTGAGTGCGCCCGCGCCATGCGCTCGATCTCGGATTGCCAGCCCGGGGACGTGAACTCTTCGGAATAGTACCCGAGGCACTCCTTGAGGTGTGAATGAAAGGCTTTCCGTAATCGGAGCGTGTAGTGGCGAAGACCCTCGCTCACCGGCAATCCGGAAGCGGCGCCGTTGATGACGCTCGCGGCCAGAATTGCTCCTCTGAGCGCATACCCGGTGCCGTCGCCCCGGACGACCAGGCCGGGTTGCCTGACCGTGTCGACCGTGCCCGCCGTTCTCCGGCGAACCTGGCGTTCGTTGACCATCTGGCTGCTCGGCCAGAGCTCGTGCTCCGCCCGCCAGATCTCCCGCAGCAGGCCGCAGGTCACATCATTCAAGACCAGGATCGGGGAGCCGTGAAAAGAACTCACTTTCCAGAGTCCTGAGTTACCATCTCGGGAGTGGCACACCCGAAGCCGCCTCCGGAAAAATCCGCGACATGCTTCCGCGCTTTTCCGGAGTATGAATTGAAGGCGGAAGCGGCTGGCTTGGCCCCCTGCTAACGAAGTGCTTCAGTCTCTCTTTTCTTTCACCGCGAACTACGCGAACTACGCGAACTCGACGATCTTTCGCGCCTTCGGCGTATTTCAAGGTGTGTATCACAATTTATTAGTTCATCTCTGGGGAAAATTTTTCTTGGCCAGGGGATACCTAATGTCCGAAAGCCCGTCCTCATGTCCCACATTTATTAAGGAGTAATCATGATCAAATCAGCATCCTTCGGTCCTGCCACCACCCACGGTGATCAGGAGATTTACCGGATCCTGATGGAGAGTCTGGTCGAGGCCGTTTTCGTCATCGAGCCTCACGACTTCAACCTTCTAGATGTGAATCAACAGGCAGCCACGTTGTTAGGGTATTCGATCGACGAGCTGTTGGCGCTCGGCATGGAGGGTCTTCTTCCGGATCGCGGCGATCGGTTGCGGGCTGCCGCCGCCGGCACCTCGCCGGTGACGATCGAGCAGAAACTGCGGGCCCGTGACGGCCGCAACCTTCATTGCACGCTGACCGTTCGGCCCCTCAAAGATTCGGCTCATCCCAGGACCTTGTTGATCGCCGGCCAGTCCGGAGCGGCGACGCCGGCGGTCGCCCGCGAAGACCTCATCGAAACGGCGCTCGCTTTTCCCAGCATCATCGGGCAGAGCCCCGAGATTCGTCAGGTCTGCCGGTTGATCGGTCTGGTGGCTCAGAGCGACGCCACGGTTCTGATTCAGGGTGAGAGCGGGACCGGGAAAGAACTGGTCGCCCAGGCCATCCATTTTCATAGCCGCCGCGCGCAACGGCCACTGATCAAGGTCAACTGCGCGGCGCTCACCGAGACCCTGCTGGAGAGCGAACTGTTCGGTCACCGGAAGGGCGCTTTCACCGGGGCCGTTCAAGACCGGAAGGGCCGGTTCAAACTCGCCGACGGCGGCACCATTATTCTGGACGAGATCGACAGTCTGTCCCTCTCGGGCCAGGCCAAATTGCTCCGCGTGCTGCAGGAGCGAGAGTTCGAACCGGTCGGAGACGCCACGACGATCAAGATCGACGTTCGCGTCGTGGCCGTCACCAATGCGGACCTGACCAAAGCCATCAGCGCCGGCCGATTCAGGGAAGATTTATATTACCGGCTCAACGCCTTTCCGATTCGGCTGCCGCCGCTGCGGGAACGCCGGGAGGATCTCGCGTTGCTGGTCGGCCATTTCTTGCAGAAATATTCGACCGCGCTCAGGAAACAGGTGGTCGCGCCCGATCTCGAGGCGCTGGCCATGCTCATGGACTATCCGTGGCCGGGCAACGTCAGGGAACTGGAGAACACCATCGAATACGCCGTCATTCTGGAGAAGGGGCGAAACCTCAGCGCCGCCAGCCTGCCGGACAAGCTGAAGCGTGAAGAGCAGCCGAAGTTATCGTTGAAAGACCGCCTCGAAGCCGCCGAAAAGCAGATTCTGCTCGAAGCGTTGAGCATCACCAACGGAGTCAAACAACGCGCCGCCGCCCTGCTCGGGATCGACCGCCGCAACTTCGGATATTTCCTCAACAAACACGGCATCCGGTGAGCCCCCCCGAATGAGAGTCGAGATCGCGAAGCACGCGAAAG
>DATEFT010000291.1:0-4437 GCA_035280505.1 Blastocatellia bacterium | reverse complement strand
TTCCTCGGTCGGGCGAATTCAGGGAGCCGGGTTCAGTTCTGATTCAAAGATCCAGTCTTCAACCTTAACGGAGGTGCGGGAATGGTGCAGTCATTCGCTCCGGGCGCGGTTTCCCGGAGATTTCGTGGGAGGAGGAGGCAGCTCAGCCTCGTCCTGTTGATCGGCCTGTCATCGGTCTGGATTCAAACCGCCTCTTCAGCCCAATCCGCCGGACAGACCACGCCAAACGGAGCCGGGCCGCAGGCCCCGGCGATTCGGCCGCTCGAACCGGGCCGACCGGTCGAGGCGGAGCTGGCGGGGGGCCAGTCCCACACCTATCAACTGACGTTGACCGCCGGTCAATTCGTCAAATTGTTGATCGAGCAACACGGCATTGAGGTCGTGATGAGATTGCGGGCACCGGACGGCAAAGGGGTTCTGAACTTCGTTCCGTTGGCCAAGGAATCGTCAGTGTTTGAACCAGAGTTCGTGACGCGGGCGTCGGGCGTCTACCAGATAGTGATGCGGTCCCAGCAATCGACGGCGGCCGGACGTTTTCGGATCGAGATCAGAGAAGTGCGAGCCGCGACCGAGAACGAGCTGGGCTTGCAGGAGGCGAGAGACGCCTACGATGCCTCGAAGCAGATGCTGAATGCCGCCAGGTTCGACGAAGCGCGAACATTGGCGGAGAGCGCCGTGCAGATCCGAGAGAAGCTCCTGGGACCGAAAGACCCGGCGGTCGCCGAGGCTCTCGACCAACTGGCCAATATCCACGCCGACCAGGGCCAGTATCAAAAAGCGGAGCCGTTATATCGGCAAGCGATGGAAATTCTGGAACAGAGCGTCGGCCCCAATGAACTGGCGATCGTCAGATTGTCCAATGATATGGGGATGTTCTATCACGACCGGGGCAACTATGAGCAGGCCGAGTCCTTCTACAAACGCGCGATCACCATGGCCGAGGCGAACTTTGGCCCCAATTTCCCGGATCTGGCCCCATACCTCAATAACCTGGCCGGACTCTATCGGGAACATGAGAACTACGCCCAGGCCGAGCCGCTCTATCAACGGGCAATCGTGCTCATGGAGCGGATGACCGGCCCGGAAAATGTGGAAGTGGCCAAATATCTCAACAATCTGGGCAATCTGCACAATGACAAAGGCGATTACGCGAAGGCGATACAATTCTATCAACGCTCGCTCGAGATCAAAGAGAAGATTCTGGACCCGGAACACCCCAGCATCGCCTCATCTCTCCTGAACCTGGGCAATGTCTACCTGCTCCAGGACGACTATGCGAAGGCGGAACCGATCCTGCGGCGGGCCCTCACCATCGATGAGAAGGTGCTAAAACCGGACCATCCCTTGACCGCCAATACCGTGACCAGCCTGGCCACCATCTACCTCCGCAAGGGTGACTCCGCGCGGGCGGAGCCTCTCTTTCAACGCGCGCTGTTGCTGCGGGAGAAGGCCCTGGGACCGGAGCACGAGTCGGTCGGCACTGCGGTCAACAGTCTGGCCCTCGTCTACCTCCAGCGCCGAGAGTATGGACAAGTAGAGCCGTTGCTGAAACGCGCGCTGTCCATCTGGGAGAAGGCCTATGGGCCGGAACACTCCAAGGTCACGGAAGCGCTCCACAATCTGGCCGGGCTCTACGTTGAGCAGCACGATTATGCCAGGGCGGAGCCGCTCTACCTGCGAGCCCTGACGATCCTGGAGAAGGCGTCGGGACCGGAACATCCAGCGACCGCCGGCTCGCTTCATCGCCTCGCGAATCTTTACTATCGGATGAAAGACTACGCGAAGGCGGAGCCGCTCTACCTGCGGGCGCTGGCCATTCTGGAACGGACCCTGGGATCCAACAACACTGTCGCCGACACGCTCCAGGGTCTGGCCCGGCTCTCCTGGGCCCGGGGTTCGATGGCCCAGGCCGTGGCCTTTCAGTCGCGCGCCAATGAAGCCCGCGAACGTCTGCTCGCCCTCAATCTCGCGACCGGCTCCGAGCGCCAGAAACTGACCTATCTCGACCTCTTCGCGGAAGAGGCCAACCTCACGCTCTCGCTCCAGAGCCAGGGGGCTCCGAACGATCCGCAGGCGCTCAACCTGGCCTTCACGACCGTGCTCCGCCGGAAAGGGCGCGGGCTCGAAGCCATGACCGACACGGTGGCGGCCTTCCGGCGCCACGCGACGCCGCAGAATCAGGAACTCTTCGATCAACTCGTCGCGACGCGCTCGCAGTTGGCCACCCTCACGCTCAAAGACGCCGGCTCGGCCAAATATCAGACTCTGCTCAAACCGCTCGAAGAGAAGGTCGATGAGTTGGAAGCGGCCTTGAGCGTCAGCAGCGTCGAGTTGCGCTCGCAGTTGCAACCGGTCACGCTCGATGCCGTCCAGGCCAGGCTTCCGGCCGGTGCGGCGCTGGTCGAGTTTGCCGTGTTGACTCCGCAGGACCCGCAGGTCGGGAAGAGCCGGCCGCCGCGCTACCTGGCCTATCTGCTCCCGGCGCAGGGACCGCCGAGATGGGTCGATCTCGGCGAGACGGCGCCGATCGATCGCGCCATCGCCGCCTGGCGCGAGGCCCTTCGCGATCCGGAACGAACGGATGTCAAGCGGCTGGCCCGCGTCGTGGATCAACGGGTCATGCGGCCCGTGCGGACCTTGCTGCCGCACGGCCCCTCTGGCGCAGCCGCGGCTTCCGCCCGGGCGCGCCGCCTCTTGATCGTCCCGGACGGCCAGCTCAACCTGATCCCCTTCGCCGCGCTGGTGGATGAACAGAATCGGTATCTGGTCGAACGTTATTCCATCAGTTATCTGACGAGCGGGCGCGACCTGCTGCGGGCGCCGGAACCGGAACCGGCGCGAACCGAGGCGCTGATCGTGGCCAATCCGGCCTTTGGGAGACCCGCCACCGTCCCGATGGATCAGAACCCCGAACAGACCGTGGCTGTCAACCGCCAGGGTGAGAAGCCGGCCGGCGGTCGAAACCAGGTCAAGTTCGATCAGACCCAGATCTTTTTCCAACCGCTGCCGGGAACCGCCGGCGAGGCGGAATCGATCAAGACGGTGCTCCCCGAAGCCAAAATGTTGTTGTGGCAACAGGCCACCGAGGGCGCCATCAAACAGGCCCGGGCGCCTCGCATCCTGCACATCGCCACCCACGGCTTCTTCCTCGGCGATCAACCATCTCCGACGGCCGAGCCCCAGGCGAGCGCCGACGAAGACTCGCAGCGGGGGTCGGACCTCCGGCTCAGCAAATGGGCGGCGCAGATCAGAGACCCCTTGCTGCGGTCCGGATTGGCGCTGGCCGGAGCGAATCAGGGCCGGAGTCAAGACGACGACGGAGTGTTGACCGCGCTGGAGGTGGCGGGATTGGATCTGTGGGGAACCGAACTGGTGGTGCTCTCGGCCTGCGACACCGGAGTGGGCGAGGTCAAGAACGGCGATGGAGTACACGGGCTCCGCCGCGCCCTGGTGCTGGCCGGATCGGAGACTCAGGTCATGAGCCTCTGGCCGGTCTCGGACAACATCACCCGCGAACTGATGGCGGCCTACTATCAAGGGTTGACCCGGGGCCAGGGACGCGGCGAGGCCCTGAGACTGGTGCAACTGGAGACGCTCAAGAAGTTGAAACGGCAGCACCCCTTCTATTGGGCGGCCTTCATTCAGTCCGGGGAATGGGCCAACCTCGAAGGCCGGCGATAAGAGTGTTACAATCTCGATTAATATTTTCGATCAGGGATCGGATTGAAAGGAAGATCAAATGAAGATATTGGCATCACTCAGTATAGCATTGATGATCGGTTTGGCCGGATGCAGTTCCCTGACTACTCCCAACAGAACTGAAGGAAGCGGCATTGTGAAGACCGAAAAGAGATCACTTGCCCCTTTCACCTCGCTGGAAGTGAGCTGTCATGGTTCGATTCAGGTGCAGACTCAAGGGCCGGCAGGGCTCGAAATCAGCGGCGATGACAACATCATCCCATTAATTACCACCGAAGTTAATAACGGCACGTTATACATCCGTTCGAGTAGAGAATACGACTCTGGAGACAGACTGAAGATCACCGTCTCTGTTCCCGATCTTAAAAGGTTCGTCTTTTCCGGCGCGGGCGAAGCCAATCTATCCAATTTGAAAAATGACCGAATGGAAATAACCATGGCGGGAGCCGGAAGTTTAACCGCGGATGGTGAAACAAAGGAAGCGGATATCACCTTATCGGGTGCCGGAAGCGTGGACGCGAAGAATTTACGTGCGGCCAAGGCCAGGGTAAATGCAACGGGAGCAGGTAGCGTTGAGGTCTATGCGACGGACCAATTGGATGCCAAAGCCCTCGGGGTAGGCGAGATCAATTACTACGGAAAACCGAAAATCGTAAACAAGCAAGCCGTGGGGATCGGTGGAATAAACGAGAGATAAGAATCGCCGCACAACCACAACGAGTGAATGATCGAACCGCT
>DATEFT010000290.1:0-14125 GCA_035280505.1 Blastocatellia bacterium | reverse complement strand
TGTCCCGGCGAAACGTAGTAGAGCGGCGCCGGTCGGTCGGCGCCGGTCGCATCCGTGACTCTGACCGAAGCGCCCGCCAGGACGGTCGGCAGAGGCTGGCCGATCGGCGCGGTCTCGGTGGCCGTGGAGAAATTGAGACCGAAAGCCGTGGCGATCGATTCCGCGGCGAAGACCCCGCCCCGATACGAAGCGGCCGAGACGGAGGTCGCCGGGGGCGCCGGGCCGGTCAGTCGAAAGACCCTGCCGTCCAGACCCACGGCATAGATTTCACCCAGCTCGTCTTCACCGAAACTCGACAGTTGCAGATCCGTATCGATCAGCAGGCTCATGGTGTTGTTGTAGTAGGTGAAGATTTCGCCCGTGCAGAAGTCACCGAAGATGTAAGTGCCCGAGGGAAAGGTCGACCGCTGGCCGCGGTAGACGTAACCGCCCGTCACCGAGCAGCGCCCGCCCGTATGCGTGTATTGGGTGATCGGCGGGGTCAGGCCCGGCCGGTCGCAGAGCGGATCGACGTTCGTACACTGGGTACCCTCGAAGATCCGCCAGCCGAGATTGGCGCCCCGCGTGACGATGTCGAGCTCCTCGACCGCGTTCTGCCCGACATCTCCCGCGTAGAGATTGCCGCTGGCGCGATCGAACGACCACCGGAAGGGATTGCGCAGCCCGAGCGCAAAGATCTCATCGCGGCCCGGCGTGTCGCCGAAGAACGGATTGCTCGCGGGCGAAGAGTAAGGGACCGCGCCGTTCGGGTGATCGACGTCGATCCGCAAGAACTTGCCCAGCAGCTCGTCGAGGTTCTGAGCACGATTGCCGGGATCGAAAGACGATCCGCCGTCGCCCATCCCGATGTAGAGGTAGCCGTCGTAACCGAACTCGATCATCCCGCCGTTGTGATTGGCGAACGGTTGAGGAATCGTGAGGAGGATCTTTTCGGTCGTCTCGGCGAGATTGGGGTCGGAGGCCGAGGCGCTGAACTCGGAGATGACGGTCGCGCCGTCTCCGGCCCGCGTATAGTTCACGAAGAAGCGGCGGTTATCGCGATAGAACGGGTGAAAGGCCAGGCCCAGCAATCCACGCTCGCCTCCGGCGAGGAGCTTCGGGCCGATGTCCAGAAACGGAGTCGCGAGCGGCGAGGCCGCCTCCGCAGGCAGGACCAGGACTCTTCCGGCCTGTTCGACGATGAACAACCGGCCGCTGCCGTCTCGCGCATGCGTGACGTAGAGCGGGGACAAAAGATTGCCGGTGACCGCCACCGGCTGCACGGCGGCCTGAGCCGAAACGGTCTCGTTCCCCCATCCCCAACCGCGACCGGACAGACCGGCCGACAGAGCGATGATACCGAGCAGCATCGAGCCGCACAGCGCCCGAACCATGTACTTGCGCATATTATCTCCTGATTGAAATAGATAAAGATTGCGGGGAGTGCGGGGAGGTATCGCGTTGTTGGGAGAAGAGATTAAATACTCCGTTAACGAGGTCCGTCGGCCTTTCTTCTTCAGCGGTCTATCTGTCCGATTGGTTAGTAGAGCATTTACGGCCGGCGGGATCCTAGCCCGAGAGCCGCAGGCATCTTACAGGATCTCGCGGGCGTCGCCAACCCGGCGCGTCACGCGCTGGCGGTCCAGGTGTTCGAGCAGTGGAATTGCGTACTTGCGGGAGACGCCGGTCAGGTCCTTGAAGGCCCCGACATCGATCCGCGGGCCGCGCTCGGCCTTGTAGCGCTGCAGAATGTTCTTCAACTCGTCCAGGGCGCTGCGATGGAAGACCAGGTCGGAGATGCGCACCAGTTCCCCGCTCCCGATCAGCATCTGGGCGAACCGCTGCAAACGCCCGATCTCGAGTCCGAACTGCAGGGCCGTCTGTTTGAGGACCTCCTCGAAGGGAGCCGGTTGAAGAGCCGCGCCGGCAAAGACGGCGGCCAGATGGTCCTTGGCCGCCTGATCTTCGGTCGAGAGCGCGACCCGATGGCCTTTCAGGCTCAGCAGATCTCTGTCCGCCACGACCTCGTTGCGTTCGATCAGTTGGTTAATGACCGCCCGGAAGATCTCCGGCGGCAGCCGCGTGAAGAGGCGTTCGCGCAACTCTTCGCGCCCGAGCCCCGGCGCCAGCGGAGACTGTTGATGAAACGTCTTGAGCAGGGAACGGACGCCTTTGGCCAGTTCCTCGAAGGCGGGCCGCGCCACCAGGAACAACGGATTCCGGCTGATGATCAGGGCCCGGCGCGCTTTGACCATGGCCTCCGCCGCCCGCTGAATCAGCTCGTCGGTCGATCCGCTGCGGGCCGCAATCTCCGTCTGGCCCAGGCCCCGTTCGCCCGCCATCTCGACGAAGATCGCGATCCGTTCGACCTCGTCGGCGGCGAACAGTCGATCGAGCTGCGCGGCGGCCCGTTCGCCCTCACGGAGCCGGTGTTTGTGCGGTTGGGCATCGACGACGGTACCGCCGCCGATGGTCACGGCCGGCGAATAACCGCGCAGCACGTAATGATCGCCCGGCATGGTCAGGACCGGCGAGTCGAGCCGCAATTGCGCGAACCGCGTCGCCCCGGGGACCAGTTCGGACTGGCCCAGAATCACGACTCTCGCGAGCACATCCGTGGTGCCCAGGTGCAGATGCACCCGGGAGCGGGTCCGCAACGATCGCGGCGCGGAGTTCAGCAGATGGAGCCGCACATCGAGCATCGAACTGGCAGCCAGTCTTCCGGCCGGCGCCAGGACCTGTCCCCGCTCGATCTCACCGACCTCGATCCCCTGCAGGTTGACGGCGGTGCGTTCTCCGGCCTGGGTCTCTTGAGTCGCGTGCCCATGCACTTGCAACCCGCGAGCCCGCGCCCGGCGATTCAACGAGGGCAGCAATTCCAATTCATCGCCGGCTCGAATCTTGCCGGCGATCAGGGTCCCGGTGACGACCGTGCCGAACCCTTTGATGGTGAAGACCCGATCGATCGGCAGGCGCGCCACGGCCCGGTCGTCACGCTCGGCCACGCCGCGGGCGAGGGCCACCAGAGCGCTCTTGAGCTGATCGATCCCCTCGCCGGTCCGCGAACTGACCCGCACCATCGGCGCCCCCTCGAGAAACGATCCGGAGATGAAATCCTGGACCTCGGCCTCGACCAGTTCCAGGAACTCCTCGTCGACCAGATCCGACTTCGTCAAGACGACCAGCCCGGATTTAATCTCCAGCAGCCGGCAGATGTCGAAATGTTCTCGCGTCTGCGGCATGACGCTCTCATCGGCCGCCACCACCAGCATGACCAGATCGATGCCATGGGCGCCGGCCAGCATGTTCTTAACGAACCGCTCATGACCGGGCACATCGACGAAACCGAAGTGCACCTCCCC
Source organism: Blastocatellia bacterium (assembly GCA_035280505.1). GTDB lineage: Bacteria > Acidobacteriota > Blastocatellia > RBC074 > RBC074 > JAKEHZ01. Next base: position 10,784 of record DATEFT010000290.1, on the reverse strand, counting down.
GACGGTCAGATCGGCGAACCCGATGTCGATCGTAATGCCCCGTTCTTTCTCTTCCTTGAGACGGTCGGCGTCGATTCCTGTCAAAGCCTTGACCAATGACGTTTTACCGTGATCGATGTGGCCCGCGGTGCCAATGATGATTCGTTTCATGTCGGTTCCGGTTCGAGCGCAGATGAAGACCCGCTAACCTTACTCCTAATAACATCAAGTCCTATTTTGGGAACAACTTTTAACTCGTCAGGTAGAACTTTTCAAGCGTTCAATATTTTCAAACAATTACTTGATCCGACCGGCGGAGGGGCTTGATCATGGCTTCTACATCAATAAGAATATGCTTGCACCTCCCAAAGGGCAGACAACCTGAATGATTCTGATCTTCCCCAAGTGCCGAGTTTTGCAATGATGAAATTGACGCTTTCAGAACCAAATTCTACGCCTGGAACTGCCCCCCCGCGTAAACGGCGAATCACCCCCGCCAGACTCCTGCTCGCTTTCGTCGTTTCCCTCTCCCTGATCGGACTGCTCATCTTGAGCGGATGGCTCTACCTGCGATCGGAGAGGTTCAACCGCTATGTCGGGGAACAGGTGAAAGTGGCGTTGAAAGATTACGGGCTGCGAGGCGAGATCGGCGGCACTCAGATCGCGCTGGGGCGGCAGGCGGCGGGACTGCGCGATTTCAAGATCTACAACGACCTGACCGGACAGTTGATCGCGACCATCAAACGGGTGGAATTGGCGGTCGAGGTTCAGGATCCCTACGCGCTCCGGTTGAGCCGCGAGGTGAAGATCAAGCAGGTCGAGTTGGACGGCGTGGAGCTCTACCTGGAACGTGACCAGCAACACCGATCCAATCTCGAAGGCGTGCACCAGGCGCCGCCCGGATCCGGGGCGGTCAAGATCGATATCTCTGAGCTGGCGGCGGCCCTCTCGAACAGCGCGATCCATTTCAAAGACCATTGCCACCAGCTCGAGGCCGACCTGACCGGGCTTCAGGTCCGGGCCCAATCGCCGGCGCCGTCGGTCATCGGCTTGAAACTCGAGAGCGTCGGAAGCCTCAAGCTGCAAGGTCGCGAGGCCCGAATCGACCGGCTCGCGCTGGCCGGCCGGATCTCCGGATCCGGCGTGGAGATCGAGGGGCTGGACTTCAATTCCGCGCTGGCCGAGGTCAAGGCCAAGGGGCGGCTCGACGATTGGAAAGCGCCGCGTTACGGCTTCGATTTCGATTCGCGGGTGAACCTCGAGGACGCGACCCGCTTCATGTCGTCCGGCGGCGAGAAGGCCCAGATCAAGGGCCTGGCCGTCGGCAAGGGCCGGTTGGAGGGCGAGCAGTCCGATTACCAGATCAAGGGCGATCTGAGCGCGGAGAACCTTAACGTCAAGACCTGGCAGTTCCGCCAGGCGCAGATCGCGCAGTTCGCCGTCAACTCGAAAGGGGGCCAGGTCAATTTCACGGGCGGCCAGGTCCGGACCCAGCTCTTGACCGCGCCCAGCTTCAAGATCGCCGGCGTCGTCATCAATCGCCTGCAGGGCGACGTCAAAGAGGGCCGCGCCCAGGCCGTCACGGCCGGCGCGAACATTAACGGCGTCGAATGGTCCCGGAGCCAGCTCTCGAACCTGACCTTGAACGAGATGTTGTTGGGCCTGGATGTGACCGGCCCCTACCTCCGGTTCGAGATCAAGACGGCGGCCAATCTGAAAGAGGGCTCGATCCTCGGAGCCGCCTTCACCCAGGCCAGTACCCGGGCCGTCCTGAACAACTCCGCGCTGGCTCTCAGCGAGATCAAGGCCGACCTCTTCGGCGGCCGAATCAATGGAGAGTTCGCGCTTCCGCTCGTCAGCGGAGAGACGGCCAGGGGCCAGGCCACTTTCAACGACCTGGAGACGAAGGACGTGGTCGCGCTCTTCACGGCCACCGACCGTAAGGTCGAGCTTCCGCTGGCCGGAAAGGTCAGCGGAGACGCCGGCGTCAGCTTCATCGGCGGAGATACCAAAACCCTCAACGGCGCGGTCAACGGCCGGTTTGAGGGGAAGACCTCGGAGAACATGGACCTCATTCCGGTGACCGGAGAGGCGCGGCTCAAGATCCAGGACGGCAATCTCAATTTCGACCAGGTCCAGATCGCGACCGATGTCTCCAAGGTGACGGCCAATGGGAGCCTCTCGTTCGGCGGCGATTCGGATCTGCGGCTCGCCGCCAGTTCGACGCAGGCCGAGCAGTTGCTGCAGATCGCCAGATCGATCGACGGAGCCCGGACCGCGATCGCGGAGTACGAACCGCAATTGATCGGCGATTTCAGTTTTGACGGCCGCGTCTCCGGCCGGCTCGACCAACCGACCATCGAGGGAGACGTGAAGATCGGGACGGCCGGATTGCGCGACGCGCTGCTCGGCGCGCTCTCGGGCCATCTCTTCGTCAGCCCGCAGGAGATCCGCGTCGAGAAGGGGCTGCTCTCGGGCGCCAACGGCGGATCGCTGAAGTTCGATCTGGCGACGCCGTTCGCCCGGAAATCGACGGAAGGCCAAGTCAACGCGGTGATCGACCGCCTCAATCTGGAGAGCCTCCTGGCCGCCGTCGGCGCACCGAATCTCAACCAGTTCGTGACCGGCGACGTCTCCGGAGAGGTCCATCTGACCGGCCTGCCGGGGGCTCCGGCCGGAGCCGGACAACTCAATCTGGTTGACGCCAAGATCGCCGATCAACCGGCGGAACTCGTGACGGCCGCCCTCCAGTTCGATCAGAAGAGCGCCCGGTTGTCCGGCCTGGAGATCGTCCTCTCACAGAGCCATCTGAACGTGGGCGGAGAGCTGAACCTGGAAGACTACACCTTCAATCTTCAGGGCAAGGCCGACAAGATCTCGCTCGATGGACTGGCCCAGGGATTCGAGCTCAAGGAGACGAGAGTCGAGGGCACCGCCAACGCCGACCTGGTCATCTCCGGCAAGCTCCTGACCGGGAACACGCAGAATCGCAAGGATCTGGATCTGGACTGGGAGAGCCTGCAGGTCTTTCTGTTGGCCGAAGGCAACGACGTCAAGATCAACGGCCGGAGCACCGGCGAATTGAGGCTCGGAGCGCGGACCAACACCGGCGGGCGGATCGACTTCGGAGTCACCGCCAACCTGCTGGGCAACTCCACGCCCGCGGCGGCCGGCAACAAACCCGAAGTGATCAGGGGCAGTATTGAACTGCGCCAGCCCGGACATCCGATCACGATCGAAAGCGACCTGATCGGCCAGGAACTGGCGCCGCTCCTCGACATCTTCGCGCCCAAATACAAATCGACCATCGCCGGAACGATCAGCGGCAAGCTGAAGCTCGAGGGGCCGGTCACCGACGAGAACGACGAGATGACCTTCGATCGTCTGCGCGGCGGCCTGGAGCTCTCCGAGGCCTCGCTGGAGATCGCCCAGGTTCCGATCAAGGTCGCCACCCCGCTGACCATCAACCTCGAAGCCCTGCAGATCAAATCCAACAACACGCGGTTCACGGGCCAGGGGATCGATCTCACGCTCGGGGGAACCCTGGGTCTGCGCGGCGACGCCGCCATGAACTTCTCGCTCGACGGCGTGCTCAGCCTCGACCAACTGCCGGCCATCAGCTCCGACCTGCTCTTCAACGGAGTGGTCTCGATCAACGCGAAACTGAGCGGAACGGCCGCCGCGCCCCATCTCAGCGGCAAGGTCGACGTCACCAGATTCGGGCTCTCGTCGGGCTCCCTGCCGATCTTCATCTCGGACGGAGCCGGCCAGATCACGCTGGCCGGCGATCAGATCAAGCTCGATTCGTTCAAGGCCAACGCCAACGACGGCACGATGGAGGCCAACGGAGTCCTCAAACTCGCGCAGCTCCGGCCGCAGGAGTGGAAATACAATCTCAAGACCGAAGAGGCCGCGGTCACCTATCAGGACATCAGCGCGACTCTGGCCGGCAACTTCACCCTGACCGGCACGCCGCAGAGCCAGGTGCTGGCCGGGACCATCAACATTCCGCAGGTGGAGTACGCGCCGAAGATCAACCTGGACAACCTGCTGGCGAGCAACATCAGCAGCCTCTCGCTGAACGGATTCGGCGGCGGCGGCGATTTCGGGGCCTCCTGGATGCCGGCCACCGAACTGAATCTACGGATCGAAGCCCGCGATTCGCTGATCGTGCGGAACGATCAGCTCAACGCCGTCGGCTCCGCGGCCTTCACCGCGACCGGCGCGCTCAACGATCCGAACCTGACCGGCCGCATCGCGCTGGACGGCGGATCGGCGCGGTTCCGCGGACAACGTTACGAGATCACCACGGGATACGTGGATCTGCCGCAGGGCGGCGCGAAACCGACCCTCAACCTGGTCGCCGAGAGCCAGATCAACAGTTATCGGGTGATCATGGGCTTCAACGGCCCCTACGACGACGTCGAGCTGACCCTCCGCTCGGAGCCGGAACTGGCGCGGGACGAAATCATCGCGCTGATCACGACCGGCAAGACCGAATCGGCGACCATGACCAACCAGGATCTGCTGCGGACCGGGGTCGGAGCCGCGGCCTCGCTGCTCTCTTCGGGCATCATCTCCAAACCGACCGAGCAGTTGCTGGGCCTGAGCCGCTTCCAGATCGACCCGTTGATTCGGCCCAACGCCAACCCGGCCGCCCGTCTGACCATCGGCCAGCAGCTTTCGCGCAATGTCTACCTGAGCTACTCGACCAACCTCTCGAGCGAACAGGACCAGACCGCGTCCGCCGAATATACCTTCTCCAATCGCTTCTCGGCCGTCGCCACCTACACCCAGGGCGGCAGCCTGACGCGACAGGGCGTGAACGGCGACGATTTCACGCTCGAGCTTCGCGGGCGTAAACGATTCTCGGTCGGCTTCAGAGACGATTCGCCGGCCGCCGCCGCCGGCGCCTCGGGCGACGGGAAAGACGCGGCCAGCCAGGTCGCGCGGCCCAATCTGCCGTCGGCGACGGTTCGGGTCAGCCCGATCGCGGATTTCAAACTCAAGGACCGGAAGCTGCGGGAACTGCTGCCGATCATGACCGAAGGGTTCAGCAAATCGCTGGCGCGCCTCGGCGAGCGCCGCCTGAAGGAGTACCTCCAGGAACAGGGCTACTTCTTCGCCGACGTGCACTACCGCTGCGACCCGATCAACTGCGGCGGCACCAATCCCACGGTCTTCTACGATGTCGAACCGAACGCCATCTACGATCTGAAGGAGATCCGCCTGGAGGGCACCAACCTCGTCAAATTGGACGAGTTCACCGGCCAACTGCAATCACAGATCGCCAGCGAAGTCGGCGGAGTCCCCTTCCTCAAGGATCTGCCGCTGATCGGCGGCTACGTGCGCGGACTGACCAGCAACGATCGCCGACGCAGCGATGAAGAGATCATTCGCCAGCGTCTGCTCGACCTCGGATTCCGCAGCGCGCGGGTCCGGTCGCGACTGGCCGTCAAGCCCAACGACGACGACCTGATCCTGATCTTCGTGGTCGAGGAAGGCCTGCAGTCCGAGATCGCCGGCGTCCAGGTCAGGGGCAACACCATCCTGCCGGAGAAGGAGCTGCGCGACGTGGTGCCGATTCAGACCGGCGAGGCCTTCTCGCTGACGCGCGCGCGCGCCGGCGCCCAACAGATCCGCGAACTCTACGTGCAGCGGGGATTCCTGGAGACCAACGCCGAGCTGGAGCTGACGAACGTCGATGAAGACAGCGTCATGCTCAACTACAACATCACCGAGGGGCCGCGGGCCCGGGTCGAGGGCGTCGAGATCCGGGGGCTCAGCAAGACCGGCGAGGGCTGGGTTCGCCGCTATCTGGACTTCAGGCTCGGCGACGTCTTGACGCCGGCCAAGATCCGCCAGACCCAGCGCGATCTCTATTCGACCAATGCCTTCCGCGACATCAACATCCGGACCGAGTCCATGAGCGCCGACGATCCGGGAGCGCAGCGCGTGATCGTGGAGTTGACGGAGGCCAAGCCCCTGCTGCTGGTCTACGGTCTCGGCTACTCGACCGACGACGGGGTGCGGGGCCTGATCGAGATCGCGAACACCAATCTGGGCGGATCGCTCGACTCCCTCTCGCTGCGGATGCGCGGGAGCCGGCGCGAACAGTTCGCGCAGCTCTCCTTCACCGATCTGCGGCCTTTCGGGGGGCGGTTCCCGACGACCATCTCGGCCTTCTATAACCGGAATACGAACCTCCAGCCCTTCGTCCGGCGGCGGATCCTGGACGAAAAAGGCAATCCGACCAACAGCGAGGAAGATCAGGGATTCGGCATCCAGCGGTTCGCGACCTTCATTCAGACCGAGCGCAAGCTGGGCGAGCGCACGTCGATGCGGTTCCGCTACAACATGGAGCGCGCCAGCGTCTTCGGGTCCAGTCTCAATTCCAATCCCAACGACAGCACCCTCAGCACCGATCTGACGCGCAACGAACGCGCGATCCGGTTGGGGATGCTCTCGGTCGGATATACCCACGACACTCGCGACAGCGTGCTCAACCCGACGACGGGCTGGCTCTTCAGCGCCGATCACTCGCTGGCCTCGAATATCCTGGGCGGCAATGAATCGTTCAACAAGTTTTTCGGCACCTATCAGACCTACACGACCCTGAACTCCAAGGTGCCGCTGCTGGGAGGCTCGACCCTGGCGTTCTCGGCCCGCGCGGGCCTCGCGGCCATGTTCAAATTCAGCGACCGCGACGGAAACCAGATGATCGATGAGACCGAACGCCGATTGCCGATCAGCGAACGATTCTTCTCCGGCGGCGCGACCACCCTGCGCGGCTTCAGGTTCGAGACGGCCGGGCCCCAGGACATCCTGGAGCCTCGCGACAAGCAGCGTTGCGACAAGGTCCTGCCGGGCCAGCCCTGCGACCTGCCGACGCTGGTCCCCATCGGCGGCGACGCCATGACCATCTTCAATTTCGAACTGCGATACCCGCTCACCCAGCGGCTGCGCCTGGTGCCCTTCTACGATCTGGGCAACGTCTTCCGCCGCGTCCGGGACGTCAACTTCAGCAATATGACCAATACCTTCGGAATGGGTCTGCGGATCAATACCCCGCTCGGACCGGTCGGACTCGATTACGGCTTTCTGATCGATCCCCCGGCCTACCAGACGGGCGGCTGCCAGAACCCGGGGCTGGCTCCATGTGCCGTCCTCCGGCAATCGCGGGGAGCTTTCCATGTCAGATTAGGACAATCTTTCTAGAAACGGCGTGTTGAACGCTCTTCTAAAACTCTCCAATGCGAGGCAAAATAGAGGGGGCACCCGGCTGAAAATCATGATAATTTGTGCGCCGCAAACCGGAGGCACAATTTTTGGTGAATCACCCACCACTCTCGAATGGAGAAAAGGCGATGGCGAGATTTTGTACACAATGCGGATCTTCAATCAGCGAAGCCGCCAGGTTCTGTAATAAATGTGGGGCGAAATTGGCGCCGACCCAGCCCGCGTCACAGCCCCAATCCCAACCGGCGGCCAATCCGTCCATTACCTATCAGGCTCCACAGGGAGAGTCCAATTACGGCCAGGGTCCTTATCAACAACCGCCCTATCAAGCGCCGTATCCGCAGCCGAGCGCGGCCGCGAACGCCGATTTGAAACCGAATATCGCGGCACTGCTCTGCTATCCGTTATCGTTCGTGACGGGAATTCTCTTTCTGGTGCTGACGCCGTACAACAAAGATCCGCTCGTCCGTTTCCACGCCTATCAGTCGATCTTCTTCTTCGTGGCCATGTTGGCGTTGAACATCGTGCTGGGGATCTTTTCCATCGTGACCCCCTGGTTTATCGACAATCTAATCTACCTCGGGCTCAGGCTGCTGGCGCTCGGCGGGACCGGCTGGCTCATGTACCAGGCGTACCAGGGCCAGAAGTTCAAATTCCCGGTGATCGGAGATCTGGCCGAGACCCAGGCCTCCAAACCTTAAGCGCGCCCCTCCGGCCCCAATCGCAGACTTCACGGCACCAGTTGGCAGAGTGGGCCGAAGATGGTATTTTATGGGTGCCAGTGGCACTCCCCTCCTTGAGATAAAGCGTGACCGGAAAAGTGGCAGTTATGCTGAAACGAACGATCTTCATTACGCTTTTGACTTTGGCACCCATCTTGGCGATGGCCAGTCAATCTCGGCCGCGACAGGTGAATGATCGTTTATTGCCCGAAGAGTTGAATGAGACCGAGACCCAGACCATTCTCAGGGAGCAGCGACCGAGGCCCCACGTCGAGGCCGCCCTCAAGGTTTCCGATGCGCGAATCAACGATGCGCTGAAACTCGTCCAGGAGAGCCAGTACAAGGCGGCCGCCGAGGATTTCGACGTCTACGCGGCGCTGATCAGGTATGCCGACCATTACACGCGCAAGCTGCCCGAGACTCAATCCAAAGACCGCAACTACTGCCTGAAAAAGATTGAACAGGCAATCTTCAAACAATCGCGCGCGCTGGAAGCCGTCGTGCGTGAAATGCCATACGCCGATCGCGACGCCACCGAGCGGGCGGTCAACGAGATCAAAAAGATCCGGCTGCGCGCCATCAACGATCTGCTGGGCGGCGGCGGCGTCATCAATTCATCTAATGAGTAGGCCGCAGTTTTCGGTCCTCCAGTCATCAAGGTTCAGGCGGATGAGCTCGGCCGAAACCTGAAGACCGAAAATCTTCTTATGATCAAGACCCTGGTCCTGGACCGTTCCTCCAAGTCTTTCACTCGCGTCGGCGACCCCCACCGCATCAGCGATCTCTGTTCGGAACAACCGAACATCGTCTGGGTCGACGTCTCCGACCCGACCGCCCAGGACTTCGAGGACCTCGCGCGCGAATTCGAGCTGCATCCGCTCTCGATCGAGGACTGCCAACTGGGACACCAGCGGCCGAAGATCGAAGAGTATCAGGGGTACTACTTCATCGTGCTCTACGAGGCCGAGCTGGTGGACCGGACCCGGCTGGAGCTGCGCGAACTCAACATCTTTCTGGGCAAGAACTACCTGATCACCGTCCACAGCCAGCCGCTCCGCGTGATCCCCGTCGCCGAGAAGCTCTGGCGCGGGTGGACCGACCTGGCCGAGCGCGGGACCGGGCTCCTGACCTACCTGCTGATCGATGCGATCGTCGACGACTATATGCCGATGCTCGATTCGATCTCCGATCACCTCGAGGATTTGGAGGAAGAGATCTTCGAGGACTTCCGGACCGATACCTTGAAGCAGGTCTTCCGGATCAAGAAGCAACTGCTCTTTCTGCGGCGCGCCGTGGTCCCGCTGCGCGACGTCTTCAACACCCTCCTGCGCCGCGAACAGGACATCTTCTCGCGCGAGACCATGGTCTATTTCCAGGACGTCTACGACCATTTGATTCGGATCGCCGATATGATCGATACTCTGCGCGAAATCGTGAGCGGCACGGTGGATGCTTATCTATCGATCTCGGGTAACCGCATGAACCAGGTCATGAAGCGCCTCACTTCGATTTCGGCGATCCTCATGTCGGTTACGCTGGTGGCGGGAATCTACGGGATGAATTTTCAATTTATGCCGGAGCTGGGATGGCGATACGGATATGTCGGCGCCCTCGCCGCCATGCTGGTGATCGCCCTCGCGCTCTACTTCTATTTCCGCAAGATCGACTGGCTATGAAATCGGGGAAGCGGCCCAAACCCAAACGACGACCGGAAGCCCGGGCAGTCAGGGGCGGAACCGCCCGGTTGACCAGGGCCGAACCGGCCTCCGGACCGGCCCCGCCCGCGCCGGTCAAAACGTCCGCGCCGGCCGCGAACGGCTCGCGGACCGCTCCCCCGGACGCCGAGAACTGGCAGATGCCCGAGGCCCTGATCGAAGCGGGCGGGGCCGGCGGACGCGGCTTGAAGCCGGGACGATTTATGATGATCGTGACCGTCCTGAGTATCGTGTTCATCGCGATCATGACCTGGTTTGTTTCGCAGATGCCGGCGCGCTGAATCGGACCTCGATCGGCGGCCGAACGTAACTCCCCCATCGGAAGCGAGGGTCTCTATGCTCACCACCATCTCTCTGCGCAGGTTCTGTTGCTTTCTGGCGCTGTTCCCGGCCTCGGTGGCGATCACCGCTCAAGAGAAGCCGGATTTGAGCAAGTTCGCCGCGCAACTCAAAAATATAGATCCCAGCGCCCGCCGCGCGGCTCTCGAGGAGATCAGCCAGATCGAAGACCCCGCCGCGATCGAACTGATGATCGGCGCGCTCGGAGACTCCGACCAGAACGTCCGCGCCACGGCCATTCTGGGGCTCGGACAGGCGGCCTCGCCCCGGGCGGTGGAACCGCTCATCAAGTTGCTCAAAAGCCCGCACAGCCGCGATCGGCTGAGCGCCCTCCTGGCCCTGGGAATGATCGGAGGCGATCAGGCCCGGGAAGTCCTGATCGCGGCGCTCGGTTCCCGCGACAACGAAGAACGTGAGAGCGCGGTCGCCGCCCTGGGAAACATGGGCGACCCGAAAGCCCTCGACGCCGTCCTCAAGCTGCTGCGCGACCCGCACACCTTCGTGCGATCGAGCGCGGCCGTCACCCTGGGCCGGCTGGGCGATCAACGCGCGGTCGACCCGCTGATCGGAGCGCTCTCCGATCCGGATGCCGCGGTGCGCACCGGCGCCGTCCTCTCGCTCGGCGAACTGAAAGAGAAGCGGGCGATTGGACCTCTGGAGAAGCTGCTCACCACCGAGAAGAACGAAAACGTCCGCCAACAGATAGAAGTGGCCATCAAACAGCTACGGAGTTCGACTCACTAAATTTCAGCCATTCGGCTCTTCATGCGAAAGGAAACCACTGATGAGC
>DATEFT010000289.1:0-15107 GCA_035280505.1 Blastocatellia bacterium | reverse complement strand
GTCGGAGCTGAAGAGAAGACCGGCGCCCAGGTACCAGAAGCCGGCCTTTCCCAACTATCACAACGGCGACGGGCCGGTCTCCCGGAGACCCGAAGCTCCGGGCAAGACCGCCGACAAACCCGGCGTCAAATCCACGGGCGGCAGCGGGCGGCACTGATGGAGGTCCGATGTTTGACTTCCCGGTTCGAAGCTGTTAATAAGTGTTGCCTAAACCAATTTTTCGCAGTCAATTCTCAGTACTCTGGAAATTAAGTATTCGGGAATTTGAGATTTAAACCGCGAAAGACGCGGAATACGCGAAATCGACCATTTTCCGTGTGTTTCGCGGTTCTGAATCAAACCTTCAAGAAACATACTTTTCAAAGTACCTGGCTTCCGGTAGAAAGTGGCGATATGTTCTGTCCGAGATGCGGAAATCAACGAACGTCCGGCCGCGCGCGGTTCTGTCCGAACTGCGGTTTTCGCCTGGACGGCGTGACCGAGTTGCTGGCTCGCGACGGAGCTCCGACCTCTCCGGCGAACCCGACTCCGAATAACGAATCGTCGCCGAGCAAACGCGGCGTTCAACGCGGAGCCAAGATCTTCCTCACCGGCCTCGTGCTGTTCCTGCCCTTCCTGGCGATCGGCATCGCCGAGAATACCCCGGGTCCGCTGGTGATCCCGGGAACCCTGACCCTCGCCGGACTGGCCTGGATGCTCTACTCCTGGATCTTCGGAGATAAACATCCATCGGCCGCGAAACCGGTCCAGGCCATCGCCCCGCCGACCCCGACCCTCATGTACATCCCGCCGCCCAATCCGCCGATCTACGGATCTCCGATCGAACCGCCCAAATCTCAGAGCGTCATCGAACACACGACTAGATCCTTAGAGCAACAGTAGACCAATAATTTGAGATTTGAGATCAGGGTGCCGTGAGGCGTTTGGACGGCAGGCCGATGTGAATGTGGGCGCCGGTGGCCGATCCCGGAATCGCTCCGCGGATCGCGATGAACGAGATGCCCTGTGAACGGAGGTAGCTGATCAAGGCCCCTCCTTCCGGGCTATCGGGATGGATGGCGACGTCGATCGCATTGTGATGATCCAGGCCGAGGCGAGAATGGGTCTCCGTCTGTCCGAGCGCGCTGACCGGAAGGGCGGTTCCGAACTTCAAACGGAAGAAGGCGTCGACCTTGTCGATATCGCTCATCGACCAGCGGCTCGCGCCGATGAACCGCACCAGCATGGCGGTCGAACTCAATCCGTTTCGCGAGGCGGACGGCATCTTCGCCAACTGCTCCGCCGCATTGACCTCGGCGATCAGATGATCGACCGAATCGATTTGCCGCTGCGTCTCCGCGGCCCGGCCCTTCGCCTCCGCCAGCTTCTGCTCGCTCTCCTCGAGTTGCCGTTTGGCGATCACTCCCAGTTCGAAGAGATTCTGGCTCTTCTCGATCGCGGCAGTGGCACGCTCTTCCTCCTCCCGCTGCAGCACCAGCAGACGTTCGAGGCTTTGACGATAGTTCTGCGACGTCTCGATCAGGTGCGCGCGCGACTGGCTGGCGGCTTCATCCAATTCCTTCAGCTCCTGCGCGGTGACCTTCGGCGGCGCCGGAGGCGGAGTGGTCGCTTTACGCCGCACCTTCTGCGCCGAAACCGCGGGCACCAGCAGCAAGAGCCAACATAACGCGACCGCGAGCCGAACCGGAACGCTCGGCCTGGATTGTCGGGAGGTCTCGATCATCTACCTTCGATTCTACGATGTAACTTCGCGATATTCCAGTAGGGCTCCGGCGCGCCGGAAAAACAGCTTGACGGCCCCCAGCCTGTTCCGGGATAATGGAGCGGTCTCGTTTTATGCATCTAAGCCATTGAAACGCCATAGTTTACACATTTATGAACAAACGATTGCCACGCCTTCGACTCGGTCTAGATATCATGCCGTCGCCGGTCCCCGAGAGACCCGGACTGCTCTTTCGAGATCCATTTCGCTACACGGAAGAGATGCTCATTATTCCGCCGCTGCTCTCGGCCGGCCTGAGCTTCTTTGACGGCGAGAGCACCGGACTCGATATGCAGGCGCATCTCTCAAAGCTGGCCGGGCAGTTGATCCCGAGCGAGGTGATCCAATCGCTGATCGATGCGCTGCAGAGACATGGCTTTCTGGAAGGCGAACAGTTCGAGGAGTTGCGAAACGCGCGCCAGTCGCAGTTTGCCGCCGCCTCAACCCGCCGGCCGGCCCATGCCGGCAGCGGATATCCGGACCGGATGGAGGAGCTGCGCCCCAAGTTCGATCAGTATCTGGAGGGTTCGACTCCGGCCGCCGGACCGATCATCGGATTGGCGGCTCCGCACGTCAGCCCCTGGGGCGGATCGCAATCGTACGGCGCGGCCTATGGCCGGCTGGCCGGGGAGACCGGGCAACAGGTTGCCAACAAGACGGTGATCCTCCTGGGCACCTCGCACTACGGCGAGCCCGAGAAGTTCGGCCTGACGCGCAAACCGTTCGTCACACCGCTGGGTGCGCTGCATCCCAATCTGGATCTGATCCAATGGCTGGTCGATCGCGCCGGGGAGTCGATCACCATGGAGGACTACTGTCACGCCATCGAACACTCGATCGAGTTTCAGTGCGTCTTCCTGCAGCATGCGCTCGGATCGGAGTTTCAGATCCTGCCGATCCTGTGCGGCCCCTTCGCCAAGGCGCTGCACCTGGGCGAGCCGCCGGAGAGGGACGATCGAGTCATGCGATTCTTCGAGGCCCTCGGAGAGCTGGCCGAACGAAACGCCTCCCAGATCTTCTGGGTGCTGGGTGTCGATCTCGCCCATATCGGGCAACGATACGGCGATCCGGTCGCCGTCCAGGCCGACGACGACAACATGCTGGAGGTTAAGGAGCAGGACCACGAACGGCTCAAATATCTCTGCCGGGGCCAGAGCGAGGAGTTCTTCGATCTGGTCAGGCCGGAGCAGGACCGTCTCAAGTGGTGCGGATTCTCTCCGCTCTATACTTTCATGAACGCGGTGCCGCAGGCCCGCGGCCAGCTCCTCCGGTACGAACAATGGAACATCGATGAAGCCTCGGTGGTCAGCTTCGCCGCCCTGGAATTCACCGATCAAGAGTCCGGTTCAACTGAGCAGTAAGCTTTGACAAACCGCGAAAGACGCGAAAAATCCTGACTTTCGCGGATTTCGCGTGTTTCGCGGTTGAGCCTGAAAACCCTGGGAGATTATGTGCGGACGATATACGCTTCACCACACGCCGGATGAGATCGCGGAACGCTTCGAGGCGGAATGGATCGAGGAGGCCATGCGGCGCCGCTACAACATCGCTCCAACCCAGACGGTCCCGATCATTTATCAATCGGGCGATCAGGCCGGCGGGCGATCGAAGATGATGGGATGTCAGTGGGGGTTGGTTCCCTCCTGGGCCAAAGATCCGGCCATGGGGAACAAGCTGATCAATGCCCGGGCCGAGACCCTCATGGAGAAGCCGTCATTCAAACAGGCGCTGATCAGGCGGCGCTGTCTGGTTCCGGCCGATGGTTTTTATGAATGGCCCAAGAAGGGGCCGGCGGCGGGGCAACCGGTCTATGCTCGCCTGCGCGGCGGCAGCCTCTTCGCGTTTGCCGGTCTCTGGGAGGAATGGAGAGCGCCCGACGGTGAGATCCTGCGGACTTTCACCATCATCACGGTCGAGCCGAATGAGTTGATCTCTAAATTCCATCATCGGATGGCGGCGATTCTGCAGCCCTCGGAGGAGGCGGACTGGTTGAATCTCAAGAATCCCGCGACCGAGGTCGTTCGATTGTTGAGACCCTATCCGGCCGCGGAGATGGAAGCGTATCGGGTCGCGCGCGCGGTCAACAACGCTTCATTCGACGATCCCTCCTGCATCGCGCCGGTCGACGACACCGGTTAGGGCGGGTTCCGGATGGCTGCCGTTGACCGATTGCAGTTTGGTCTGCAACTCCTCGATCTGTGAGGTCAGCTTCGCGATCTGGTCGTCCCGATCTTTGAGGCCCGTGGAGTAGCGGGTCTCCCATTCACGCAATCTCAAGTCCCGGTCCTTGATCTGCAGGCTCAGGGGAGCCAACTCCTTGACCCGATTGAGCAGGGTCGTGATCTCGCCCTCCCGGCCGGAGAGTTGCTGCTTGAGGGTATTGATCTCGGCGTAGAGAGTCGGATCGGGCTCAATCGGCCGCTTCAGATCGGCTTCGGCCTTCGCCAGCCTCGACCGCAACGAATTGATCTCGGTCGTCAGCTCCTCCAACCTCGCATCCTTCGCCGACACTTCGGATTCCAGAGCGGAGACCGAGTGGAGCCGCGCCTCCAGATCGCCGAACTCTCCGTCGCGAGCCTTCAGTTTGTTGGTGGAAGTGGCCAACTGATGCTTGAGCGTGGTCGATTGTTCGCGAAAGGACTTCAATTCGGCGCGGAGCTTCTCGATGTCGCGATCGGAACCGCGAACCTTCGACTCCAGCCGCACCCGATCCTTCGTCCAGGCTTCGGCGGTGCGCCGGCGAGTCCAAAAGTGGCCGATAAAGAACCCGACGACTCCTACAATGATCAGGTAAGCTATTAGCTGTGACATGTAAATTCTCCTCCCGACTTGGCAGAGTTGGTGATTCCAGATTCAACAGCTCTCTAACCATAGGAATGACCATTTATGGCGGATGTAACTGGGGAGTGAATGTCTGCCGCACCTGTCATACATCGATCTCAAAACCGTTACTCACGGTTGACTCTACCTCTAAAACCAAGAGACTATCATTAGTCCAAATATAACTGAAGAGTAAGCAAATTAAAATCTAAGCGGTTCAACATTTTAAATAGTATGGGGCACTCTACATGACAAATCTCAAGCTGAAGATATGGAGCGACATTACTTGGCCTGAAACCGTCCCGATGCTGCGCGCAGGAACAGGCGAACATCAACTGACTCTCTCGACCGGTAAAAGCGGTCAGGCGCCCGCGGCCGATTCCGGACCATTGACGGAGGCCGAGGTCCTCTTTGGTCAACCGGATCCGGAGCTGGTCAGACAATCGACCGGGCTGCGATGGCTTCATGTCAGCAGCGCCGGGTACGAAAAATACGACTCGGAAGAGATGCGCGAGTTTCTGCGCCGGCGCGGGGCGGTCATGACCACCAGTTCCGCCGTCTACAGCGAACCCTGCGCCCAACATCTCCTGGCGTTGATCACCGGTCTGGCGCGGCGAATCCCACCTTCGGTCCAGGCGCAGCTCCACGACCATTCGTGGCCGATGACGAAACTGCGGGCCGAGGCCTACCTGCTGAACCAGCAGACGGCCCTGATCCTGGGCTTCGGCGCCATCGCCAAACGAATGGTCGAACTGCTGACGCCGCTCGGAATGAGACTGATCGCGGTCCGGCGCAGACCGGACGGGACGGAGCCGATCAAGATCGTCACCGAATCGGAGTTGGAGAGCGCGCTCGGCACGGCCGACCATGTGCTCAACGTGCTGCCTGCCAACCCCGGTACGGCGAAGTACTTCGATTCCGTCCGGTTCGAGCAGATGAAACCCGGCGCGATCTTCTACAACATCGGCCGCGGCGCCACGGTCAACCAGGACGCGCTGCTCGCCGCCCTGCAATCGGGCCGGCTGGCGGCGGCCTATCTGGACGTCACGACCCCGGAGCCGCTTCCACCCGACCACCCGCTCTGGACGGCACCCAACTGTTACATCACGCCGCACACGGCCGGCGGGCATATGGACGAGAAGGAGCGAGTAGTCAGACATTTTCTCGACAACCTGGGGCGTTTTGTCGGCGGGAATGATCTAAAGGACAGAATTTTCTGAAGTTACGAGAGGCGGCCGGCCGGAATAGGAGCTGGAGGCGGCAAATTTTTTACGGGCCAATCGGTCCGGCTCAAGAAAAAGTCAAGGTCTCTCCGTATATTGCAGATTATCAACTAAGGCAATTGTAATCTAAGCGTTGAAGGCCTATCGCGAATAATGCTCTATACAGGAGCAGCCTTGGGCGTTTTGCTTGTAAGTTGAATCGAAGGTCTTCCTTATAATGGAGGAGGCTTGGCGCTTAGCACCCTGAACATCCTTAAGCCTCCTCCTTTTTTTCTGACTCAAGAAATATCGCAAAGATCAAAAATGTCCTGAAATCAGCTCTCCAGCAGTAGAGATTTGCGTCCAACCCAGCGGTCCTAGCTGTAGTTCTCCTGCAGGAAAGCCTGACATCCAACCGTCACTGACTCTGAATCGAATCGAACCGGATCACTCCCTCCTGGAGTGGCGGGTCTTCATCAATAATTTATAGCCTTTCAGAGGTCATCACTCGCGGCGTGCAGGGTCCGGCCCCGGTGCGACAACCGCACATCATAATTCTGAGCGAAATCATCCAATTCATCGTCCGATCCGCCGTCCCTATCTTTTGTATGTAAGGAGAAAACTATGTCTAACCACGCCTCCAAAGCTGTTCAGAGTGAGCATCACGTATTGTGTTCATCGACGACGGTAGATGCCAAACCGCTGTTACAACGCTTGGAAAATGGACGAAGCATGCTGCCCGGCAAGATCGGCGAGTCGGTCCAGATCGTCTTTCCCGAAAGTTACCGGGAGAAGGTGGACGATACCAAAGCGTTTCCGTATGTCTGCACCGGCGAGTTAGTGATGGTCTTTCCCGACGCCAAGATGTATATGGGGACCGGAGTCTTGATCGGAGAGCAGTATCTGCTGACCGCCGCCCACAATCTATACGACAAAGGTTCCGGCGGATGGGCGAGATCCGTCTACTTCGCCCCGGGGCGCGATGAACATGCCGCGCCCTTCGGGCTCTTCCCGGCGGCCAAGATCTCGATCCCGGAAGAGTATCTCAACCTGTCGCCTCCGAATCCGAACGACAACCGGGCGGGCAATGTTAAGGATTATACGAAATACCTCTTTGACTTCGGTCTGGTGCAGCTCGAAAAGCCGTTGGAGGACTTCCCTTACCTGGGCATGTACGCGGCGACCAGCCAGGAGCTTAATGACAAGTACGTCACCATCACCGGATACCCCAGCGACAAATCATCCTACACGATGTGGCGGGCCTCCGGGACGGTGGATCACGTGGACGAACAGATGCTCTTCTACCAGATCAGCACCTGCAACGGCGTCAGCGGCGGGGCCATCGTGGGAACCTTCTCGCACCTGCCCACCGCGCATCTGCCGCGGATCGTCGGCCTGCACGTGGCCGGGGACCCGCGCCTCTATACCAATTTCGGCGTGCGACTGAACAACGACCTGATCGATCGAATTATCTCTTGGATGTAGAACCGGAAAACGGGAATGATGATGCTGGGATGAAGGAACCGCGAAAGACGCGGAAGACGCGAAGATCGATCGATCCAGCGTGTTTCGCGTCTTTCGCGGTGATAGAGATCAAAGATCGAAGAACTTCGTGTTCAGAACACCGGCTCTCAGTTCGATTCGCCTCTTAGAAGAAAAATTTGAGGACGAACTCCATGTTGCGCGGCGAACTGACCGTCCGGGTGATCCGGCCGAAGTTATTCGACGAACTCCAGTCCACGGCCGGCGGCGCAAAACTGGGATGGTTCGTGAAGTTGAAGAACTCCGCCCGAAAATCGAAATACTTCCCTTCCTTGATCGAGAACTTCTTGCCGACGCTGAAATCCCAATTGGAGTAACCCGGCGCCTCGACGATCCCGATTCCGGCATTCCCGAAGGTCCCGAGGGCCGGAAGGGTAAAGGCATTCGGATTGAGGTAGCGCTCGTTCAGACCGTCGCCCGCTCTCAAGGATTGTCCGGCGGCGAGGTTCGGACGCCCGCCGCCACGCGGACTCTGCAACGACTGATCGGCCGCCCGAATCGTCATGGGGAATCCGGAATGGATACTGACGATGCTGCTGAGGCCCCACCCACCAAGCAGGCCGTTGAGCACCGGCTTCCAGCCGGCCCCGAAGGTCCGACCTTTGCCGAACGGCAGGTCGTAGGTGCCGGAGAAGCTGAAGTTGTGCGTGGCGTCGAAGAAGGCGCGGCCGTAATCGGCCCGCCGGTTGTAGTAGTTGCCCTGATAGAAGACCAGCCCGCCGACACAATCTCCGTCATTGCAACTGCCCGCGCCGTAGTAACCGATGTTATCGGTCAGGGTCTTGCTCCAGGTGTACGAACCGAGGAACTCGAACCCTCTGGCCAGTCGCCGGCGGACGCCCATCTGCAGCCCCTCGTAGTTGCTGACCCCCGGAGAGTCCGTGCCGCTGACCGCCGTCACCCTCGGCTGGGCGCTGTACAACGGGCGGCGCAGTTGGGCCTCAACCCACGAACTGGCCGGCCCCACGCCCGGCAGCGGTTGATTGAAATCTTCGGGCGCCACCAGGTGCGTGGCCTTGTGCCCGACATAGGCGGCGGAGATGGAGGTGTTGCCGGTGACCTGATACTCCAGCGTCAGATTCCACTGCTGCGTGAATTGCGGGCGCAGATCGGGGTTCCAGATCCGGATCAACCCCGAAGGCGTGGTGGCGCCGATCAGATCCGTAAAGCCGGTCGCGATCCGACCGGGACCGCTGGAGAGGTCGAATGAAGTATCGGCCTCGGAGAAGAAGGGGAAGTTGAGCGGCAACCGGAGATTCGATCCGGTCCCCTCCATGTACTGAGTGATGCCGTAACCGGCCCGCACCACCAGCTTGTCCTTGAACCGCGCGGGAGTCCAGGCCAGACCGATTCGCGGCTCGAAGGCCTTGTGAAAGGGCTCATACAGCGCGCGGCTATTTCCGTCACGCCCGGCGAAGAGCTCTCGACCCGTCCTCAGATCGAAATTGGCCTGGCGATCCCTCACCTCGTAGACGGGCGACGTGTACTCCCAGCGGGTCCCCAGATTCAATGAGAAGTTGTTGCGGACCTTGAAGTCATCCTGGAAGAAGAGGCCGATTCGATTCTGGCGATGGCCCCAGGTGCCGGGATTGGTCCCGCCGGTGTTGCCGATGCCCTTCTGGTTCACCTGGTCGAGCAGAAAATCGGCGAAGCCCTGGCTGCTGAAGGTGCCTCCGCTGTAGCTGAAGTATCCGAGCAGACCGTTGTTGCCGGTATAGAACCGGTTCTGCTGATAGCGCTGCCACTGGCCGCCGAGCTTCATAAAGTGCCGGCCCTGATTGATGGTCAGGTTGTCGCCGTAATGGAAGGTGTTGGTGACGTTGTCTTCGGTGATGGCGATCGAACCGATATTGTTCAGGCCATTGCCCAGGCGCAGTTCGCTGAGCCCCGGAACGACCTGCGTGCCCGGAATTCCCAGCCGGGCATTGGCGTTGCCCAGATTGTTCAGATCCGCGATCTCGCTGAAAAAGACCGCCCGGTTCAGACCCACCCGGGCTTCATTGATGATCCGCGGGCTGATCGTTCGCGTCCAGTTCAGCACCACACTCCGGGGGCGGCTGAAATTGTTGGTCCCGACATCGGTCGGCAACGCCAATTTGAGCGGCTGGTCGGTGTAGTTGGCCAGTGAGAACCGCCCCGAGACGTTGTCGCTGGCCGAGAGCCGGGTGTCGATCCGGACATCGAATTGATGGCCGTCGATCGATCGGGAATCGCTGCTCAAATAGTTATCGCGATCGCCGGGTCCGGTCGGAAGCGGGTAGAGCGTCCGATCCGCAAAGAGCGCGCGGGCCACCGGATTCAACACCGGAACCTGGGTGCTGGGGTAACACGTATTCGTGGCGCGATCGGTGACGCAGGAACCCGTGATGCTCGAAATGTTGCCGGTGCGCCACGCGGCCGGCGCCACTGAACGCACCGCGCTGCCGCCGGTCCGGTTCAACAACCCCTGGTAATCGCCGAAGAAGAACAGTTTGTTCTTGATGATCGGTCCGCCCAGGGTTCCGCCGAAGATATTCTGGCGCAGTTTGCGCTTCTTCGAAGCCTCGCCGGTATTGGGATCGAGGGTGTGATTGTTCAGCCACGAATTGGCGTCCAGAACGTCGTTGCGGATGAATTCGAAGGCGTTGCCGTGAAAGGCGTTGGTTCCCGATTTGAGAATGGCGTTGACCGTCGCTCCGGCCACATTCCCGAACTCGGCCGACGAGTTGCTGGTCTCGACCTTGAACTCGGCGATGGCGTCGACGTTCGGTTTGTAGCCGATCCGGTTATCGATCGTCTCGTCAACCGAGATCCCGTCGAGCAGAAAGGCATTGCCCTGCTCCCGATTGCCGTTGACGTAAGGACGCCCCTGCGCCCCCATCCCGGCGCCGGTGAAGGCTCCCGGGTTCGGCGTCACCGCCCCGGGCACCAGCAGGGTCAACTGCTGAAAGTTACGGCCGTTGAGCGGCAGATTGACCGTCGTGTTTCCGGTGATGACCTGGCCGACCGTCACGTTCTCGGTCTGCAGAATCGGCGCCACCTCGTTGACGATCACCTCCTGCGTCACCTCGCCGAGCTGCATCGTCAGATCCAGGCGCGCGGTCTGATTGACCTCGAGCTTGATCGGCGCCGAGACCAACCGTTTGAACCCCGTGGCCTCTGCGATGATTACATAATTTCCGACCGGCAAAAAAGGGATCGTATACAGACCGGCCGCATCGGTCTGGGTCGGGTAGGCCAATCTGGTCCCCTGGTTGGTGACGGTGACCTTGACCCCGGCCACCGCCGCCCCGTTCGGGTCGACGATCGTTCCGGTCAGCGTCGCGGTAAACGTCTGACCCAACGCCGTAATTGAAAGAACGCTGAACAGCACGCAGGCCGCCAGACATCCCAAGAGCTGCTTGGCTGCGGATTTCATATTTTCTCCTTAATCGCGATTTATAAAACTGATGAAAAGAGTTCCCTCACCCTGCCTGTACCTCAAACGATGGAATTCAGCTTAAAGGGCCGAGCGAAGCTAATGGACGTTTCAGCAAAGCGAGCTTAGATGTGTGGCGCTAACAATGCGGAGCACCTGGTATCCTGTTATTTTGAGTGGCCGAGAGTATAGTCAACAGGAACAATAAAGGCAACTACTGTTTTGAGAGCACTAACTTAAAAACACTCTTACTATAGCAGGACCTTCAATTCTTTTTGATCGGCCAGAGTTCCGATTCGGTACGGGCATTCCTGAGGTAGTTCTCGATCTTCTTCACGACCTCGGGGTTCCGGCCGGCGAGATTGTCACGCTCGCCCAGGTCGCGCTTGAGATCGTAGAGTTCGAGCGGGGAGTCGAGCTTCGGACGCACCGCTTTCCAGTCGCCCATCCTCAGAGCCTGGGCGAAGCCGCCCTCGTGGAACTCCCAATAGAGATACTCGTGATTCGGTTGGCTCCTGCCGAGCAGGGCGGAGAGCATCGAGAGACCGTCGAGGCGAGCCGGCCAGTCTTGAGGCCTGACGCCCGCCAGCGCCGCGGCCGTCGGCAGAAAATCCCAGTGCGACCAGACCTGCCGGCTGACGGCGCCCGCCCTGATCCGGCCGGGCCAGCGGACGATCATCGGCACGCGGATCCCGCCCTCGTAGAGATCGCGTTTGATTCCCCGCAACGCGCCATGGCTCTCGAAGAACTCCGGGTCCACGCCGCCTTCCCGGTGGGGCCCGTTGTCGCTGGTGAAGAAGACGACGGTCTCGCGGTCGATTCCGAGCCGTTTCAGGCGCTCCGAGACCCGCCCCACATCACGGTCCAGGCGCGCGATCATCGCGGCCTTGGCTTTCTGAACTTCGGGCCAGTCGCGGCCGGCGAATTCGCCCAGATCCGGAACCTCCATGCCCCGGTCCCGGGCCTCATTATTCGCGTGTGGGATCGTGTAGGCCAGGTAGAGGAAGAATGGATCCGGCCCCTGTTTATCCAGAAAGGCGAGGGCCTCTTCGGTGAAGAGATCGTGGCTGTAGTCGAGCTTGTTCTCCGACACGCCCGACCCCTCGGCATCCTCGTTCTGGATGATGTTCCTGAGCTTCACTCGTTCTTCGTTGCGCCAAAGAAAGGTGGGATAGTAGTTGTGCGCGTGGCGCTGATTGAGATAGCCGAAGAAATAGTCGAAGCCCTGTCGCGTGGGGATCCCAGTCGTGCCGGCCTCGCCGAGCCCCCATTTCCCGATCAGCGCGGTTCGGTAACCGGCCGCCTTCAAGACCTCGGCGACCGTCACATCTTCGGGCAGGAGCGGAAACCGCGCATTGCCGCGAATGCGGGTGTGACCGGTATGCTGTCCGGTCATCAACGCGCTGCGCGAAGGGGCGCAGACCGTGCTGCCAGCATAGTACTGGGTGAAGCGCGTCCCCTCGGCCGCCAGACGATCGAGATTGGGCGTCTTGAATTGCCGCTGCCCGTAACAACTCAGTTCGCCGTATCCGAGATCGTCGGCCTGAATCAGGATCAGATTGGGCCGGCGCGCGGTCGAGCCCGTCGCCGTCCAGAAGAACACGAGACAGGCGACCCCGAGGCAGCAGGCCAGAAATCGGATCGCCTCAGACATTCAATTTCCAGGGGCCGCGATATTCGCGCCGGAGGAGCCGGGCGGGCGCCTGGTCGCCTTCGATCTTCTCCAGCTTGGCATTCCAGACGAGGCGTCCGCCCGAACGGAGCGCGACGTTGCCCAGCAGGCAGGCGCTGGTCGACCGATGGCCGATCTCGATATCGGAGACCGGCAATTTCCGCGATTTCATGCAGTCGAGGAAGTTACGGGTGTGGGCGACAAACTGCTGGTTCTGGTTCTCGACCCGCAGCGGCTCCACTCCGGAGCGGCCCCGCTCGGGAATCACCTCGAAGAACTCGCGGTTGATGTAGAGCGTCGCATCGCTGCCGTGAAACGAGATCCCGTAGCCGCGGTTATTGAAGCTCTGCGCGTTGCCCTCGCGATTCTCATAGGTGCAGATGAAGCCCGGATATTCGTAGGTCACCATCAAGGTGTCCGGGGTCTCGCGATTATCGCGCAACACATATTTGCCGCCCACGGCGCTGACTGTCAGCGGCGCCTCGACGCCCATGATCATCTGAACGATGTCGATGTGGTGCACGCCCCAATCGGTCATCATCCCGCCCGCATAGTCCCAGAACCAGCGGAAGCTCGACCAGCGATCGGGACTGACCCCGAACCGATTGCGGTTGAAAGGCCGCATCGGCGCCGGTCCCAGCCACATGGACCAATCGAGTCCGTCGGGCGGATTGCTGTCGGGCGGATTGCCGATCCCCTCCGGCGCGTTGTTGCCCCAGTTCCAGGTCCGCACAAACGCCACTTTTCCGAGCTTTCCCTGACTGATCAGATCCCGGGCTTTCAGGTAATGATCGCCCGAGTGTTGTTGAGTCCCGACCTGGACGATCCGGTTATACTTGCGCGCCGCCTGCACCATCTTGCGGCCCTCATCGATCGTCACCGAGATCGGTTTCTCGACATAGACATCTTTGCCGGCCTGGCAGGCCATGACCGTGTTGAGCGCGTGCCAGTGGTCCGGCGTCGCCACGATCACGGCATCGAGATCCTGGCGGTCGAGGACCCGGCGGAAATCCTGGGCCCGTTCGACGCCCTCGACCCCGATCTCCCTGGCGGCGGTATCGAGTTGCGGCGCGTAGACGTCGCAGAGCACGACGATCTGCACATCCGAATGCTTCGCAAACGTTTTGGCGACTCCCCGACCTTCCCGCCCGACCCCGATCACCCCCATCCGAATGCGATCGTTGGCACCGAGAATCCGGGAGTGGGCCCCGGCCATGGAGAGGCCGGTGGCGACCGTCTGCTTGATGAAATCTCTTCGCTCAATCTGGTTGCTCATAAGACTCCTCAAGAAAAGGTGGACTAAACCGCGAAAGACGCGGAAGACGCGAAATCCTCAGTCGATGTGAAAGACTTCGGTCAAATCGAGAGCGACGGGGCTATGGTCTTCATTGGTCAGCATGAGATCCTTCATGTGGGTCCACCAGCGGCGGCAGACCTCCGTCTGCGCAATCTGGCTCCATCGCTCTTCCGACTCGATCTCGGCATAGCCGAACAGCAGATCCCGGCCGCGGTCCAGAAAGATCGAGTAGTTGCTGACCCCGTGCTGTCTCAGCTTCTCTTCCAACTCCGGCCAGATCGGGTTATGACGGCGTTCATACTCCTCCTGATGGCCGGGTTTGAGCGTCATCAAAAATGCTTTTCGGATCACTCGGATCTCCTTCGCATCCCAACCGCGAAACACGCGAAATCATCAAGCTTTCGTGCATTCCGCGTAGTTCGCGGTTTGAAATACCTGGTTTGACTCAATAGGTGGCGCGGCCGCCGCTCATGTCGAAGGTGAACCCGGTCGTGAACCCGGTCCCCGGCGAGACGATGAAAGCCGCCATGTGCGCGACCTCATCCAGCGTGCCGCATCGTTTCATCGGGATCTTGTCGGTCATGTAGGTGACCTGCGCGTCCGGCAGCGCGTCGACCATCGGCGTCCGAATGACGGCCGGAGCGAGCGCATTGATGGTGATCCCGGTCTCGGCGTACTCCTTGCCCTGCGACTTGGTCATGCCGATCACCGCCGCCTTGGAGGCCGAATAGGCCACCATTCCGGCGTTGCCCTCCTTGCCGGCGATCGAGGCGATATGCAGGATTCGTCCGTAGTTGCGCTTGAGCATGTGCGGCAACGCCGCCCGCGCCGTGTAGAAAGAGCCGTTGACGTTGACCTCAAAGACGAATTTGAAGTCCTGGGGATCGACCTCATGGCTCTTGATATTGGTCCGGCCGGTGATGCCGGCGCTGTTGATCAGGATATCGAGGCGGCCGAACTGATCGGCGATTCGATCGATCTGGTCACGAACCTGAACGTCGTTGGTCACGTCGCACTCGCAGGCGACGGCGCTGCCGCCGAGTTCCCGGGCCACGGACTGCAGGCGCTCCGCGCCCAGATCGAAGAGGGCGACGCGCGCCCCCTCCAGCATCAATCTCCGGGCGATCGCCAGCCCCAATCCGGAGGCGGCGCCGGTGATCACCGCCACTTGATCGTTAAACGTATTCGACATAATTTGGTCTCCTCATCTCGCGTAGGGTCTAATCAGTTTCAATCGTTCACGATTCAGTTCGACGCCCCAGCCGGGCTTCTCGGGCAGGTCCAGATAGCCGTCTTTCGGCAGCGGTTCATCGACGAAGAGGTCGCCGAAGATCGGAACGATCCGGTCCGCTTCCGGGCTCATCACCAGAAACTCCGCGAAGGGGGCATTCTGATGCGCGTACTGAATATGGTAT
>DATEFT010000288.1:0-13792 GCA_035280505.1 Blastocatellia bacterium | reverse complement strand
GATCGGCGTAGCTCTCTGGTGATCCGGATCGTCCCAATCACGGATGTTTCGGTTAAGCTGAGACGGGCGGGTTCCGCCGCGGAAATTTGTGGTGTTTACATATACCAGCTACAGCCTGAGCATCAGTTCAACATTTCCTCTGCCGGAGCTACGGCCCATCACGCTGCCACCAACGGCTCCGGCGGAGGTCTCGATCCGATTGGGCACGCTGCCAAAGCCGCGTCCGGGTGGGCTCTCCCGGCCTTTTGGCGATGAAGAGGAGTACTGCCTGCTGGATGGAATCGGGGATTTCCTGGTGCGCCACGGTCGCGAGATCGTCGTCGAGCCGCAACCGGAGGTTGAACCGGCGATCTTGCGACATTACCTGCTGGGATGGGTCATGGCGACCTTGCTCCGGCAGCGCGGAATCTTGATGTTGCATGCGAGCGCCGTCGCGGTGGCCGGTCGCGCCATCATCTTTTTCGGGCCTTCCGGGAGAGGCAAATCCACAACGGCGGCTGCTTTCGTCAGGCAGGGGGCCACTCTGCTCGCAGATGATTATGCGGCGATCCGGTTCGACGGCGATCTACAATGCCGGAAATGCGAATTGCTGCCGAGTTTTCCACGTCTCCGGCTTACCGATCGATCGGCCAGGCTGCTCTCCCGGACCGCCGAGCGCGTTCCGCCTTATACCCCCGAGACGCAAAAACACAGCTATGCGATAGCGCAGGAAGAGTTGCCATTGGTGCCCCCGCTCCGCCGGATCTATCTGCTGGCGGAAGGCGAATCGATAAGGATCGAGGCTGTGGAACCGCAGCCGACCTTTTTCGATCTGACGCTCGGCACTCATATCAGGCATCGGAAGATGAACCCAACCTTGCAGGCGAGACTATTCCGCCAGTGTAGTCAACTGGCGCGCACGGTACCAATGCGCCGCTTGAACATTCCCAGGCGGCTGGCTGTCTTGCCCGAACTGGTTCGTCTGGTGGAGGCAGATCTGGCGGATGGCGGGTAAGATTTCAAAAGGAGCAGCTCAGAACTCCTCCGAACTTCCGACTCGATCCTTCTCCGAACTGATCGCGCCCATCGGCGTCGAGCAGTTCTTCTCGGACTTCTGGGAAAAGAATTTCCTGCATGTCCGTCGAGAGTCCCCCTGTTACTACGATCAGATTCTGAACGTCGGCGATCTGGACCAATATCTCCAGGACCAGAATCTTCCTCCGAATTTCATCCGGGTTGTGAACAATCAGATCGAATACGAGCCTCGCGAGTGGACGAAGCTGGAGAGACTGAGGACCGGGGATACCTGCCGCGTGGTGGCGGTGGATAAACTCTTTTCGATCTTCGGGGCGGGAGGGACCATCATCCTCAATCGAGCTCACAAATATATTCCCTCACTGACCCGGTTCGCCGTCCGGTTGGAACGGGAACTGAAGTTCCCGGTAACGACCAACCTCTATCTCACGCCGCCACATTCCAGGGGATTGCTCGCCCACTTCGATCCCCACTGCGTGATGATTCTACAGATCAGCGGGTGCAAAAAATGGCGCCTTTACCATTTCGCCGAGACGTTACCGGCGGGCGAGGTTGACTATCTCACGCGCCATGAGACTGCCGGATCACCTGCCCATGAGTATTTATTGGAGCCGGGCGATCTGCTCTATGTGCCGCGCGGTCTGGTTCACGAAGCCGATACTTTAGATCAGACTTCCATCCACATCACCCTGGGGCTGAAAACGGAGTCGTGGTTTCACCTCATTGAAGATCTGGCCGCACTGGCCAAGTCCGATCCGGTCTTTCGCCAGGGGTTACCCACTGGACTGAGCGGCGAGCGGGAACTGGAGGATTTCCTGCGAACCTTCGCGCAACATTTTCAGGCATTGTGGGAGAAGACAGGCGCCTCGGCATTGCTTGAAAGGCGGCGGCGCTCCTTGGTGGGGAACAGATTGGTCGATCAACAAGCCCGTCTCTCCGATTGGCTGCAGAGTGAACGGCTGAATTTGGATTCGATTGTCGTGCGTCGCCCCGGAATCGATTTCATCGTCGAGCGAAGTCATCGCCGGACGGTCATCGAATTTGGGATACAGAAGTTGATCATCGAACGGCCTTTCGTCACTTCGCTCGACCGATTTTTGAAAGATCGGCCGTTTGCCGTGCGCGAGATCGAGGGGCTGCTGACGGAGAAAGGCAAGGTTGAGTTGGCCTCCCGGTTTGTGCGTGCGGGCTGGTTAACGATTCTTTCCTGATGATTACCCGATCAGCTTTCCTGGAAATCGGTGCCTGGTCCCGAGTTTTTTCACAGTTGGATTTATTGGTCCGCCGGAGATTCTTCGATGTCGGTTACTGTGCGGGATTGATCTCGCAAATGCGGAGCGGTCTGCCGCGATTGGGTAGACCTACGGCGGGACAAGCTGCGTCAGAGATCGAAAGATCCGGAATGTCGAAGATCCTATCTGCCGGACCCATTGGATGCAGAGATCAAGCTTGAGATCTGGCTGAACTTAAGAAATAAGGGGAGTTTTCATGATCCCGCTCAACTCGGATTCGCTCTTACAGCGGATTCCAAATATCAATTTCCAACTTGATGGGAGCAATCAAGTAGAGATCCGGACCGAGGGTGGCGTTGTTTTTTGTGCACAGCATGGCCTGGCGGTGCTCGAGGCGTTCTCTCAGCCGACATCGATGGCTGTCGCGCTTGATCGGCTCAAGGCGCGCGGCGAACAGCATTGGATCGATCTGACCGAACTTATTATCCAGTTGTATCAGGTCGGCATCTTGCAGGACCCGAAACTGCGCAACCGCGCCAATGCCCTGAAGCAATCCGGTTTCGGATCTGCGCGAGAACACGTGGGAATGCTCAACGATCGCGCCCGCACCGAGAGCTTCCTGACTGCGATTAGGGAAGTGGTCCGACCGAAGGATGTGGTGCTCGATCTCGGCACCGGAACCGGAGTCTTAGCGGTCGCCGCGGCCCGGGCCGGAGCGGCCCATGTCTATGCCGTCGAAGCCGGCGCGATGGCCGATGTTGCCCAAGCCGTCTTCGCCAAGGAAGGGCTGACTGATCGGATCACACTCTTCCGCGAATGGTCGACCGAGATCAAGTTGCCTGAGCCTGCCGATGTTCTGGTAAGCGAGATTATCGGCAATGATCCGTTGAACGAACGGATCCTGGAGATGACCAGAGATGCCCGCAAGCGGCTCCTCAAACCGGGAGCGCGGCTTATTCCACAAACGCTCACCATTTGTGGACTACCCCTGAACATTCCTCAGGGCGAATTGAACAAGCAGGTCCCGACGGAGGATAGGCTAGAGTGCTGGAAATCCTGGTATGATATCGACTTTACTCCGCTGGCCGAGGCGGCGGATCGTTCACTCTACTCCAGGTTTTTCATTAACCCACATTCGGCAATCCAGTGGCCGGTATTCAGCGATCCGGTGGTTCTGGCCGAGATCAATTTTGCATTGACCGACCTGCTCGTTGTCGACCGTCAGACTGAGGTTCTCGCGACCTCCGCCGGGCAGCTTAACGGCCTCCTCATCTATTTCGAAACCGGATTGGGGCCAACCACTGTCTTCTCCACCCATCCGTTGCAGACCGACCGCGACACATCCTGGCGACACCCGGTATGGTATTTCAGCCAGGGGCCGACTTTGCAGCCGGGAGATCGATTTACACTACACTATCAATCCGGGAAGAAGGGGCGATTGAGCCAGGTGCGACTCCTGCCGCCAGGCCGGAAATAGTGGGGATCCATGCCTCGCCGAGATTGGAAAGACCGATGTTATCGATCATTTTCTTCGGAGCCTTGGTTGCCGTCCTGGTCTGGGTGACTGTCAGCGGGAAAGATGCCTGGCCCTTTTCCCATTATCCAATGTTTGCCGATCCTGCAAACCTGGCCAGCTTGCTGGTTGTCAGGCTGGCATTGGAAACCCGGGAAGGAGACGTCATCTGGTGGCATTCGCGCTTCTACCGATACCCGGAGTATGTTGGAAGGCAGCTCAAGAGGACCTACCGGCTTGAAGAGACACAGAGCCGATTCTCGGTACTCGCACCGCTGGAGAGGCGGAAATACCTGGTCGAGGTCATGCGCCTGATGCGCCTTGAAGAAGGCAGTTTCGACCGGTACCGCGCCATTCATCTGATACAGCGGACGGCCTCCGCAGATCCGGCTCGGGGCCTCGTCATCCGCGAACAATCTCTCGCCCGGATTCCGTTAGCCGAACTTCGGGATCTTCGCTCGTGAGCATTGAGACGAAGATCTTCCAACCGTGCAGCCCTAATGAGACTCGGGTGTTCTTGATCCTTTTCTGCCTGACGCTGGCTGCACAACTCATCATCAACTTCCAGGACCAGTTGGATTACCTCAGAACAGACCCTGAAAGAGTCTATGGCAGGTCATCGGGTCTGTTCGGATGGTATCGGGGGCCCTCGTTAAGTCCACGGCAATTTTATCTGGTAGCCGTGGCCTTGATCGTCAGTTTGTTCGGCATCGCTGCGAGTCTCGCGCCGCGCTTCTTCCTGCTGATCGCCCTGATCTGTCAATTCCTCTATTTCAATCAGATCGCATCCTTGGCCTACATTCAGCGGAAGGTCAATCTGGTCTCGATTGTGCTATTGATCATGCTCTTCTCGCCGGGTATCGATCAGCCGTTCGACCAATTGGTTCCGTCCTGGCCGATGGTGTTGGTGAAAATCGCGCTGGCGCAAATGTATTGCTCTGCGGGACTGCAAAAACTCCGGCGCGGAGGGTGGCAGTGGTGTGATGGCGAAAGTTTGCAAACTTACCTGGTCGAACATTATCTATGGGGCGATATGAAAAATGCTCTCCGGTTAGGTCGCTCTCTTCGGCTCTGCCGGATCTTGAGCATCCTGGTATTGATCTTCGAGCTCACCTTCGTCCTGATCATTCCTTTCCAAAACTTGGCGTGCCTGTATGCCATCGGAGGGGTGATTTTTCATGCGTCTACTTCCGCGGTCATGCGGATCGATTACTTGAAATATCTCAGCCCGGTCTACATGGTCTTTATCGCCGAGCCGGTCCTCCGGTTATTAACTTTCTTGAAGACCTAGCCGGGGCGGCGCCATTTCAAATCTTTTGCCGAATCATTTAAGCGAAGAAGAACTCATCGACGAGCTTCATCGTCGTCCGGGATTGATTCCCGTCGACATCGATGCGGATAGTCACCAGTTGGTGTGGCTGGATCTGGATCAATACCATTGTTACGAAGGATTCTTTCATCGCTCGCTTCATCTGATGGAGGCCCTCAGCAACATTAAACGGAGGCCGAGCCCGGTATTTACTTCAGATTTTAGCGCGCTCGGTTCGGAAAGGATTTTGACCGAGTCTCTCTATCCCACCGGATTTATTTTTCATGGTGGGCGATCCGGATCCACCTTATTGATCAAAGCACTCGCCCGATCGCGAGCCAATCTGGTGTTGGGAGAAGCCGCGCCATTTGCCGGGATCCTGTCGATCTTGACCAACTTCTGGCAACGGACGGTGGGAGCGGATCCGCGCGATAGTCTCTTCTTCAAGCATTTAGTTTTAGCCATGGGGCGACGACGGTTGACGGCTCATCGCGCTTACTTGATCAAATTCACCTCGTTCAACCTTTTCTTCTATGATTTTATCACCGGGGTTTTTCCTGATGTCCCCGCGCTGTTCCTTTATCGTGAACCACAAGCGATGCTATCTTCAATGCTCGACAACCCACCCGGCTGGCTGAATTCATTGGATCCGAAGTTGCGGGCTCTGATTACCGGAGTTACAGCGGGGGAGAATCAGGCCATAGAACCGTTGCTATATGCGGAACGGGCTTTGGCCAAGATCTTCTCGGCTGCTCTGCAGGCAGGGGCGAGGGGGTTGAGATTTCTCAACTATCATCAACTCACCGCGAATAATCTGCCTGTCATATTGCAAGCCCTCAATATCGCCGCCTCTCCTGAGGAGTTGAGATTGATGAGCACTCAATTCGACTACTATTCCAAGGACGATTACGGCGCTCAACTATTCCATCCTGACAGCCGGATAGAACGGCGAGGGGCGAAATCGGATCGCCGCACCGGCGCCGCGCGCGAATTGGAGGGATTGTATAAAGAACTGGCCCGATCTACCTCGAATCTCTTCACCGCTTGAAGACTGAAAGATCTCGATTGCACGTGAAGTCTGGAGATTTCCTTGAGAGGTTGAGCTATCTGCCGAAGGCCCTGCATCTGGTCTATACGGCGGCCCCGCACTGGATGGTGGCCTGGGCAATTCTACTGGTCTTGGAGGGGGCCTTGCCCGTGCTCAATGTCTGGTTGACTCGCAGGCTGGTTGATAGTCTGGTGGCCGCGATCGGCCGTGGGGCCTGGGAAGGCGCAGAGCGGGTGTGGCCGATCATCGCGATTATGGCTGGTGTGCTGATCCTGATTGAAGCGTCGAATGCCGCCGGGAAATGGGTGCGGTCGGCACAATCGGGGCTGGTTGAGGATCATATTTTAACATTGATTCATACACAGGCGCTGGCCCTCGACCTGAGCTTCTATGATTCGCCGACATACTACGATCGCCTGCACCAGGCGCGGGTCGACGTCATCCACCGTCCTCAGGCGTTGATGGAGAACCTTGGACGTCTGTTTCAGAGCGGGCTGACGTTGATGGCGATAACCGGATTGTTGTGCTCGTTCGGTTGGTGGTTACCGTTGATCTTATTTTTGAGCACCTTGCCGGCGCTGGGCATTGTCGGGCGTTTCGCCTGGCGGCAAAATCAGTGGCGAAAGCGCAGCCTCTCATTGTCACGTCGTGCCGATTACTACAGCCATTTGCTTACTGATCAGCAGGCTGCCGCTGAACTTCGCTTGTTCAACCTGGGCCCCTTTTTCCATACGGCATTTCAATCCTTACGGATGCGCCTGTGGAATGAGCGGATCGGCATGGTGCGAGAGCAGGCGAGAGGCGAATTGTTGGCTGGCGGAATCGGTTTGATCGCAGCGGGAACGACTATGGTCTGGGTGCTCTTCGAAGCTGTACGAGGCGTGGTTTCACTCGGCCAGGTTGCCATGTTTTATCAGATCTTCAATCAAGGCCAGAAATTGATGAGGGCGCTGTTAGAGAGTATCGGACAGATCTATGGCAACACCCTGTTTTTGGGAAACCTGTTCGAATTTCTTGCGCTTGAGCCGCAAATTTCCGACCCTCGGCAACCGAAAGCCGCGCCGCCGCTGACAGA
Source organism: Blastocatellia bacterium (assembly GCA_035280505.1). Classification (GTDB taxonomy): domain Bacteria; phylum Acidobacteriota; class Blastocatellia; order RBC074; family RBC074; genus JAKEHZ01. Next base: position 6,601 of record DATEFT010000288.1, on the reverse strand, counting down.
GGCGGTTCGATTCGAAGCCGTAACATTTAGTTATCCCGGCAGCGAGCGTCAAGCCCTGTGTGGATTAGATCTGACCATCAAAGCCGGCACGATCGTCGCTATTCTGGGAGAGAACGGAGCGGGGAAGAGCACTCTGGTCAAACTTCTATGCCGTTTTTACCTGCCGGGGCAGGGGCGGATTACGCTGGACGGCGTTGATTTGCGCGAACTGGCACAGACGGAACTGTGGAGCAGGCTGACAGTGCTTTTTCAAGCGCCAATGCATTACCCGGCAACCGTTAGAGAGAACATTGCCTTGGGAGATCCGGCCAAAAAAACATCTCTGGAAGAGATCTTGGCGGCGGCTCAAGGGGCAGGCGCTGAAATCCTGATCGAAAAATTGCCCGACGGGTATGAGACCTTGCTCGGCAAAAAGTTTGGCGGTTCGGAATTGAGTATCGGTGAATGGCAGCGAGTGGCTCTGGCCAGGGCACTTCTAAAGCCGGCGCCGCTGATAATTCTGGATGAACCGACCAGCGCCATGGATCCCTGGGCGGAGGCCGATTGGATGATCCGCTTCCGCTCTTTTGCCGCCGGACGGACAGCGCTCATCATCACCCATCGACTGACCACGGCCAGGCAGGCCGATATGATTCATGTGATGGCGGAGGGAAAGATCGTCGAGTCCGGAAGTCACGATGAGCTATTAGCATTATCCGGCCGCTATGCGCAGTCGTGGTGGCAACAAAGGTCGGAAGAGGACGGCACTGCCGATTGGCGGCCGGGAGATTGGTCGCCGAGCGCAGAAAGATGGTTTGAAAAAGATGCGAACTGAAATCGAACTACTGAAAACAGGCTGAAATTCATCCTTTACGTAGCAAAGCGGCGAAGTTCTTTTTGAACAAATCCTAAATCGAACCAGACAAGATTGAGACAGTAAGGACCAACCATAGATGAACGCAGATCAGCCGGCGAGCTCACCTGCGTCAATCTGCCTGATCTGCGTTCATCGTCGTTTTCAACCGCGTACCGGGAAGACACCCTCCAAAGCAATACAGAACATGAGAGTCAGGAATGGTTGCTGATTATTGTGAGGCTGCGATCCGCCCGCAAGACCGACCGCCTGCGGGCTCATCTGCGTCAGATTCGAGGTCACATCTGTCTGATAGATCCTTCCTGCCGGGGGATCTGCCAAGATCGCACTGTTGGTCGGATTTTGCTGGGTTCCATCTCCGGTAAAATTCTGATACTGATGATTATGAGCCGGAATCTGGGTCGAGAGTAGCGTCACGGTATCGGTTCCGATCGACTCGCCGATGTCCCGCGCCGTCAGCCCGGGACCCTGGCCCCACATCATCGGGGCGCGGCTCTGGAGGTTGGGCAGGGCAAAAGTTGTCTTACCGTCGCCTCCATAAGTGGTCCCGAGGATCGAAAATAGCGTAGTATTCTGGGCAATCGACATCAGTTGGCCGTTGCAGGCGGCCCAACCCAGCGGAGCGAAATTGAAGCCGAAAATTCTGATTTCTCCGATGAAAGGCTCTGCCATGGTATGCTCCTTAATTTTGTGAAGGGAAGATCCCGTAGATTGCAATAATGAAACTGACGCACAGGCTGGGCATCAGATTCTCGTGCGGCTGGCTGCCTCCTGCCGGCAACAAGGTGTTGTTAGCCAGGGTGGTATCCGGAGCGTTCAGCGCGTACGCCAGGAGAATAGAGGTCGAAGTGGTGGCCACCAGGGTTCCCGCCGGATCTACGCCATTGGCAGTGCTCTCCGAGGCAACGGCGGCGTGATTGTGAGTTGGAAGCTGGTTAAGGGTGAGGGTCACCGTTTCAACGCCAGCCATCTCCCCCATCGCATACTGCTGGGAGATTCCCGGCCCCTGTCCTTGCTGAACGGGCAGCCGTCCTCGGAGGTCCGGAAGGGCGAATGTCGTGACCCCGTCTCCGCCGTATGTGGTTCCAATCAATGAGAACAGCACCTCGTATTGCGAAATCGACAAGAGCTGGCCCTCGCAGAACATCCAGCCTCGCGGAGCGAAGTTGCCCGCAAACATTTTGATCTCTCCGACAAATGGTTCCGACATGACTCCTCCTTAGCTGCGCGATGGAAAGATACCCTGCAGCGCGATACAAAAATTGGTGACGAGAAACGGTTGCCGGTTCTCATGTGGTTGGCTGCCTCCGGCGCCGGCGATGGTTCCGGGCTGCATCGCGATCGTGCCACCGCCTAGATCCGGTGCATAGAGTTCGCCCTTGCTGGGCGGCACGACCGCCAGAATTTGGGGCGTAGAGGGGGAAGATTTAAAGACATTGGCGGCCAACGTGGAGGCTTGCATGAGATGGTTGTGCGCAGGCATCTCAGATGGTGTCAGAGTGCAAGATTCTGTGCCGCCGTTTTTGCCGATTGCCAGGCCGCCCCCCACATGACGCGGCACCCGGCTGCGAAGGTCGGGCAAGGCGAACGTCGTGCGCCCATCGCCGCCATAATTCGTACCCAATAAAGAAAACAACGCGCTATTCTGCGAAATTGACAGCAATTGGCCATTGCACTCCGCCCAGCCTTTGGGGGCAAAGTTAAATGACATCATCCGAATTTCACCCAAAAATGGATCAGCCATTGTCTATGTCTCCTTTGTTGCTTTGATTTAGCCTTCGTGGTTGCGGTTGAAGACGGCCTCATAGATCAGGCCGTCTTCGTCTCTTGAAATTGGCACCAGAAACATGATTCCCGTCCCCAGACTATGGTGGGACATCTGGAAGAGTTGTTGAAGCGGCGGAGTGTTTGATGGGGCGCGGAAAGTCAGAATGAACAGTTCCTGACGCGGTGAGCAAGATCTGTCTTCAACCTTGATCAATTCAATTTCCAGTGTCCGCCCCGGGTTGATCTGGATCCGAAAGTTCGTGTTGACGTGAGGCGCGAAATCTTTGTAGTGCAAGATGTCGAGCATTAATATAGTTGTCCTCTTGGCCTAGGCCCGCCACTGCATGAGGTAATGCGAGCCTTTTTCGGCGGTGATGACAAAGCCCAGGCGCTGATAAAGACGCTGCGCGCGGTTGGTCTTCTCGACATGCAGCCGGACGGCTTTTCCAAGCGACGTCGCCCGGTCGAGCAATTCACGAATCAGAATCGTTCCAATCCCCGCGTTTCGGTGTTCAGCGAGCAGCATGATATCTACCAATCGCAACTCATCTTCAACTTCGGAGACGATCAATCGCCCGATGGGGTGATCATTTGCGAGAATGATTCGATGGCTGACATTTGGGTATTGGTCGTACTGGCTCCGCTGCGCTCGAAACTGCATAGTGAGAAACGCTTCTTGCTGGGAATTGTCCCATCCCCAGTTTGACATCTCCTCGGTGCGTCCACTGGCATAGAGCCGATAAAGGAAGGCTTCATCGGTCGAATCGACCGGATGATAGGTGATGACGGCCAAGTCTTTCATCTGCATCTGATCTGTATGCGTGAAAGCGGGAATGGAAACTGCAGACACTTGGATCCTCTATCTGCAGCCCGCTCAGGGAAACCTCGTGTCGAGGCAGCTCATTAGTTGGCGATTCTTCATGGCATGCACCGGACGCACAGTGCATAGGAATCAACGGCAGGATTTCGCTGATAGTCCAGAACACAAGAACACCTAGTTTCTAAAATACTTGTCTTGGTTCTACTTCGAGTCTCTTTCTGAATCGATCACCTCTGAAATATGTTGTCTGAGCAGGGGATGAGATTAGCGGCGATTACCTTGAATAAAAATCACGCCTTAGTGATTCTCAGGGAAGTCATCAACCAGTGAGGAGTAATCGAAAGAAATGCTACGCAATCAACAGTAGAATGTAAAGAGTTTTTTTGAATCATGACCTTCCTATGTGCGGGCGGCTTAATTGCTCACAGGCGATGTTCGCTCATTTGCTGAATGTGTGCATCAGAACCCCGGCGCGAGAGCACGGGGTCTTTGTTCGAGCGCGCACCATCAAAACGGCTGGCGAATTGTTGAGGGCGATCTTGCTCTACGGCATCGGTGATTTGCCGTTGCGTAGCGTCGCCGGGTGGTTTACTGGGGAAGGGCAGAACATTACCGATCAGGCTCGGCGTCCTCAATGAGCGGAAACGAAAGCGCCGACTTCAGGTCATTCCGGAAGCCGTTGCAGATTGGATCGGCGGGAATCTAATCCAAGGTTCAATTGAATGGGCTAACTCTTGAGATATCTTATACATCTGGCCTTAACTTGGCACTTATGGGGTCGAGTCCCCCCTTCGGCATTCACCTTGCATGAGGTGGAAAAATCTCGTAAGTCTTTGTCCTACAATAACTGTTTTTCGTCCCAAATTCACTGAAAAGGTAGAATGGGACAAAAATGGGACAAAACTTTCGAGATTTTTCTTTTTTAGCCATTTGAATTATTTGCCCCGGAAGATTTGCCAACCTGAATTTGCGCCGTTTCGGATAGGGAATCTACTGCCTTCCTGACTCGTTCGATTGAGGGTCTGGCATAGATGCCCGTCGTCTTAATGTCCGAATGCCCCGCCGCATCTCTCGCCGTAAAACTGTCGTATCCCGCCTCCAGAATGCGCGTGACATACGTGGCTCGCAGATCGTGAAAGTGTAGACCCTCGATCTCGGCTTCACGACAGATTGTCGGCCATGCGTCCTTGATCCAGTCTACGCCCCCGAAGATCAGATCTTCAGGGTCGCCAGTCACCGGCATTGCGAGTTGAAAAGCCCGGCTGAGTATCACGTTCATCGGAACGACCCGATCCCCCGTTTTAGCGTCAAAGACGAAGATCAGCGCTTGCCTGAAGTCGATATGACGACGACGGAGGGTAAGGATCTCTCCTTTCCGTAGTCCTGCATGCAGGGCCACCAATACGCACAGGCGAAGCATCTTTCGTGTTGGCCGGTCGAGAGCGATTACCAAACGTGACTCTTCTTCTGCGGTAAGAACTCTCTTGCGCGACTGCTCACGAAAATGCTTCACTCGCCGGAATGGATTGTGTTCATAATCGGTCCATTCGGCGACCTTGGTGAAGACTGCGCTTCCAAGCTCCAATAACCGGTTGACCGCCGCGCCTGTCTGTTTGCGTTCGTATTGATTGGTCCTTCCGGCCTCATTCTCCTTAAACGTTTCAACCATCCGGCGAGTGATCTGATTCAACGGATACTCTCCGAAGTGATTGGACAGGACACGCAGCCGCCAGGTATCGGATTTGAATGTGCTCGGGCGTTTATTCAGTTCGGCCCACGGTTTATACCAGTTGTCAATGAACTCTTTGAATGTGTCCGTTGGCAGAGGCTCCGGCTTGCCTCCGATCAGCTTTCGCTCGGCAGTCACTTGCAACGCAAGTTTCTTGGCTTGAGCCTCGGCGATCAGACGTTCACGTTCCTCTTCGCCGAGTTTTATCGCTTCACGTTTGCCGACAGCCTTGCAGGCTTTTTTGACCCGCTCGCCGTAGATTCGAACAAATTCTTTATCGTGTATTGAGAAATACCAAGTCTTATCTCTTTGAAAAGCTGTAATACTCATGATGATCCTTTCGAGTGTTTACAGCCTCTGCGACTGTTGCAGAGTGTAGTCAAGAACGTTGCTTCGATCAACCTGTTTTTCCAGGGCTTCGGTGACTTCGCTGAGTCGAAACCGAATCACGCCTCCCTTTACCGTCTGATGATAGGGAATCAGGTTGGCCTGTTTATATTGACGAATCCGCCTGATGACCGTTTCGAGTCGTTCATTCGGGGCTCGTAATTTCTCGGCTAGCTGTCTGATTGTAAGAAACGGTTCTGGCATATTGCACCACCACTCAAAGAACTGTTTGGGGGATCTCAATGTCCCGTTCGGTCTCCGCACCGTGGCGTTCTCCGTTCCGGTGCAGATCCCATTTCTCTTAAACAGAGACGACATTGACCGCATTTATTGATCGTCCTTTCGGACGTAAATGCGGTCTCAGGTCGGTCCCCTGTCTGGTGTCGGGATGTATGTACGGGTGGGCTGTCGATTCGTTTATTGTGGAATGAACTCCGCGAAACTTTGGCCGAGTTTATCGTCGGTGTGGTTCATTCGCGACCGCTGCCGGAAATTTTGCGGTCGCCATATTCTCTATCAACTTGCTACATACCGATGCCTCTGTCTTTCTATTGCCGATGTCGGCACAAAAAATATTCGATCCATTGACATATTACGGCGAATCTGTATTGCCTGGATCCTAAATACTATCTGGATCAATGTCCACATCTATGGATATCAGCCGCTCAAGAGTCGGCGGGCTTGATGTTGGCTCAACCCCGCATCAATTCGTAGCAAACGCATTTGCACACGATCTGCCCGGAACGCTCATGCTCTGAGACAACAGCGCCAACCCATGACCGGGTTTCTGAATCTAGCGCTCTGAAATCGCGATAACACAGCAGCGACAGAACGGCATCCCTTCTCTCGTCCTCCAAGCCGAGAGGATTGACCAGATGCGTATCAAATTCCGTTTTCTCCATCCTATAGCCGTGCTCATGCAGGCCCTCAATAGTGCGGTGAGCATTCAGACTTCTTGCGTAATACATGGGCGCAGTTTTCTCTAACAGCCGCATAAACACTGATTCTGGATGATCCAAGACAATGAACAGTGTGACACCCGGAG
>DATEFT010000287.1:0-2702 GCA_035280505.1 Blastocatellia bacterium | reverse complement strand
TTGCGCCGTCACGACCCTGGCCCAGGGAGAGTTGCCTCAGGACGCCGGAATTCTTCGGACCGGCATCGGTGATCTTCAGGGCAGAATCAACTGATCGATATTGGCCAGATCCTGCCCGTTCGATTCCAACCGGATCGTGTTGGAGCCGCTGTTGAGCGGGACCGTCACCTCCAGGTTGTTCCAGGTCGTCCAGCTCCCGGTCGGGTTGAAGGTGATACTGCGTGCCGCACCGTTCACCACCAGCAAGCCGGACCTGGAACCGGTCACGCCCAGAGCGTAGCGGAACTGGAGCGTGCGGTCGCCGCCGGCGCCGGAGCTGACGTTTTGAAACTCCAGGACGCCGCCCGCCGCCGGGAAATTCACATAACTGGTCCCCATAAAACCGCCGTTCGTACTCTCGGTCACAGCTCCGCCGGAGACAGCGGCAGACTCGGCCTGAAATGACGTTCCTCCGGTAACCAGTGAGTTGGCGTAATCTTCTATATTGCGATAGCCGTTTCCATTTACATCGCCGTTGGGATCGGCGACGTTCGGATTGGTGCCGTTGGCCGTCTCCCAGGCGTTGGGCATGCCGTCCCGATCGGTATCGGCCGGCGCGGTTCCGCCATTAACCGGCCCCGGCCCATTCATCGGCGTCGCATTCTCATTCGAGATGATCTGCCCCAGCGTTCCGAACGACGTCAGTTCGGTAATCAGACGCGTGTCGATGCGGTCACGGCGCAGAGAGGTGCCCGCTTTGGCCAAGACATCGTTGAAGGCCTGCTGCGGCGACGTCGTGGCGACCGCGGGATAGGGGAATGGCGAAGCCATCCAGGTCACGGTCGTGTACTCGTTCTGCGGAATCAGGGCGCCGTCGAGAGAACCGTTCCGGTTGCGGTCCCGAAAGTTGTTCGCCGCATAGATGTGGAAGTTGGTGTTGCCCCGCGTAAAAGCCCCGCCCGTGGAACTCGGACCGTCGATAAAGTAGTTGCCGATGACATTGGCTTCGGAGATTCCGGCGGAGTCGCCGAGAATATAGCCATCCCCGCGCCAATTGTAGATGACGTTGTTGATATATTGATTGATGCCCTTCACCTTGGGATTGCGCGTGTGATTGTCGATCCACAAAGTGCGGATGATGCTGACGCCGCCGGTGCTCTGCATCAGCCCGCCGGTGGAGTGGGTATCGAGACCCTGGGCAATGATGCAGTTCTGGATGGTGACGTTGCTGACATCGCCGTTGATGTCGAAGGTTCCGTCCCGCCCCCAGGAGACCGAGACATGATCGAAGATCATGTTGTTACCGGTGGCGATGGCGATCGCATCGGCGCCGCTGTCTCCTCCCACGCCCATGCGAATTCTGATGTAGCGGGTGATGGTGTTATTGGCATTCGAGAACGAAAGACCGTTGCCGTAGATCGTGATGCCGTCTCCCGGAGCGGTCTGGCCCGCAATCGTGATATTGGGCGAGACGACGACCCGCGCGTCGATATTGATGATGCCGCCGACGGCAAACACCACATAGCGATTGGGCTGGCTGACGGCGTCGCGGAAAGAACCGGCGCCGCTGTCATTGAGGTTCGTCACAATATAGACGCTCCCGCCACGTCCCCCCGTGGCATTGGCGCCGAATCCCTCGGCTCCCGGAAAAGCCCGGACTTGAGCCTGGGCTGTCGGCACCGCGACCAGCGCCGGGCCCGGAATCATCCCGCTCATGATGGTCAGGAGCAGGAGAATGGTCGCACAACAGATCTGAATGCAAGACTTCATGGTTAAAACCCTCCTTGGGTTTGGAAGGAAGGCTTCGCCGCCGAATCATCGCGAGTCCTTCCGGCCAGTGCCTATAGCTGATGGTTCTTGCTAATGCTTTTTGTTAATGCTTTTTGTTTGAGTGAGTCGCTTAAATCCCGGCCCCGGAGATCCGGAATTTGCCGATCAGTTTATCAATGTTCCGATCCGATGAAAACCACGGCCTTGAAGTTATGAATTTGAGATTCGGAACCGCGAAAGACGCGAAAGCTTGATGGTTTTGCATCTTTCGCGTCTTTCGCGGTTCCGAAGACCTTACTGGAAAGAAGGGGAGCAGGCGCACCCGAACGAACTATTGGGCCCGAGGACCGAGCCATTCGGTCAGGAGAGGTTTCATGGCGTCGGCCCAGACCTGATAGCCTTTATCGGTGAGATGCAGGCCGTCATCCGTGACGCCGTCGTAGAGCTTGCCGTCTTTGTCGGCCAGTTTGTCGTTGATATTGAGGAACTTGATGGTTCGATTATCGGCCAGCCCGGCAATGCGCTCATTGATCCGGTTGATCGTGGGCATCAGGGCCGTGCTGCCCTTGGTGTTGCGAGGGGTGATCCCCATGAGCAGGAGCTTGGCGTTGGGAGCCTTTTTACGAAGAACCTCCACGCAGGTCTTAATCCCCCTGGTCACATCTTCGACCAGCCGCTCATCGCTGCCCTCGGCCGGAACGAAGCCGACGTTGTTGGTGCCGATCAGTAAGACGATCACCTTCGGATTGACGCCGTCCAGCTCTCCGTTTTCGAGACGGTAGAGCACGTTCTGCGTCCGGTCGCCGCCGGCGCCGAAGTTGCCGGTCTTCCAGCCCTTGAAGTTCAGATCCCAGTTGGCCTGGTGAGTGGCCTCCCACCGGCGCGTGATGGAGTCTCCTTCAAAATAGAGATCGATGCCGCCCCGCCTGGCCTTCTCGATCAGTTCGAGATGT
>DATEFT010000286.1:0-2189 GCA_035280505.1 Blastocatellia bacterium | reverse complement strand
CGCAATCAAAAGGTAGGCGGGAATACCGAGGATTTCGTTACCCATAATGCTTCCTTTGCTACTGGCAAAAAGGGGGAATAGTTCAGTGGAGCTTGTTCGATCGCTAGGACGCCGCCGCCAGTTCGCGACGAAGATTAGCGATCACTCGTTTGACCAAAAAACCTGAACCGGAAAATCTCACTTCATCTGTCAGCAACCAGTAGGCGCTCTCGACCACCGTCCTAAGATCGGCGGCCGACACTTCCGGCAACTTACCCTCTCGCCATCGTGCGAAGGCCAGATCGACCGCCTGCTCAAATGTTGCGGGGTCATCACTGAGGCCGGAGAGATGGACCATCTCGACCAGAGAACTCCGATCGAGCGATTGACCGTAGACCTCGATCATGGTTCGAGCAAACTCGGGAGTCGAACGCAGACGCCGGCTGCCGACGATGTAAGCGGCCACCGCGCGTAAGGCTTCCGGCCTCCCACCGGATTGAGTGATCAGGGTTTGCAGGATTTGACGATAGAATTCTACATCGCGTCTCTCATGAGCGTCGTCGAGCACCGTCACCTCTCCTTCAGCGGCGCGCCCAAGCAACAACTGAATGGCGTGCCCGGTCTGCAACCGGGTCTCCGCCTCCGCCTGTTCTCGGGCGGCCTCCTCCCGTTCTTCAGCGAACAGACCCTCGAAAGCCCGCGGCTCGAAACGATCCGGCCGTTGATCAGTTGGCGGTCTTCGGGTTCCACGACTCAAGGCCATAATCGTCGCGGCCACCAGAAGAATAGTGATGAAGATGATGGTGATCATTGCTGTCCGCCCCACGCCAGCCAATAGGTAATCGGCTGTTGCTGTCTATGCGGGAGCGTTCCAGTCCAATGTACGAACCGGATTTTATAGAAGTTCAATAATCTGGAAAAAGCTGCGTGCCGCCGGGCCGGGTCGGCGAGCGGAGCCCTCCGGAGTTACGGTCTCGCCTCCTTGGCCGGAAGCCGTTGAGTCGTCGAGGGAAAATATCGATTCGCTACCCGATAGCCCAGCAGTAGCGCGAGGACGATCCCGAAGCCGATCGGAATCGTGGTATCCGCTTTAACCAGCAGATAGTAATGCAGAACCCCGGCGATCGCAGCCAGATAGGCCAGTTTATGCAGCAGATTCCACCGCCTCCCGCCCAACCGTTTCACCATTTTGTTGGTCGAGGTCACGGCCAGGGGGACCATGACCAGGAAACCCAGCATCCCCAGGAAGATGAAGGGCCGCTTCAGGGTATCCTGCGCCACTTCGCCGAAACTGAAAGCTTTATCGAACCAGACGTAGCAGAGCAGATGAAAAGTACCGTAGAAGAACGCGTAGAGTCCCAGCATCCGTCTGAGCTTGACCAGCCAGGGCCAGCCCAGCATTTTTCGTAACGGAGTGACGGCCAGCGAAAGACACAGGAAGATCAACGTCAGGGTCCCGGTGGTATGGGTCAGAAACTCCAGCGGGTTCGCGCCCAGATAATGGTAGTAGGCATCCCAAGCCAGCAGGGTCACCGGCACCGCACTGTTGACGAAGACGACGAACTGCGCAAATTTGATCTCTTTCATAGGCTTAAAAGTTGACCTTCAGATCCATTCCGGCATAGAGACTGCCGACCTGATCGGCATACCCGTTGAACATCAAGGTATCGCGCCGTCCGAATTCGCCGATCCGGCGTTCCGTCGCCTGGCTCCAACGCGGATGCGAGACATTCGGATTGACGTTGGAATAGAAACCATATTCGCGCGGTTGAACAGCGTTCCAGGTGCTGGGCGGCTGCTTATCGGTGAGCGAGATCTGGACGATCGATTTAATGCCCTTGAACCCGTACTTCCAGGGCACGACTAGCCGCAACGGCGCGCCGTTCTGCGGCGGCAGCATCTTTCCGTAGAGCCCGGCGGCCAGGATCGTCAGCGGGTGCATGGCCTCGTCCAGCCGCAGACCCTCGACGTAGGGCCAGGGCAGATCATCGCTGAATTGATTGCTCATCCGCTTGGGATCGAAGAGGGTGGTGAAGGCCACGTATTTCGCCGTCCCCATGGGCTCGACCTGTTCAAGCAATTTGGCGAGGCTGAATCCGAGCCAGGGAATCACCATCGACCAGCCTTCGACGCAGCGCATGCGATAGACTCGATCCTCCAGGGGAGCGATCTTGAGCAGGTCGTCGAGATCGAACTTCCGGGGCTTGTGG
>DATEFT010000285.1:0-9254 GCA_035280505.1 Blastocatellia bacterium | reverse complement strand
TCGTCTCCCCAATAACTTCCTCAGAATCGAGACATCATGGCCAATTCAAAACATCTAGCAATTATCAAACAGGGCGTGAAGACTTGGAATCAGTGGCGAAGTCAGAATCCAGGTGTGCAGGCAGATCTTAGCGGGGCAGATCTTAGTGAAGCCAACCTCAGCAGGGCCGACTTCACAGGGGCCTGTCTGATGGAGGCAAACTTCAGCAAAGCCAATCTCAGCAGGGCCAATCTCAGCAAGGCACGACTCAGCGAGGTCTACCTTAGCGAGGCCAACCTGATTGAGGCCAACCTTTGTGGAGCGGATCTCCGTGGGGCATATCTGATGGAGGCAAACCTTAGCGGGGCATACCTCATCGAGGCCGACCTCAGCGGGGCCGACCTCAGCAGGGCCAATCTCAGCAGAGCCAATGTGACCTGGGAGCAAATCGCTACGGCCACCATAGACGAGAAGCTGATGCTGCCGTTTGAGATTAAGGAAAAACACGGGGATGAGATTAAGATGAAAATAGATAAGTCGCGCCATTTGCGGTAGGTAAACGATCATCGAGGGGTTAGGTGACCTGACGTCTTACAAATAGCTCGCCTGAGCGGGCCACACACAACTGATGGTGTTTTTCCGGATTTCGGAATCTTGACGGCGCCTCTGATCACGGGGCCGCGCTCACGCGAAATTATCCGCTGAAGTAACCCGGGTATGTGATGGATGCACTCCCGTCCCAGCCACCGCTTCGGAATTCTCTTGTCTTACCTCTTGGAAGTGCCGGCCAGAACATTCGGAACCACTAAGGCTCAGATCTCGGGGGGCGCCGGCGAATTTTGCGGGCGATCCGATCGCTCTGTTTATCCCGTTTCAGGGCCACGGTCTGAACATAGACTCGCGTCGTCGCCTGGTTCTCGTGCCGGCATCAAGAAGCCATGCAGCAATTTGATGACCTCCTCCAGCGAGACCTCGCCAGCCTGTAATTTGCCGTGCCGGACAAAAACGCGCCACTGAGTCTGCTTCGCTTTCGCAGTGGCGAATTCGTCCGTCAGCGCCACCGGGGTCTCCAGAGGCAATGGAGTTCTTCTCCGTTCGAAGGTTGCCCGAATCGATTCGGATAGCGTCTCTCCTTCGAAGTCGCAGGTCGAGGCCGGGGCCCATAGATCGTAGAAGTCTTTAAGACGGCTGTTCCTCAGTTCCAACTGGACCATGGCGTTGAACTTCTCGGCGATCACTGTTTCGCGGCGGTAAGCGCGGAGCCGGGGCACCGGTAGGTAGATGTTCTCTTCGCGGATCGCGCTCCCCGAGACACTGTCTGGTTGGAATTGCAGGCCGTCCTCGGTGGCGGCGACGGCGCAGATCTCGCGGAGGATGACCTCCAATTCGTTGATCGAGGAACTTCCGAATCCCAGCAGATCGAGGTCCTGGGTCGGACGATGCGGCTCGTCATTCCAGATGGCAAAGAGCATTAACACGAACTGCTCACGGTGTTTGGTCAGGCTCAAACGGTACAACCATCGTTCGAGTGCATACCGCATCAGGAAATTCTGGAACTCCTCGTTCCGCGCCCTGGCCTGGTTGAGCAGCGGGTCGCGGATGGACCTGAAGAGGTCCTGCATCTCACGTTTCATTGTAACGCCTCTAAATAGTGAGATTTGTCAGAGGAAAAAAGAGAGCCGTGGAATGCTGAATTTGTATCTATGCAGGAGACTTTTTGATGCGTCGGCGACAGCGGCAGTCCGATTCTTTGGCCAACCTATCCGTAGTGCGCGGAGTTTTGGGCGAACTCAAAGACCACTTTCCTGCCCTCTCGAATCTTCCGGATCGGAAGCTCCGAAAATTACTGCTCGCCGTTCGCCATCTCGAGACCTATCCGGCGACCGCTACCAATCGGGGGAGGCCTTCGAAGTTCGATCGCGAGCTGCTTGATCAGATCCGACGCCATATGGTGCGCGCTTTCGAGACCGCTTTGCGCACACCTTACCGCCCCACAACTGTCTATCTGGATCCCGTAGGGCTGGTGTTAATGCCAGACCCAAAGAAAGACTCTCAAGCCAACGAGAAGAGTTTTGAAAGTGTGATCGGCGGATGGAGCCGTTGGACCCGCAATTTAACGGTCTGGCAGAGCCCGGTACTCACATCACATTGTTACGCCGACCTCATGTCGCCGCCTTATCCGACTGGCTGCGGCGGAGGTTGCGGCAATGAGACCGAAAAAACGATTCTGTTGCGAATCTATTCCTAACTCCCGACCGCCTCTCTTCACATGGTATAAAGAGTTACGGAATACAATTATGGCATCAATAAATTCGGTTAATTCTTCGCGCCTGGCGCAAGGGGTCATCCTGATGACCGTCGCCATGCTCTCCATCCCTCTGGTGGATGGATTGGCCAAATATCTGAGCGTCAAATATTCTCCGCTCTTCCTCGGTTGGGCGAGATATGCGGCCGCTTCCCTGATCGTGCTGCCGATTGCGGCGGCCATCCACGGGCCGCACCTCTTCCCGGCGGAGCGGCGGGCTTCGCATGTCTCCAGAACCGTGTTTCTGGTCTCAGCGATGACGCTCTACTTCCTCTCCGTGGCGCGCATTCCGCTGGCGACGGCGGTCAGCACCTTTCTGGTCGGACCGATCATCGCCGTGGTGCTCTCCGTCGCCGTGCTCAAGGAGCGGCTGACCTCCCGGAAAGCTCTGAGTTTGGTTCTGGGATTTCTAGGGGCTTTGATCATCCTGCGGCCCGGCAGTTCGATGAATCCGGGGCTTCTGTTGGCTTTAGGCTCCGGAGTCTGCTTCGCCTTTTATTTAATCGCCACTCGGCAGGCTGCGCGCAATAGCGATCCGGTCAAGACCTTGGCGTTTCAGTGTGCCGTGGGGATGGTGCTTCTGACGCCGCAGGCCGTGGCCTCCTGGTCCCCACCGGCCTGGAGCGACCTGCTCTTCTTTGTCGGGATGGGTCTGTTTTCGGCCACCGGGCATCTGCTTTCGATCGTCGCTTTCCGCTTTGCCGAGGCCTCGACGCTTGCTCCGCTCGTCTATGTGGAACTGATCGGCGCCGCCCTGGTCGGTTATCTGGCATTCGGTGAAATTCCGGGCGCCGGGACGATCGCCGGCGCCGGATTTATTCTTGCGGGTGGGCTGGTTCAACTTCAGCGCCAGGATCGGTCAGGCGACTGATAGTTCGGAATCCGCGCCAGCACCGGTCGAATAATCGACCGGAAATGAGTTATGCGGCCTAAATGGCCAAAGTCGAGCTGAGATCGGCCCGAGCCCTGGTGGCTCCTTCTTCAGCGGAAGTTGCCACGGGTCCATCGACCGATCGGGATAAAAGCGGCCCAGAATCGGGGCAGCTTGTACTCCCGGCTGTCCAACATCTGTAGTTGTACCCGGCGGACAGCTTCCGCCCGCCCTTCTCCGGCCAGCAGCCGCTGGTAATATTCCGCCATGAAGTCGGCGGTAGAGCGGTCCGGAATATCCCACAGACTCATCAATTGGGCCTCGGCGCCGGCCAGGACCAGAGCCCGGCGCAATCCGTAGACCCCCTCGCCGTTCTGGATTTCGCCGCGCCCGGTAACGCACGCCGATAACACCACCAGTTCGGTGCCCCACAGGTCGATCGCCGCCACTTCATAAGCCGTCAGAATTCCGTCGTCCCGTCCGCTGCGCCGCTGATTGGCGCCGGCCAACGCAATCCCGGAACGCAACAACGGATTCTCCCACCCGTTTCCGACCGAGAAAGTCGTTTGGGCTCCGCCGTCCGGGCCCCCGGTGGCCTCATCGTCCAGGAAGAAGCCATGCGTCACGATGTGTAAAAGGCGCGGGCGATGAAGCTCCTTGATGGCGGTCTCGGTGGCCTGCTGGTCGACCCACAGCACGGAGTTGGGGACCAGACTCTTGATGGCCTGCCCTTCGGCCTTCGCGGACGGCAGCGCCTCGAAGGTCCGATTAGTCTGGAGGCCGGAGCTGGTCCGATTGTTTCGTTGATCGTCACCGGGGCCACTGGTCGCCCCGACACTCGATGAGTCGGTCGGCGGATTGGAGGCCGTTTCGTTAAAGCTGGAAACGGCGAAGATCTGAGCCTGCTGCTTACCCGGGCCGCTTGATTCGGGGCGCAGGAGGTCGCGGCCGCTCGTCAGATAGACGAATAGATATTTGTGAATCAGGTAATGATCCGTCTCGTCGATCAGCGCCGCAAAGGGGAGGAGATTGAGTTGGCCTTCAGGCGAGACCAGGACCATCGTCGCGGAGCCGAGCAATTTTCGCACGGGTTGCATGACCATCCCGTATACGGCTCGCGCGCCGGCTCGATGGTGCCCGCTGTGGTCACCATGCAGCGAGTGCCTCAACTCCGTAATCGCTCGATCGATCTTCGCGGCCTCGCCCAGGTCAACGTGTTTCAGGTCCCCGTCGGTCCGAAGCACGTAGGCCAGATAACGCGGGGCCAACCGGTTTCGAGTCCGAGCCTCGACCGGGAAGTACCGCACAAATTCGACCAGCGCCGAACCTCGGGGCAGCTCATGCTGGATCGCCTCGATCGTGACCGGCTGAGTTTGGGCGCGGAAGAGGGCGCTGCGAGCGCTGATGGCGGTCAGCAGCTCCTCGTACTCGGCATCGAGTTGAGCGGTCAGCGCCAGAGGATCGAGGCGGCCGTCGGCCGGGATCTCTTTCGTGACCAACTCCGATCGTCGCTGCTGAACGGTCCTGAGTCGTTCGATGAGCTGCTCTCCCTCCGGGCCCGCCTCGCGCCGCAACAAGCCGAGGGTCAGGTGCATCTCATCCAGGATCCGTCCTTTCCGTTGAAGCTGAGTCGTGAAGGCCAGCCGTCGCGCCCGTGGGTCTTCAGGCGCGTACTGGGCATGCAACGAGATCACGTTATTCGTCTCTCCGGCAAATAGTTTCAGAAAACTGAGTTTCCGGCTCTCCGAACCGAAACTCAGGTTCCTCCGCAGGTAGGTCTCTCCGATCTGCACCGACCGCTGCTGCGCCTCGATCGCCTGATCGATCCTCCCGCTCGCTCTATAGACGGCCACCAGATTATTGAGCGCTTCGGCGACTCTGGGGTGACCACGGTCGAGTGATTGTTCATAGATCTTCAGCGCCTGCTGCAAGATTTTCTCGGCCTCCTCGTAATCGCCCTTGAAGAAGGAGGCTGTCGCCAGATGGTTGAGCAGAATTCCGCGGCTGGGGTGCAGAGGACCCACCTTTTGATTGAAGATCTCCTGCGCTCTCTTGAGAGCGGCTTCGGCTTGTACATAGTCCCGCTTGTCCAGGAACATCTGCCCCAGGTTACTGTACATCCGTCCCACGTCCGGGCTCTTGGGATTAATATGCCTGGTGTTCTCGAGAATCTTGATGGCCCGGCGAAAATGAGATTCGGCCGCGGGGTAATCGGGTTTACGGCGATAGACTTCGGCCAGGTTGTTGAGAAGCGGAGGGAGGCTCAGGCTGTCGGGCCCCGAAATCTCCTCTTGACGCGCCAGGGCGTCCCGCAAGTTTCGCTCCGCCAGGTGGTAGGCCCCCACATCCAGATAGAAGACCCCCAGGTTACTCAAGGTGCTGATAAAAGCCGGATGGCGATTGGAACGAGTCTTTTCGCGAATGGTGAGAGCCGACTTGAGCATCCGCTCGGCCTCCACATACTCGCCGCGTTCCGCATAGAGATTACCCAATTGATTGAGGGATTCCGCCGTGTCGAACCGTTCCGGGCCGAGATACTTTCGCCTCAGATCCAGAGCCTGCGCGGCAGCCTGCAGGGCCTCCTCGAACTTTCCGTCGCGCCGCAGATCGAAAGACTGCCGTTGCAGCTTCTCGGCCCGCGCGCGCTCTCGCTCCCCGGTCGCCGCCGCCCGAACCTCGGCCAGGACGATCCGATACGGTTGGGCCCCGGTCGCCGCCTCCTCCTTTGAACGCACGCTCAACAGGTGCGAGCCGCTCTTCTCGATCACCGTCTCGAGAATCTCTTTCAACGGTCCCCGGGGATCCCTGACCGCGATCGCCTCTAGCTTTCCGTCAGGATCCTGCAGTGCCAGATTCACATTCGCCGTCTCCTGGTCGACCTCCACCCTGACATACTGGCCCGCTTCGAGGTTGATCAGGAACTGTTGCACCTCTTCACTCACAATTCTGCGTTCGATCGCTCGATTCACCTCAATGAGTTCCGGCCGATCCGGAGTTGCCGTTTGAGACGCGGCGGACGTCCGGAACGGCAACCGATCACCGGCGGCAACCAATAACAGAACAGAGATCATGGTTGACCCGAAAAGGGAGCGGGATCCCAAATTGCGGTCAGATCTTGGTCGAAGCATACAATATTCCTCAATTTGCGGAAGGCTGCAGGGGAAGGCCGAGCGGGGGCGATGGCCAAGCCGATAGTTTTAAACTGGGGTTACAGAAAAATTGCACCCCTTGCTGATTTTTGAAATAGCTGCCCCGGGAATGCCATCTTTTAAGATCATGAACGTTTGTGATTCCGAGGTTCAAGCTATCGAAGTTACCTGGCATCTACTACCCAGTAGAGGAAGACACTTAACTAAAAGTAAGTTATCACTAAAAATAACACCCGGCGCTACTATATACCATGATAGCCCCCGACAATGATCCAGACTGAAATTAATAGGTAAAAGGTAGTTACTCATGAATATCGCCAGAGGTGCCACTCAGCCAGTGGGCGGCGCGAGGAGGCGTCCTTGCCTTAAAGCAAATCGAACCGCGAGAGCCAGAAGACGATTGCGGGCCGGGATCTGGGTCCTGCTGTTATCTCCACTGGTCGTCTTCGGCCAATATCGGTCCACGGTGACTGGAATCGTAACCACTGAGAGCGGCGAGGCGATCCCCGGCGTGAAGGTGCTACTGACCCGTCCCGGAACCTCGATCGAACAGGCGACCTGGACCAACCAACAGGGCGCCTATCTGTTGGCCGGGGCCCGGCCTGGAACTGATTACATTCTTACCTTTTCGGCCTCGGGTTTCGTCACGATGACGGCCAAGATCTCGATCGGAGTGGGGGCGCCCGAGACCTATCACGTGCGGATGCCGAGCGGACTTCTGACCGAAGAAAAAATATGGATTCGGATCCCGGGTGATGCCACGCTCAACACAATCAGTGTTTCAATCGGTAATCGGATTGATGCTCGCCAGTTGAGCAGCCTGCCGATTCAAAACCGCCAATCCTCGGCGGGGCTCATGGGCCTGCAGCCAGGTGTCGTCGGACAGAACCTGGGAACCGCAACCGTCAATCGGGTCGGCTCCGTCACCGGCTCGCGCGCCGACCAGGGAAGCGTCTTCGTCGATGGACTCGATGCCAGTGACCAGTTGACCAACCAGGCATTTCTCACGGTCGGCCAGGCGGCGCTCGATGCCGTTCAGGAATTCCGGACCGTGTCGGTCAATCCGGATGCCTCCGAAGGTCGCGGCAGCGGCGGCCAGACGTTCATCGTGACCAGGAGCGGGACCAGCCGATTTCATGGGTCGCTGCGCGAATATAACCGCACGGCGGCGACGGCGGCCAACGGGTTCTTCAACAATAAGTCGGGTCTGGAGCGGCCCCGGTTGACCCGCAATCAGTTCGGCGGGAGCCTCGGCGGGCCGCTGTACCTCCCGCGCTTTGGCGAAGGAGGCCCCGCTCACTTCAGCAACAAGCGGCGGCTCTTCTTCTTCTTCGATTACGAAGGGTTGCGCGAGGCCCAGGGGATCTCTTATCTGCGCATTGTGCCGCTCAATCATTTCCGGAGCGGAGAATTGGCCTACCTCAACAACCGGTCCGGGTGTCCGATCAACGCCCGGCTCGAGACGCGGCCGGAATGTATCTCGCGGCTGACGGCGGCGCAGGTCGGGGCGCTCGATCCGAGAGGGATCGGGGCCAATCGGGCACTGCTGAGCCTGCTCAACAACCGTTATCCGCAGGCCAATGATCCGACCGCCGGTAATGGGATCAACACTGGCGGCTTCCGGTTCAATGCGCCCTCGCATCGCGCCGGCAACACTTACACCACGCGTCTTGACTGGGAGCTCAACCGCGGACAGAAGGTCTTCAGCCGGCTCAGTCTGGCCCGCGAGTCGAACACCGATACGCTCAACACGGTCGCTCAACAGTTTCCTGGAGATCCAGAGACCGGGCAGCTCCTCATCAGGGACCGGGCCCTGGTCGTCGGGCATAATTGGGTGATCGGTGAATCGCTCGTCAATCAGGCGACCGCCGGAGTGGCGCGGGCCGGAGTGGCGTCTCCGGTCACGTTCGCCCCCGCATTCCCGAACAGTTTCGGTAATCCGGCCGTGACCACGGGTGGAACCTTCAGCGGTCTGGGAATCGCGGCGCCGTTCGCGAGCATCAGTTCACAGGCCCGTCAGATCCCCGTGCCGGTGATTCGCGACGATCTCATGTGGAGCAGAGGATCGCACAACTTGTCGATTGGCGGTTCATTCAAACCGATCCGTTCGAGATCTACCCTCGTCAATGATTTCAACTTCGTCGCGCTCGGTCTGGGCGGCTCCACAGCGGCGCTCAATCCGACCTTGCGGCCGGCCGACCTGGGCCTCGATTCGACCCGCGTCGGCAATTACGACGCGGCGTTCGCTTTTCTGCTGGGGCGGTATGCGCAGATCCGAACCAATTTTAACTACGACCCGGCCGGTCGGCCCCTCGCGCTCGGAACGGGAAGGCAGCGCGATTTTCGCTACCGCGAATTCGAGGTCTACGCGCAGGACAACTGGAGGCCGCGACCAGACCTCTCGATCACCTATGGCGTGCGCTGGCACTCCTATCCGGCGCCTCACGAAGCCGACGGATTCCAGACCGGCGCGGAGGTCGATCTTCGTGACCTGTTCGATCGGCGGCGGCGAAATGCGGCGGCCGGAATCGGCGGCGCGGCCTCCGAACCGCTCCTGCGCTATGACCTGATCGGTCAGGCCAATCACGACCGCTCCTACTACCGGACGGATCTGAACAACTTCGCACCGAGACTGGGCCTGGTCTGGAATCCTTCATTCACGAGCGGGCTCGCGGGCCGAGTCTTCGGCGATCGAAAGAGCTCGATCCGCATCGGCGGATCCGTCGTCTACGATCGCGTCGCCGGCGCGCTCACGTTCATTCAGGATCAGATCTCGTATCTCTTCGACAATACCCGGATCACCGGGTTCGGCAACGGCGATGCGCGGGCTTCCTTGTTGAACGATCCGCGATACACGGGCCTCCGTTCTCTGCCGATCCAAAATACGGCGCCGGCCGTTACCCGCCCGCTCACGCCTTTCGTTAACCCGGCCGGGATCCCGATCGGGATG
>DATEFT010000284.1:0-18535 GCA_035280505.1 Blastocatellia bacterium | reverse complement strand
CAATAGTGAGCGCGAGGCGATCCCGGCTCGCGAGATCGCCGAGCGGTGGAGCGTTCCCGTCAAATATCTCGAACAGATTCTCAAATCCCTTAAAGAAGCCGGTTTAGTCGTCAGTCAGGTCGGGGTGGGCGGTGGTTATCGCCTGTCGCGATCTGCGACCTTGATCACGGCCGGTGAAGTCATCAGATTCCTCGATGGCAGGCTGGCGCCGATGGGATGTGTCAGCTCCTACGACTACGAGGCTTGTGAGTTCGAGAGCGCCTGCGGCCTCAAAACCCTCTGGGCCAGAGCGCGTGCCGCCCTGGTCGGGGTGCTGGATCAGACCACCATTGCAGATCTGTGTACCCAGGCTGACCAACAGAGGTTGGTTAGCCTAAAATCGTCGTCCAACCGTCACTGAACTCCCCATCATCACCGGGTTCCACTTCAGGTCACGGATGTTACCGGTAATTTCCATCCGAACGCTAGGAGTTTGTGGCGATCGAGTCCAGATCGATGAGGCGCCGGGAACTGTCGGCGCCGAGAGTCGGGGGAATGAGAGTGTGGCACACGGAGCAACAGTAGCCTCGAAAACCAGATTGATCCGGATTCTCGTCTGGCTCTGTCTGCCGATCCTGACTGCGTGTCACGGTGCGGCCGGCAGCGGCAAGGTGACGTTGACCCTGGGCGGCTACACCACGCCGCGTGAGGCCTACAACCGGGCCATTATTCCGGCCTTTCAGCAGTACTGGCGGGCGAAGACCGGGCGGGAGGTGGATTTCCAGGAGTCGTATCAGGCCAGCGGCGCGCAGTCGCGGGCCATCATCAGCGGATTCGAGGCCGATATCGCGGCGCTCTCGCTGGAAGGCGACATCGATCGGATCGCGCGGTCGGGCCTGATTCAACACGATTGGAAGTCGAAGAAGCATCGCGGCATCGTCTCGACTTCGATTGCGGTGATCGCCGTGCGGTCCGGGAACCCGGCCGGCATCCACGACTGGCCGGATTTGACGCGGCCCGGATTGAAGATTCTGATGCCCGACCCGAAGACTTCGGGCGGCGCCCAGTGGAATGTCGTCGCCATCTACGGCGCGGCCCTCCGCGGGTTTACCGATGTCGCCAAGGACGATCCCGAGACGGCCCGGCAGTTTCTCGGACGCCTGCTGGCCAACGTCTCGATCATGGATAAGGGCGCGCGGGAATCGATCACCAACTTCGAGAAAGGGGTGGGCCACGTGGCCATCACTTACGAGAACGAAGTTCTGGTCGCCCGGCAGGCGGGGCGGCAATACGACTATGTGGTTCCGCGCTCGACGGTGCTCATCGAAAACCCCGTCGCCCTGGTCGATACCTACGTCGATAAGCACGGGGTGCGCGAAGTCGCCGAGGCCTTCATCGACTTTCTCTTCACTCCGGAGGCGCAGCGCGCCTATGCGAAGTATGGATTGCGGCCCGTCGAACCGGAGATCTCCGGCGAACAGCAGATCTCGGCGCAGTTTCCCGCAGTCCAGGATCTCTGGAAGATCGATTTTATGGGAGGGTGGAAACGCGTCGGAACCGACCTCTTCGGTCCGGCCGGTGCGTATACCCGGACATTTGAGCAACTGCACTCATCACCATGAATATGACGCAATCGGGAATTGAGCGCAGCGCGGCCGCCTCCTTATCCGCCCCTCGCCCCTGGGGTCGATACGGACTGCGGGCCCTGGCTCTGGCCTATCTCGGGGTCACGATCATCGTGCCGATCACGGCCCTGTTGGAGCATGGGTTGCGGGATGGGCCGGGGATGGTCTGGCGCGAGATCACCAATCCGATCGCCTTCGCGGCCTTGAAGCTGACCCTGGGGACGGCCGTCGTCATGACGGTGATCAACGTGGTCATGGGCACGCTGACGGCCTACGTGCTGGTGCGCTATCGATTCTTCGGCAGTCGGATTCTCAACAGTCTGATCGACCTGCCGTTCGCGATTCCGACGCTGGTCACCGGCGTCATGCTGGTCGTGCTCTACGGGCCGCAGCAGGTCATGGGCCGATTCCTGGAGTCCTACGGGATTCAGGTGATCTTCGCCCGGCCGGGGATCGTGCTGGCCCTGCTCTTTGTGACCTATCCGTTCGTGATCCGGACCGTTCAGCCGGTGCTGATGGAGATCGATCAGGCACAGGAAGAGGCCGCCTGGACGCTGGGCGCGTCGAAATGGCGGACCTTTCTGGAGATCATTCTTCCGGCGCTGACTCCCGCGATCCTGACCGGAGCGCTGTTGAGCTTCGCCCGGGCGCTCGGCGAATTCGGCTCCATCGTCGTGGTTGCGGGCAACATCCCGCGCCTGACGCTGACGGCGCCGGTCCATCTCTATGGACAGATCGAATCGCAGAACCAGCGAGGTGCGAGCGCCATGTCGATCGTGCTGCTGGCGCTCTCATTCACCTTGATGTTGCTGGTCGATTGGCTGCAGGAACGACGGGGGGGCCATGGCACAAGCTGAGACCGATCTCAAACCTGGAACGGTCCACCGGCCGCATTCGCGGGTCGAACGGCCCCGGGGCGTCGAATGGATCCTGATCGCAATCGTGATCATCTACATGGGCTTCCTGCTGTTGGGGCCGTTGCTGGCGATCGCTTCGGGCGCGCTGTCGTCCGGGTTGGTCGCCATGTTCAAGGCGCTCACTTCGCGCGAGGCGCTCAGCGCGCTCAGTCTGACCTTGCTGCTGGCGACCGCCGCGACCCTGATCAATACGGTCTTCGGCGTCTGCATCGCGCTGGTTCTGGCGCGCGACAATTTTAAAGGCCGGCGGATCATCAATGGCCTGATCGATCTGCCCTTCGCCGTCTCGCCGGTGATCGCCGGTTTCATGCTGATTCTGCTCTTCGGCCGGAACGGCTGGCTGACCTCGGTCATCGATCCGCTCAACATCCGGGTGGTCTTCGCGCTGCCGGGGATGCTGATGGCCACGATCTTCGTCTCGTTGCCGTTTGTCGTGCGCGAGGTGACGCCGGTGCTGCGCCACCTGAGCGAAGACCAGGAGAACGTGGCCTACACGATGGGCGCCGGTCATTGGCAGACCTTCTGGCACATCACGCTGCCGAACATCCGCTGGGGATTGCTCTACGGGGTGCTGCTGACCTTCGCCCGGGCGATCGGCGAATTCGGCGCGGTCCTGGTGGTCGGCGGGGGCGTCACGCTCTCGACCGAGACCTCGACGCTCTACATCTATCGCGCGCTCGACGATCGCAACGAAGTCGGCGCCAATACCATGGCCCTGGCGCTGGCCGCCATCTCGTTCACTCTGCTGATCGTCATGGAGTATTCCAGAAAACACTCGAAAGAAGATTGATCATTTATTGACAGATAGATGAACCGCGAAATACGCGAGTCGCGTGTTCCGCGGTTAAAGAAAAACTGAATGGCTCGAAAAATATCTTCAAAATTTGCGTCGAAGGCGCTTTTCATCTCTCAGCCGTCGCTCGGTTGTTGTTGTTGTCCATGTTTGTGTCCTGGTGTCGGCGCCTGGGATGGGGGGACTGATCTGATGGGATGAGGGACTGATGAAAGCTTCAGTCAATGAGAGACCCGCTATCAGGCCCGCCGATAGCGGGTCTCATCGTTTCAGGACAGTCGGCGGAATCGAGGGGGCGACCCGGACCCGCCGCCGGTCTGTCGGATCCATTGCTCGGAAAAGATTAGCCATGGGAGGCACATTATGCAGAGGTCCTATTTTTCCGGAATCGTCGCCTCGCTGACGATTCTGATTCTGGCATCGAGCGCGGTCCTGGCGCAGACGGCGACCGCCACCCTCAAGGGCGTCGTCCGTGACGGCAGCGGCAACCCGCTGCCCGGCGCCACCATTCACCTGATCAACAACGCCACCGGTTTCAAGAAGACCTTCACGACGGACTCCGGCGGGCAGTATACCTTTACCCTGATCGATCCGGGGTTCTATGCCGTGGAGGCGCAGGCCGCCGGTTTCAAGACCCGGCGGCAGCCGCGGCTGCAACTCGAAGTCGGCCAGTCGGCTGAACTGGATCTCACGCTCTCTCCGGGCGATGTCCAGGAGACGGTCACCATCGTGGCCACCGAGCCCGCCGGGCTCGACACCTCCACCGCCACGCTCGGCGGACTCGTCGGACGCGTGCGGGTCGATGCGCTGCCCCTCAACGGCCGCAACGTCTTTCAACTGGCTCAACTCGAAGTCGGAGTCGCCACCGCGCCGGGCTCGCGCGGCGCCAATCCGGACCTGACGGCCGCGGGCGAAATTTCGATCAACGGCGGCCGGACTCTCAACACCGAAGCCTTCGTGGACGGCATTCCGCTCGCCAACAAGGGCGACAACCGGATCTCGCTGCGGCCCTCGCCCGATGCCGTTCAGGAATTTCAGATCGTGACCAACTCCTTCCCGGCCGAGTACGGCCGCACGGGCGGCGGCGCGCTCAATTTCTCGACCCGTTCCGGCTCCAGCGAATTTCACGGAGGACTCTTCGAGTATCTGCGCAACGACGCGCTGGATGCCCGCAGCTTCTTCGTCAATGCCAATCCGAACGGCGTCAAGGAGAAGCTGCGGTTCAATCAGTTCGGCGGCAACCTGGGCGGTCCCGTCTACCTGCCCAACTTCGGCGAGAGCGGCCGGAGCCTGCGGCGCAGCGACAAACTCTTCTTCTTCTTCAACTATGAGGCGCTGCGCGTTTCACAGAGCCGCCAGCAACTCTCGACCGTGCCGACCGTCAGGATGCGCGGCGGGGATTTCTCCGAATTGCTCGGCGCCACGATTCCGGGCATCACGGTGATCGACACGAACGGCAATCTGATTCCCGCCCGCGTCGGCCAGATCTATGAGCCGGGCCCGGTCGTTCCGGCGGGCCAGCCGGGCGCCGGGTCTCGCCGCGCCTTCGCCGGGAACGTCATCCCGGGCAATCTCATCAATCCGGTCGGCCGCAATGCCGTGGCCTACTACCCGCTGCCGAATGCGCCCGGCGTGCCGAACTCCAGCGGATTGGGCTTCAGCAGCAACTATGCCGCGAACGTCGTGTCGACTACCGACAATTATCAGATCACGGCGCGGGTCGATTACAACCTCTCGGCCTCGCAGCAGATCTTCGGGCGCGTGATCAAGGATCACAACGTGCTGACCAGTTCGGGGCCGTTCCCGGCCAGCCTCGCCTCGCCGATTCAGAATCCGCTGCAGACCTCCGTGCCCGGGACCTGGGTGGCCAATTACGTCAACACCCTCTCGCCGAAGGTGGTCTTGCATCTCAACGCGGGGTTCACGCGTTTCAACAACGACGCGACCCATTTCTCCCGCGGCTTCGACGTCACGTCGTTGGGGCTGCCGGCCTACGTCGCCGCGGCGTCGGCCGACACGGGGGTCTTTCCCACGTTCAACCCGAACGGTTATGAATCGCTCGGGCCGCCGCGCAATTTCGGTTTCTATCACAACAACCAGGACGTCTACGCGCTCAACCAGGACCTGAGCCTGCTGCGGAGCCGGCATTCGATCAAGCTGGGCGCGAGCGAACGCCTCTACCGCAAATACAACTATCGCCCCGATGATCCGGCCGGCAACTTCAACTTCTCACGCGGCTTCACGCAGCGCACCGCCGCGGCCGAAGCGACGCCGCAGACCGGCGACTCCATCGCCTCGCTGCTGCTCGGCAACCCGGCCTCGGGCCGCCTGGCCATCGCGCCGCAACCGGCGCTCGAGAGCAAGTATTTGGCGCTCTTCGTGCAGGACGATTGGAAGTTCAACAGTCGTCTCACGCTCAATCTGGGGCTGCGTTGGGATCTGGAGACCGGCAACACCGAGCGTTTCAACCGGCTCTCGAACTTCGATCCGCAGGTGTCGTTTCCGGTCGATCAGGTGACCGTGGCCTTTCCCGCCGTCACGGGCCTGGGCTCCCGGTCGATTCCGCTGCGAGGGATCGTCAAGCCGGTCGGACGCGGCGGGGTCACGGAGCGCGAAAATTACGACCGCGACTACAACAACTTCGGGCCGCGCCTGGGGCTGGCCTTCAAACTGAACGAGAAGACGGTGATCCGCGCCGGCGGCTCGATCTTCTATGCGCCGCTGGGCGGCGGCGGGTTCAACAACGTGACGGCCGCGATGGCCGACCTGACGGAGACCGGGTTCATCGCGACTCTCAACAACGGCGTCACCCCGACGCCCGGGACGAATCTCAGCAATCCGTTTCCCACGGGCATCGTGCAACCGGCCAACGCCTATCTCGGTCCGCTGACCGGTTTCGGCCAGCAGTCGATCCCGGTGCGGATGCGCGACATTCGGCCGCCCATGATCGGGCAGTGGAATCTGAACATTCAGCGTGAGCTGCCGGGAGGCATCACCATCGAGGCCGCCTATGCCGGCAGCAGCGGGATCGGGCTGCGCAGCGGCGCGACCGACATCAACCAGCTCTCGCCCGAGGCTCGGGCCCTCGCCGCCCTGCCGGCGGTGGCGGCGAACGGCACCGCCACGCTGGCCGGCAATCTGACCGTCGCCAATCCGTTTCTGTCGCTGCCGGCCGATCAGCGTCCGCCCGCGACCTCGTTTCTGGGCGGCCCGACGGTGACCGTGGCGCAACTGCTGCGGCCCTATCCGCAATTCGGCCGGGTCGTCTCCTACACCGAGAATGAATCGCATTCGAGTTACCACTCGTTTCAGTTCACGGCCGCGCGGCGGGTCAGCAGCGGGTTGATCTTCAGCGCCGCCTACTCCTTCTCGAAATCGATCGACGATCTGACTTCGATGTCGCTGAACAACCAGACGATCCAGATTCAGTACTATCAGGACTATCACAATCGCCGCGCCGATAAATCGCTCTCGAACTTCGACGTCACCCATCGTTTTATCGGCGACGTCACCTGGCAACTGCCGTTCGGGCGGGAGCGCCGGTTCATCCATCAAGGGCGACTGTCCAGAATCCTCGGCGGCTTTTCGGTCAACGCCATCGCCCAGGCGCAGAGCGGATTCCCGATCTCGATCGGCGCGACCAACGCGGCCTTGCAGGGCCTGGCCTTCAACAGCCTGCGGCCGAACATCGTGGCCGACGTTCAGGCGGAGACCGGCTCGAAGGGCGAGCGCCTCCTGCGCTATTTCAACACCGCCGCCTTCCGGCAGCCCAATCCGTATACGGTCGGCAACGCGCCGCGCACGCTGCCGAACCTGCGGGGGCCGGGTTACTTCACCGCCAATCTCTCGCTGCAGCGCGACTTCAAGTTTACGGAACGGGTCAATCTGCAAATCCGCGCCGAAGCTTTCAATCTCTTCAATCGCGCGAATTTTCAGATGCCCGGGACGGCGTTCGGAGCGGACCGGTTCGGCGTGATCACCAGCACCGAGGACCCGCGGCAGATCCAGTTCGCGGCGCGGATCAAATTCTGAGCCTTCGGTCGCCCGTATTTTCTTCGGATTGTTTTCGGTATAGACTCTATCGGGATCCGCGTGGGAGCGATCCCGGTAGAGAAGTATGATCGACGCCGTTTTCTCTTCACTCAGAGTTTCCGAGTGGATCAATCTATTCTTTTTGGCTCTCTTCTTGATTCTCGCCTGGCTCCGGCCGATGGCGATCAAACGACGCCTGGAGGTCGCCGGTTTCGGCGCGATCGGAATCGGCCTCACGCTGGCCATGGCCTTCTACTCGAACGGAGCGCCATTCTTTCCGGCCACGGTCATGCGTGATCTGCTGCCAGCTCCGCTCATGCTGCTGGTCTACTGGCAGGCGGGGCGGTTTTCGGTCACGCCCAACGAATGGGCGCAAAAGCGGTTGCTGAAACTGGACCAGATCTCGATCGGTCAGATCCTGCGATCGACGACGAGACCGGGAATCCGGGCCTGGTTGGCGCGTTATCTCGAACTATCTTATCTGCTCTGTTATCCCCTGGTGCCGTTCGGCATCGGCGTGCTCTACCTGGCCGGAGAGCCGGATCATGTCGACGGCTACTGGACGGTGGTTCAGGCCTCGACCTATCTCTGTTACCTTCCGCTGCCGTTCATTCAGATGTTGCCGCCGCGTCTGCTCTTGTCCGACACCGAACATCTGGGCCCCCGTTACCGCCTGAGACTGCTGAACCTCAAGATCCTCAAACACGCCAGCATCCAGGTCAATACCTTTCCCAGCGCCCATGTCGCCTCCACCTCTGCCGCGGCCCTGGCGCTGCTCTGGTGGGTGCCGGCGGCGGGAGCGGCTTTCGCCCTGCTGGCGCTGAGCATTGCCGGAGGCGCGGTCCTGGGACGCTACCACTACCTGGCGGACGTCGTGCTCGGCATCCTCCTCGCCCTCGCCGTCTACTTTCTCTAGATCTCCGGTTTGACAGGGTTAATTGTCTACTGTATGCTTACACTATACAGTGAGTTGGCCGGATATGTTCATTCGAATCGACACGAATCATAAGCTACCTATTTATCGGCAGATTGCCGATGAGATCAAGATGTTGATTGTGAAGGGCGAGTTGGTGCCCGGGGCGATGTTGCCCTCGGTGCGGCAACTGGCGACCGATACGGGCGTCAACCTCAACACCGTGGCGATCGCGTATCGGGAGTTGCAGGAGGAGGGATTGATCAGCATTCGCCACGGATCCGGGGCCGTCGTGACGTCCCGGACCTCGCAGTCGCAATCGATTCAAGATTTACGCCGTTCATTGCGGGTCGCCTTGACCGGGTTGGTGCTGGCGGGGCTCTCACGGAAAGAGATCAAGAAGATTTGCGGTGAAGAACTGCAACAGACTCTTCAAGGATAGAAGGTGTTGTGATGAGACCACTGAATCTGTTCTGGTGGATTTTAGGCGGCGAGCTCCTCGGTTTCGTCGCCTTCATGCTCGGGCCGTCGATTCATGGGCGGCGGGCTGCCGCCGCGAGTTCGGAGCCGGACGAGGTTCGCGCCGCCGTCCGCCGGGCCGCCATTAGATACCGGCTGACCCTGACCGGTCTGTTGATTGCGAGCGTGGCCGCCATCTATCTGGTCTTGATGCGATGGCATTCGGTGCCCGGGGCGCTCCTGATCGGCGGCGGGTTCAACCTGGCGGCTCTGTTCGGCTACCTCGGTTATGCGCGCCGGGTCCGGCCGTACGTGGTGGCCGAACCGGTCACCCGGTATGCGGTCTCTCTTCAGAACCGGCGTCTGGCCGACTACACCCATGGCCTGATCGAGGCTTTCATCGTGATCTTGACGCTGGCGCCGCTCGGCTTGTTGATCGCCGCCTATGGTTCAATGCCGGATCCGTTGCCGGTTCACTGGAACGCGGCCGGCGAGCCGGAGCGGTGGGTGCGCAAGAACCTGGGCGTGACCTTCTTCATTCCGGCCCTGGCGGTCTATCTGCAATCGATCCTGCTGCTGGTCAAATACGACGTCATCCACTCCAGGCTGATCTTGCCGGCGGAGCCCACGGCGGAGATTCTGCGCTATAAAGATCAGTATCTGAACACCAACGTGCGGCTCATGGATTGGCTGCGGGTTCCCTTGGCCTCGCAGTTGGCGGGGATCGCGCTCCTGCCGCTTCGCCAACAATGGGAGGCGGCCGTGCCGATCTTTTCGGCGATCGCCATGATCCTGATCTGGTCCGGCCTCGCGGTCCTGATCGGCGGAATCTGTTACTTCTGCTGGCGATTATGGCGCATCAAGAGCGAGCTGGAATCGCTCTCGCCCCGGGCGAATGCGCCACGTTCGATCGATGAGCCGGATTGGCAGCATGGGGGGCTGACCTACAGCAATCCCGAAGATTCGGCGGTTGTGGTCGAGAAACTGGTCGGTCTCGGATTCACCTATAATCTGGCCAGCCGCGGGGCTCATTGGCGCCTCGCGACTCTGGCCGGCGTGCCGTTGCTGCTGGTCTGGGCGTTCTTCTCGCTGCGGTGAGGATCGATCTACTTGACCCTCAAGATCCGGAGGGCCGCGTTTCTGAAGATTCGCCGCTTGCTCTCCGGATTGGCCGGCAGGAAGAGCCAGGTCAGCATTTTGATGGGGCGGGGCAACTGCGAGCCGGCCTCGTCCCCGGGTTTCGGCGGAAAGAACCTCGCCACCGCTTCGCGCGGCTGTTCACGGAGATGATCGATCATCGCCACCTGGTGCACGCACGAGACGGTACAGTAAGGCGCGCACGATTTGACGGCCTTATTTTCTCGTTCGAGATCCGCCCGCGTATAGTCGGCCAGGGGAATTCCAGGATGGCCGCGCTGCTGCGAGCAGTAGTGGACCAGGCCGTCTTCGCAGATGTAGAGATAACGGCTGCCCGCGCGGCAGTGCCACTGGTTGGGCAGCCCGCGCACGAGGTTCTGCTGAAACTGGTTGTAATATGAGAAATTGAAGAACGATCTCTTGGGCAGCGCCAGGATCTGGTCGTAGACCTCTTTCTGTTCTTCGTTCAGAGGTTGGAGCTGTCCGTGGTGATCGTGAATGATCCCGACCGTGCTGCTGCTGCCCAACTCCCGCGCGCGATGCGTGACCTGCAGCGCGTCCTGGGGATTTTTGATCGAGCTGCCGAGCACCGAGTTGACGGTCAGGCTGAACTCTGCATGTTCGGCCAGATAGCGGAGTTTCAGGTCCAAGACTTTCAAACTCTTCATTGAGACCTCGTCCGGCCGCGCGTTGTCGATGCTGATCTGAAGGTAGTCGAGCCCGGCGCGATTCAACCGCCGGATGCGATCGACGGTCAGGAGATACCCGTTGGTGATCAGGGTGGCCAGCATGCCGTGACTGCGGATCCGCTGAATGATCCGGTCCAGGTCCGGGTGGAGCAGCGGTTCGCCGCCGCTGATCGTGACGGCGGTGGTACCCAGCGCCGCCAACCGGTCGATCCGGCGGTCCATCTCCTCGATCGGGACCGGCGGAGAGCTCGTGTCATATTCGCTGCAGTAGTTGCACGACAGATTACACCGGCGGATCGGGACAATGTGAACCACGATCGGGTGGGTGGGCTCCTTCAACGCCTTGGCGACCAGGCGCACTTCCCGCAGTTTGCGGTTGAGCCCATGTATTTTTCGTCTCAAGCCGAGCAGCGCCATCTTGGCCATCTCCCCCCTCTTCTTACCATCTTCAGGAAGTCTTCGCGTATTTTGCGTGTTTCGCGGTTGATCCCCCGATTTTATCGACCGGGTCGTTATTCTCTCATACCGGAGTCGGGAAGAGAGAGCGTGAATCCCCTGAAAAACCGGAGCGCCGGAAAAAGTCCGGCGCTTCGCCTGCCGCGCGCCAGTCTGGATTCTAGACTGGATTCTAGAATCGGTATTTTCTCTCCGGATGGCCGCCGCCGGAGATGGCGATTTCCAAGGGTTTTATCCGGAAAGCTCGGGGCACAAGACTTGCCTCAAAGACGCGGAGAGGAATGAGCGATGAGTGAGCAGACATCAGCGAAAAGCAGACCGGCCAGAATTCTGATCGTCGAGGACGAGCGACACATTGCGCGATTCTTGGAATTCATTCTCAAGAAGGAAGGTTATCAAATCAAGATCGCCTACGATGGAGAGCAGGGGCTGGCGGCGTTGAATGAACAGGAGCCCGATGCCGTCCTGCTGAATCTGGTCTTGCCGGGGATCTCCGGCCTCGAAGTTTTGAAGGGGCTAAGGGCGAACGATCGTTACGCCAATCTGCCGGTGGCGATTCTGACTTCACGGCCCTTCGAGGAGGTGCCGGCGACGGCGCTGGCGGCCGGAGCCAGTTTTCATTGCACCCGGCCGATCGCCCCCTCGACGCTCATCAAAAAGCTGGTTGAATACAACGTACCTCCAAAGATCCCGGATCTTTCAGGGAATGCCTATGATTGATCTCAACAACGATGCCATTTCTGAAATCGACGGCGTGGCGCTCGAAGATCTAAAAGAGCTCGAGGACATGAGACACAAGCTGATCGGAGAGTTGAGCCGATCGATCGCCGTCGTGGCGATGGAGATGGGTTTGGTCCTCGGGATGGTCTCGGAGCGCGGTGAGGAATGGGTGGTCAAACCTGAAGCCTCCGCGGTCATGAACTCTCCGCGGCTCGCGCGCGCGGCGGACGAGAGCCGCCGCCGGCTGTGGGTCGAAGCGATCTGCGACAACCGGAATCTGGGCCAGATCTATATCGACTATGAGGAGGGCCGGGAGTTTATGGTCCAGGCCGTCGCCTCGCTGATCGATGCCGCGCTGCGCCAGTTGGCGACCGAGCGGCGGGAGGAAGCGTTACTCGAAGAGTTGAGCGCGAGCTGGGAGAGCCTGGAGGCGGTCTACGAGATCAGCTCCTATTTCCACACGCTCCAGACGCCGACCGCCATGCTGGAACGGATCGTCGGCCGGGCCGTCGCCATCCAGGACTCGTTGCGGGCGATCCTCTGGATCGCGCAGGGCCCGAAGCTGGAGCCGCTGGTCTGCCGGAATGCGAGCGTGTCGGCTCCCAAGATGCCCCCGGACGGATTGGTGGGCCGGGTGATCGCGACGCGCAAGGCGGTCGTGATCAACGGTCTGGCCTGGGTGATCGCCACCGGCGAGGATGCGGAGTTGAGCCGCGCCTGCAGCCTGGCCATCTTTCCGATCGCCACCCGGCAGGGGATCCTCGGAGCGCTGGAGGTCTGGCGCGAGGACGAGAAGGGCGAGTTCGATTCGAGCGCCATCCTGTTGCTGCAGGTCCTGGCACTGCAGGCGGCGATGGTGGTGGAGAACGACAAGTTGCACAAAGCGGCCATCGAGACCGAACGGCTGCTCCAGGAGATCGAGATCGGTTCCAAGATTCAGCAGACGCTGTTGTTGGGACAACCGCCGAAGAACCCGGCGGGGATGCAGATGGCGGCCTTCACCATGGCCTCGCGGCAGATCGACGGCGATTTCTACGATTTTCTCAATCACAACGACCGCTGCGTCGATGTCATCATCGGAGACGTTATGGGGAAGGGCATCCCGGCCGCCTTGCTCGGAGCGGCAACCAAGAGCAGTTTTCTGCGAGCCTTGAACCGGCTCCATGCCTCGTCGCGTCACGTCCTGATTCCCGAACCGGAACAGATCGTGAGGTCGGTGCACGACGAGGTCACCGGCCAACTCATGGATTTCGAGAGCTTCACGACGCTCTGTCATGCGCGCTTCGATACTGAACTGGGCCGGGTCAGTTTCGTCGATTGCGGTCACACGCGAACCATTCACTATCGGCACGAGCGCCGGAAGATCGAGTTTCTTCAGGGGCTGAACGTGCCGCTCGGGTTCAGCGAGAAAGAGACCTACATCCAATCGAGCGTCACGTTCGATCCGGGCGACATCTTTATCTTCTACTCCGATGGGTTGACCGAGGCACGCAATCCGGCGGGGGAACTCTTCGGTGAGGATCGCCTCGCCGATTGCGTGCGCACGAATTACGAACTCGGTCCGGAGTTGCTGATCGATCGCATCCGGGCCGCGGTCGTGGCCTTCTCCGGTTCGGAGACCTTTGCCGACGATCTGACCTGCATCGTCGTCAAAATTCAGCCCCTCGAGGTGGGCACTTCGAGTTACTGGTCGGCTCGCATCGAGAGCGACCTCAAAGATCTGGAACAGAGTCGCGCTTTCGTCCGTGACGTGTGCCGGCAGTTGCCCATCGCACAAGACGCCGTCAGCGCTCTGGAATTGGCGGTCAACGAGGCCGCCAGCAATATCATCCGCCATGCCTACCACGAACAGTCCGGTTGCCAGATCGAACTGGAAGCCGAGACGGTCGGCGATAGCCTGGAGATCCGTCTCTATCACGAAGGAGAGGGTTTTACGCCCGACCCTTCCTACCAACCGACGTTCGACGGGTCTCGTGACGGCGGTTTCGGACTTTATATTATCGAACACTGTGCCGATGCCGTGACCTACGCCCGTGACGAACGCGGGAGAAACTATATCGGATTGGTGAAGAAGCTATAGGAAAAAAGGAGTTTGACGATATGGAAGAGTACCTGGAAAAGATGACCGGGGTGGTCGTTCTGGTTCTGCCCGGAGACAACCTCGACGCCAGCAATGCCAAAGAGTTTAGACAGAACGTGGCCCCCATGCTGACGGGCAGCAACAAACTGATCTTCGACATGAGCCGGTTGAACTTCGTCGATAGTTCCGGGCTCGGCGCTCTGCTCTCTTGTCTTCGCCAACTTCATGCCGCCGGCGGCGATCTCAAACTCTTCGGTTTGACCAAGCCGGTTCGCTCCCTCTTCGAACTGGTCCGCATGCACCGGATCTTCGAGATCTACGACACCCGTGAGGATGCCTTCAACTCCTTCGAGCATTGAGTCGCCCGTTCTCATTCCCAAACGCAAAATACGCGAAACACGCTCAATCGGTCGGATTCGGCGTGTTTCGCGTATTTCGCGCTTTGAGAACGATCAGCCAAATTTAACAGTTTGGGAAGTCGGCCCTGACGCGGGCTCTTTGATTGAATGAATCTTCCTGGGATTGCTGCAGACTCGGCCGCTGATCTTTTCGATGCGGGTCTTTTTTACCTGTGCATAATATAACCAAATTATTTGCCTATACTATGCACAGGTCCTTCGGTAAAACGTAGGAGGTATCTATACTGTCAACTTCTCTCTGTCTTTGGCGTTCAGGGGGGTCTTAACTAGAGTCCGAATTTACCAATGAGTAATTTCCAAGCGACCCGGTTGACCGGATAATTGGATGCCACTTCACTCTGAAATCCTTCCTCGTCGTCACGTGTAATCTAGCTTTAGATCTCTCTCCGCCGATACGAGGTTAGTCACAGGCGCTCTGTGAGATATATCTCACCGTTCGTGAGGCGATCTATGAGTGGGAGTTTACTGAGAATCGCGCGCGAAAGGAGGCGTCAGGCCGGTTCAGTTCGTAAATAACCGTTAGAAAAACAGGGTAACCGTTAAGTAACAGTTATCGTGCCGTTAGATTTGTTTAGCGGAAACCGATATCCTACTGGGGGTCGTAACTAGGATTGAGAATTTATTACTCTTTTCGCCATGTTTCGCGGTAGAATCAAGTTGAGTTGTTAAGGAATTTTTTAATCGCCATTTATCCCAGATTAAACAATGTCGGTGGCCGAGACCGTCTTTTTGACCGCTAGGGAGCCGACCGGTTGAATCTCTACTGATATGCAGTTGTACGTGAAGCGATGCCCAATTTGCCAGCGCGAATTTGCGAACGAGGATGTCTTTTGCGACAGACATGGAGTGGCCCTCGTCAACAGCGTGCCGCAGATCAAAGCCCGGTTGATTATTTTTCAGCCGGACTATCCGGAGTGGGAGGTTTTGCTGCCGCCGGCGGTGGTCACCATTGGGCAATCCACCGACAACACCATTGTGATTCCGGATACGACCATCAGCCGCCGGCATGCCGGCATCGAGTTTCGGGACAACAAGTATCTGATCAAGGATTTCGGCAGTCGGAATGGGGTCTACCTCAACCGGCAGCGTCTGGGTGAGCAGGAATATGCGCTGCGCAACGGCGATCGGATCGAGATCGGACGGACCAGAATCACCTTTCAATTAGATGATGGATTCACCAAGCCGACCGGGACTCCGACCTTGATCGAGACCGAGACCAGTCCGTTACCGGCGGCGATGCCGGCGGTGCCTCCGCCCTCGTCGCCGCCCCAGGTCTCAAAGCCTCAACCGGCGGCACCGACTTCGCCCGCGCCGCCGCCCCAGATCTCGAAACCTCAACCGGTCACCACCGCTCCGCCGATGCCGCCGATGCCGCCGGTGCCGCCGGTCTCTCCGGCGACCAGAGAGCCGGTGACCAGGGAGTCGATGGCCAGAGAGCCGGGGA
Organism: Blastocatellia bacterium; assembly: GCA_035280505.1. GTDB lineage: Bacteria > Acidobacteriota > Blastocatellia > RBC074 > RBC074 > JAKEHZ01. The sequence goes on along the minus strand of DATEFT010000284.1, from coordinate 2,872 downwards.
CCAAAGAGGCCAAAGAGAAGGGCGCGGCCTATCGAGTGGCGAAGACCGGGGAGATCCTGCCGTTGGAGGCGAACGCCAAGCAGAAGAACTCCTCTCAGTCTCCGAGACGAATCGTCTTCGACGGTCGTTATGAGCTGGCGGAGAAGCTGACGCAGGATGCGACGGGGACGCTCTATCGCGCGCAGCGGCTGACGACCGAGGATAATGTGGCGTTGCGCGTGTTGCGTCCGGAACTGATCAATAATGAGATCGCGCTCGAACGGTTCCGCCGGCAGGCCCTGGTGGCGGTCCGGATCAAGCATCCGAACTCGGTCCGGGTCTTCGATTTCGGCTATTCGGCCGAAGGCGCGGCCTATATCGTCGAGGACCTGCTCTCGGGCCGGACTCTGCGCGACCTCATGAAGACCGAACGCGGGCTGAGCCTGACTCGCGTCGTCAATCTCTTCAACCAGATCTGCGGCGCGGTTCACGCCGCGCATCTCAACGGCGTGGTCCTGCGCGATTTGAAGCCGGAGACGATCTATGTCGAGCGCGGCGCGAAGGGGCAGGACCTGATCAAGGTCGGCGGTTACGGCCTGGCCAAAGTCGATGAGGCCATCAGCCAGGGCAAGTCGCTGACCGGTCCCCTCGGCGTCCTGGGCGCGCCCCACTACACCTCTCCGGAGCAGTGGCTCAATAAACCGTTCAACGCGCGATCGGATGTCTATTCGCTCGGGGCCATTCTGTTCGAACTGCTGACCGGAAGTCCTCCTTTCAATCCGGAAAGTTACGACGACCTGATCACCTGCCATCTCTACTCGCCGGTGCCGGATCTGACCGATTTCGTTCGCGGCGGCGAGGCGATCGATGAAGGGATCGCCGCCGTCGTCAGTCGCGCGCTGGCCAAGGATCCGGAGAAGCGGCAATCTTCGAGCTTGCAACTCGCCGAAGAGTTGCTGGCCGTCTCCGGCACGCATGGCGGCGTCATCGGGAAGCTGGTTTCACGGGCCACCGGGCGGCAACTCTACACTCCGGTCGTCGTCGTTCCGCAGGTGGCCGTGCCCGTCGGCGAAGCGGCCCTGCCGTCGGTCGTTCCCGAAGTTAAGGAGAGAGGGCGCGGCCCTTTCAATCAGGTCGTCCTGGCGTTGTCGGCCGAAGCGCTGCTGTCGCGGGTGGCCGGCGGGTTGGTCAAAACGGCCGTGCCGCTCTACGCGGTGCTGGCCTTCGGCTTGAGCTTCACCTCGGTCATGCTCCTGGTCTTGATCCAGAGTCTGGTTCCCCTGGTGGCCCGGCCCTTCTCCCGCAAACTGGCCGACCGATACGGCAAACACCGGGTCTATATGGGCTCGCTCATCGTCAAGACCCTGTTGATGGGGCTCTACGCGGTGGCGTCCTGGCCGTTGCTGTTTATGATCAGCGTTCTGCGGGGGCTGGCCGATTCGGCGAAAGCCCCGTCGCCGGCGGAGGAGATCGCCGACCAGACCGATGAGAAATATATTCCCGAGGTCTATTCGCGGTACACGACCGTCAAATTGATTGCCGGCGGTATCGGAGAGGCGGGAACGGCCTTGATCCTCTCGTTCCTGTTGATCTTCCTGGCCGGCTCGCAGCAGGTCAAGGTCGACGTGGCGGTGCTCGAGCAGGTTACGCGCTCCGGCCAGAACGTCGAAACGATCATCCCGACTGCCAATCGTGCCGTGGCCGGCAGCCTCCTGCCGGGCGGCGAGAACGACCCGCAGTCCCCGCCGGTCCTCCGCGTCGAATCCCGCGAGATCGCGCTGAAAGAGATTCCGATCAGCGAGCTGCCGAAAGTGGTGGCGGCCATTCCCTTGAAGAAGGCTCTGGCGGCCGTCTTCATTCTGGCCAGCTTTCTCTCGCTGGCCTCGTCGAGCCTGGTGGCGGTCTTCATTCAGGAGAAGCCGAGAGAGAAGAAGCGAGCCAAGGACAAGACGGTCGTCATGAATGGGCCGGGCGAGACCAGGCCACCGAGCTCCTGGAAGAGGACGCTCTACGGTCTGGTCCTGACCGCCCCGGTCTATATGATCACCAATGAATTCTTCACGATCCTGGCCGTCAGGGTGGGGGTGACGCTGGGCGGGTTCGGTCTGATCAAGATTCTGGCGGAGATTGTGGTCCCGCTGATCTTCGGTCTTTTCTTCTTCTGGCAGGTCGATCGTCTCGGCGCCGATAAGATCCTGGCGATTCGTTCGGCGGCCGGTCTCTTGACCTCCTTTCTATTCTGGACCGGCCCGTTGGTGGCCGGAACCGCGCTGCTCGGCCTCTTGATGAGCCTGGCGCGGGCGATCGATGAACTGTGCCGCCTGGCCTTCACTCCGATTCGGGGTTCGGCCGCGCCGAAGGTGTCGTTCTTCAAGATCAAGGGGCGCTATCGCATCTCGGGTCTGGGGGCCACCGGCGTCGATGTGTCGAACCTGGCGCTCCCGGTCATCTCCGCGGCGATCCTGCAGTACCTATCGCTGGGCCCGCTGATGTTGGTCCGGGGAACGCTGGCGCTGGTCGCGGTCGGATCCGGATACTTGTTGCGGCGCCGCGGCAAAGTTTAGCCTGAATACTTTGAAAAGCAGGTCTTTCGAATTCGGATTCTAAACCGCGAAAGACGCGAAAGACGCGGAATCAAAGACCTTTCGCGTGTTTCGCGTCTTTCGCGGTTTATCGACTTCTCCACTCGTTCCCTCCTCAAGAATTTTGCAAGTTTCATAGACTACATTTCAGGGCGAACGTCGCTCCAGAGGACGGCGTTCAGTAAATCTCAAGAGAGACCCCAGGCATCTCATCAGCGCCGCCACCAGCTTTGATATGAATACGCCGGACCAGTACGTCGTCATGAGCCTTGACGAGCAACGCTATGCCTTACCTCTCGCGGTTGTGAAAC
>DATEFT010000283.1:0-5302 GCA_035280505.1 Blastocatellia bacterium | reverse complement strand
CAGGTTGGGGAGAGCGGAGAGACGGCCACGCGTTCACATTGGTACGCGGCCGCGGTCACGGGGTTCTCGCTCTTTCTGATCGGCAACGGCGGAGTGGTCTGGGCCGAATCGATGGTCCCATCGGGGCTGGCGGCCTTGCTGGTCGCGATCGAACCGTCGTGGGTGGTGATCTTGAACTGGCTGCGTCCCGGCGGGGTTCGTCCTTCGGGTAAGATTCTGGCCGGGCTCGTGATCGGTCTGGCGGGCGTCTACTTCCTGATCGGGGGCGGAAGCGCGGGCGGCCCCGGAATCAACCTCCTCGGAGCCGCGATCGTGATCGGGGCGGCCTTTTCCTGGGCGGCGGGCTCGCTCTATTCGAAACACGCGCCGCTGCCGGCCTCTCCCCTGCTCTCGTCCGGGATGCAGATGCTGTGCGGCGGCGGGCTGCTGATGCTGACGAGCCTGCTCACCGGAGAGTGGCGCGACTTCGCCTGGAGCGCGGTCTCGATGCGATCCGCCGGAGCCCTGATCTATCTGATCATCTTCGGCTCGATCGTCGCGTTCACGGCCTACAGTTGGCTCTTGCGCGTGGCCTCGCCGGTGCAGGCGGCATCGTATGCCTATGTCAATCCGGTGGTGGCCGTGATTCTGGGATGGGCGCTCGGTGGCGAGTCGGTTGGAATGCGGGTGCTGATTGCGGCGGCCGTGATCGTCGCCTCGGTCGTCCTGATCACGACTCAGGAGCGAGCCGTCAAGTCATGATGTTTTTCAAGGCGATGAGTCGGGGGCCGGTCCCCGACTCATGGCTCTACGGATTACGCGGCTCTTCACCGCGACGAACCTCCCCCACGGGACTGGCCGGATGACTGCCCTCCCTGGCCCTGCTTGCTGCTACCACCTATGTACAATTGCGGATTTTGATCGAACTTGTTCTTGCAACTCTGCGAACAGAAGTAATAAGTTTCCCCTTGAAACTGAGATTTGCCTGCGGCCTGCTGTTCGTTGACTTGCATTCCGCATACCGGATCGGTATGTGCTGCCATAGTAAAGCTCCTTTCCAAAGACGGAGCGACCGGCGCGGCCATCTGCGCATCGGCTCGGCCGACCGGAGACTCCAATCAACGCTACCTTGTTCCAGGGAGATCCGACTACGGAGAGTAAAAAGTCAGGTGATAAGGGAGGGGAAAGCAGTCATCATGTTACCACTACCCCACCCGGCGTACAACCTGGTGTCGGAGACCATTTTCAGTTGACTCTAAGTTTTACCCCATATACCCTCTGATTGGCCGGGGAGGATTTCGAGCAGCCATCATCTCGGCCCCATAGTAAATCTCCATTCTTTGATTAAATCTGCCCCGATTTAAAGACAGTCATGGAATTGTCGGATTGTAATATCGGCCTGCGGGTCGAGCTGTGCCCCAAACACAGGAGCGTCAAGTGGATTTTCAGTATAGTTTTATTTTTTTCATGATTGGAGCGGGGTTGGGCAGTCTTATTACGGTCTTATTTTGTCGCCATCTCTCTGAAACCACGATCCAGAAGGTGATTGTCGGCCACGAAACACAACGGGTACAACTCAAAACGCAACTGTCCCTGTCCCAACAACGGAATGCGGAGCTGCTGACCGATCTCAGTCGGCGAGAGCGGCGCATCGATGAACTGATCGCTGAACAAGGGCAAGAGATCGCTCGCCGGGCCGTGCTGGAGACGCAGGCCGCGCGGACCGTCGAGTTGGAGGAGTCGCTGGCCGAGATCGAGACCAAGCTGGAAGAGTCATACCGGCAATTGAGCGGTTTTGCCGCCAGCGAAGCCAAACTGGCCGAGGCGCTGGAACGCGAAAAGAAGAGCGCCGCCGAGAAGCTTCAGCTCTTGAACGGCGCCCAGCAGCAACTGGCCGAGACCTTCAATGCGCTCTCGGCCGCCGCGCTCAATCAGAACAACCAGTCTTTTCTGGATCTGGCGAACCTGACCCTGGAGCGATTCCAGGCCACCGCCAGCGCCGACCTGGAGTATCGGCAGTTGACCGTCTTCGAGCAGATGCGGCCGGTCCAGGAATCGCTGGCCAAGGTGGAATCGCGCATCCAGGAGATGGAGGCCGCCCGCGCCGTGGCCTTCCTGGGGCTGGAGCATCAGATCCGCTCGCTGGCCGAATCGGAACGACTGCTCCGCACCGAGGCCTCCAACCTGGCGCAGGCGCTTCGTTCATCGGGCACGCGGGGCCGGTGGGGAGAGATTCAGCTCCGCCGCGTGGTCGAGTTGGCGGGGATGCAGAAGCACTGCGACTTCGCCGAACAGGTGAGCCCCGCGAGCGAGTCCGGCCGGCTCCGGCCCGATCTGCTCATCAAGCTGCCCGCCGACCGCCTGATCGTGGTCGACGCCAAGGCCCCGATCACGGCCTACTGGGAGGCGAGCGACGCGCCGGATGAGGCGACGCGGCGCCTCAAGCTGAAAGAGCACGCCGCCGCGATCCGCAACCATATCAACACGCTGAGCAAAAAATCTTATTGGGATCTCTTCTCGCCGCCGCCCGAATTCGTCTTCCTGTTCCTGCCGGGCGAGTGTTTCTACAGCGCGGCTCTCGAACACGACGACTCACTGATCGAATACGGAGTCGAACACGGCGTGGTCCTGGCCACCCCGACGACCCTGATCGCGCTCCTCAAAGCGGTGGCCTACGGTTGGCGCCAGGAGAGCATGGCCGAAAATGCCAAGCAGATCAGCGCGCTCGGCCGCGAACTCTACGAGCGCCTGGCCAAGATGACCGACCACCTGAGCCGGCTCGGCAAATCGCTGGGCAACACGGTCGATGCGTACAACAGCACCATCGGCTCCCTGGAACGCCGGGTCCTGGTGACCGCCCGCAAGTTCAAGGACCTGGACGCCGTCCCGGAGAACGCGGAGATCGGCGAGATCGTCCCGCTCGATCACCTGCCGCGCGTCCTGCAGGCCGCGGAACTCGAACTGCTCAATGCCGCCGACGGAATAGCGGATTCGCTCCCAAAATAGGAATCGATGTTTCGAGGTTTATGGTAGACTATGGGCGTCATTGAGAATCAATTTCAGAGGCGAAGGTTAGCCGATTGAAATGCGTTCGAATGGTTGCGAATCTTCGCAACGCCGTTATCAATGAAGTTCAGAGGCGATTATTAGCCGATTGAAGCTCTGTAATCTCAGAGGACCAAAGGCGAAACCCGCGAAAGATACGAAAAGTCATCGATTTCGTATCTTTCGCGGGTTTCGCGGTTTGCCGATGATTTTGTTAACGGAGCAGCCCGGCCTAACTTTCGATAGGCGCCCGCCGCGATTTTTTCCCGCCCGCCTAACTTTCGCTAGGCGACGACACCGCCGATTTCGCTTACGATGTCTACAGTTCTAGCAGCACTGAAAACATGGCTAATATATCGTCAGTGCAGTAACCGGTCTGGAAGGGCTTCAAATGATAGCCTGAGGGGTAACTTTCGACTATGGAGTTGAAAACTGGATCTGGGGTAATGGCGACGTCCTCCGGCTATCACTTGAGGCCCTTTCAGACCTCCTTCTTCCGTTGGGATCGCAATTTTTTTTAAAGCTTCCGTTTCTTTCGGTAGCACCTTAGATACCTGTCCACTAGCGAACGCGAAAGACCCGGACTATTTCCGGATTTTTCGCGTTCGCTCTTTTTCACGATTTCCAAGTTTCAACTCTTGGCCACCCGTTTCCGGGGCATCGAGCCGCCGGCCGAATCGGCCTCGGTGGCCGCGCCCTGCAGATGCGCCTCGACGAACCAGAGGTGCATGTCCATCCCGCGTGAGATCTCGATCAGGATATCAGTCGTCACTTGATCGCCCGCGCGGTCCGTCTGATCGAGCGCCTGGCGAATCTCTTCACCATAACGCGCCATCACCGCAGAGAGCGCCTCGACGTGTTGCCGGCCCTCGGTGATCTCCAAGGGGTACTCTTCCAGCGATGAACTTTCCGCCGCTTGCCGCGCCGTGCCCCTGGCGGTGCCGCCGAGTTGCACGATCCGCTCGGCGATCAAATCCACATACTCTTCCACGCTCTGCGCGATCTTGTCGAAGAGTTCGTGAAGCGCGATGAAGTTCGGGCCCTTCACATTCCAATGAGCCTGCTTGACCTGCGTCTTCAAATCGATGCTATCGGCCAGCCGGCCATCCAACAGTTCGATGACCGCCGCCCGGATCTCTTCAGGTATCTCGTTCTTCGTTTGATGCATAGATCTCCTTCCTTCCACTTAGAGATTAAGCTTGAAACCGCGAGCAGTCTGTACCGTACCGAACGCAAGTAACTTCGGAGCCACCAGCGGGCGCGCATCTGCGCGAACCGCCCCGGATGTTACCTGAACCGTAGCTATTGAAGACTCTCGGCGAGTCGAGATAAGAACAGTTGTCCTTCTCGAAAACAATCGGCTTAATAGCTACAACCATGAAAACCGCGAAACATGCGGAACCCGCGAAAGGTATTTGACTCCGCGTATTCCGCATATTTCGCGGCCTGAGTTCCACTGAGTTCGAGTCGCCCCTATTTCAGATGCTCATTGACCAGTTTGGTCATCTCGAACATCGACACCCGGTTCTTCCCTCCGAATAAGGGCTGGAGCTTCTCGTCGGCGTTGATCATGCGTCGGTTCTCTCGATCCTGGAGCCCCTGGCTCTTGATGTAGTCCCAGACTCTCTTGATGACCTCGGTTCGCGGCAGCGGCTCTTCGCCGACGATCGCCGCCAAATCGGAGTCCGGTTGCATGGGCTTCATGAACCCGCGCTTGGCCCGCGGCGCGCTCTGCTTCTGATCGCGATCGTCTTCTTCTCGATCTGGACTGGCGGGAGCCCGTCTCGGAGCCCTCTTCTTCGCGGTCGGCATGACAAACTCTCCCTCTTCAAAAATAGCCGGCGGTGGCCGGATCGTTGCAGCAAATACCGGGCCAACCGGCCCCGAGCGAAAGATTCGGCCCTTCTTAGGATCTGCTCATCTGCAATTTCGACCATTGATCAAACAATTCGCGGCGATGTATCCTTAGGCTCCCCGCGAACACTTGAGACAGTCCAGATGCCACTCCCCCAAGGCCCCGCGGCGATGGATTCCTGGTCACGACCATTGGCAGGTGTTCTCGCCAAATTCCGAGTAAGTTAACAACCTAATTAGTGAGTGGAGGGTAAAATATGAAGATCACCGCGAAATATAGTCTGCCAGCTATTCTCTTCCTGTTGTTGGCCAGCACGTCCGGGGCGAGGGCCCAGGCGTATGAGGTGGGTCTGTTGATTGGACACTTGAAGACGACCGACCGCAGCATCGTCTCGACGGCGCCGGTGAAAGCGGTGTTCGACGG
>DATEFT010000282.1:0-11454 GCA_035280505.1 Blastocatellia bacterium | reverse complement strand
GATCTCGGCAATGCGACCCGCATCCATGACCAGAATCCGGTCGGCGCGGCGCACCGTCGAGAGGCGGTGTGCGATGACGATCGTCGTTCGCCCGACCATCAGGTTGTTGAGCGCCTGTTGAACCAAGATTTCGCTCTCGGTATCCAGCGCGCTCGTCGCTTCATCGAGAATTAAGATCGGAGCATCTTTCAAAATCGCCCGCGCGATGGCCAACCGCTGCCGCTGCCCGCCGGACAGGATCAAGCCGCGCTCCCCGATCTCCGTCTCGTAACCGTTCGGCAGCTTGCCGATAAATTCGTCCGCCAGCGCGGCCCGCGCGGCCTGCCGGATCTGCTCGTCGCTGTCGCGCCGCCGGTAGGCGCCGTAGGCGATGTTGGCCCGCACCGTCTCATTGAAGAGATGGACCTCCTGGGTGACGACGGAGATCTGGGCCCGCAACGACGCCAGTTGCAGATCACGCACATCGCGGCCGTCCACCAGAATGGCGCCCGCGCTGACATCATAGAACCGGGTGATCAGGTTGGTCAGCGTGCTCTTGCCCGCGCCGCTCTGACCGACGATCGCGACCATCTCTCCGGCCCGGACCTTGAACGAGATCTTCTCCAGGACCGGCAGATCGAACCCCGCGCCGTATCCGAACGAGACCTGGCGAAACTCGATCCCCTCCGAGAAGCGTTCGAGCTTGACCGCGCCGGGCTTGTCGCGCATCTCCGCCTCTTCGTCCATGACGCTGAAGATGCGGGCCGCCGAGGCCAGCCCCTGCTGCAGGTCATGCTGCAAGCGGCTCAACCGGCGAATCGGGTCGTAGCTCTTGAACATACAGAAGAGGAACGCCACGAACTCGCCCAGGCTCATGAGGCCCGCGCCGATGCTGCGCTGCGCATACAACAGCAGCCCCGCCACGGCCACGATCCCGACCGTCTCCAACAGGATCGGTGAAAAGAAGTAGATCCGCATCGCCCGCAATTGGTCGCTCATCTGTTTGCGCGCGGTGGCGCGGAAGCGCTCGCTCTCGTACTCTTCCATGCCGAAGGCCTTCACCACCCGCTGCGAGGAGATGGTCTCCTGGGCGACGTCGAGCATCTCGGCGCCGCTCTCCTGACGAGAGTTGAGATAGCGGCGCAGCCGGCGATTGAAGGTCGTCGTCAGAAAGGCGACCGGCGGAGCCAGCAACAGAATCACGGCGGCCAGCCGCCAGTTGAATCTGAAGAGCAGCACCAGGTAGACGACCAGGCTCACCGATTCGCGCAACAGATCGCGCAGCGTATCGGAGACGGCCCGCTCCAGCAGCGCCGCATCGCTCATCAAATGCGCGGTCAACTCATTGGTCGGACGTTTGGCAAAGAACGGCACCGCCTGACGAATGATGTGTTGATAGAGGCCCGCCCGCACATCGGCGATGACATGCTGGCCGATGTAGCTCATCGAATATGATGAGAAATACTCCGTCACCCCTTTGGCCAGAGTGAACCCGATCAACAGGATCGCAATGATGTGCCAGCTCTCTTCGCCGCCCGCCGGCAGATATTGCCGGAAATTGAGCACTCCCGACCCCTGGCCGCCGCCCATTCCGGCCAGCCGGTCGAAGATCGGCACCAACAACAGACTCGTCGCACCTTCAAGCAAGCCGGTCGCGATCATCAAGACGATCGAGAACACAAAGGTGATGCGGTAGGGCTTGAGGTATTTGAGTAATCGGGTAAATTCGGTCATTACATATCGAGTACCGCCTGGGCACCATGTGGGAGTTCCGCCGCTCAGCAGCCACTGCCCTGGTAAGCAATTTAGAATTATAGTTTTTGTACAGAAAGAGCGTCAAGTTTCCGTGACATAAACTCCATCAACCAAGCCTAATCTTCCCTGAAGGTTAAAATCGGGCCAGGGATTACCCTCGGCCCGGCAACCGCTGACCCTGATCGGTCCCGGGAATGAACCCGCGCCGCCGGCGTTTGCCCGTGTTCGGATGATCGAGCCCCTCCGGCGGGGGTTTCTTTCGCGATGTGGCATGGCGGCTTGATTTTTCCTGCTGAAGCGCCTACAAAAGACGGTTACCCAGGTAGATGAGGAGAAATTTGATGATATCACAACAGGCGATTCTGAAATTCAGCGAAGCGGAACGGCCGTTCGGTGAACGCCTGCTCAAGATAGCGGTCGAGATAGATCGGATCGAGGGTTACAGCGAGCCACACGCGATTATGATCGCGCGATTGGCCGAAACTCTGGGCGCGCAGATGGGTCTGCACGGCGGAGACCTGATCGCGCTCAAATTTGCGGCTCTCGTGCACGACATCGGCGAACGCGTCATGAAGCGCAATTATCTGTTGCGTCCCGGCCCTTTAAGCCTGGAAGAGACGCTCGACCTCTGGCGCCATCCCATTCTCGGCGAACAGGCGGCCGGAGAACTCAGACTTTCGAGACAATCGCAGTTGCTGATCCGCTGGCACCACGAGTGGTGGAACGGACTGGGCTACCCGGACGGTCTCTCCGGCGAGGCGATTCCGGTCGGCGCCCGGGTCTTGCGGGTGGCCGACAGTTTCTGCGCCCTGGTCTCGAACCGCCCGCATCGGCTGCGGTTCGATGCCTCCGAGGCGGAACAGATGATCGCCGACCTGGCCGGAATCGAATTCGATCCGCAAGTGGTCAGACTGTTGATCAACTTTTTGGCGGAGGAGCGGAGAGAAGGCGCGCTGGGGGCCTTCGGCGACAAGCGACCGATCCCCCCTTCCAATCCGACCGAAGCGTTTACGGCCGAACTCGAGAACCGGCCACCCTTCATCGGCGCGCGCATGGATCCCCCGATCGACCCATCGACCGGGCGTGAGACCAGGCCCAGACCTTCGATCGAGGGAGCCGAACCGCCGCTCCCCGAACCGGAGATGCGAAATCTGATCGACGATTTCAATTCGACGAGAGGCCCCGGTTCCGGCAATTCCCGTCCCGGCGGCCCCGACGATTCGACTCCGAAGACCGAAAACTGACCTCTTTCCACCCTGAATCTATGTTTATGACCACCCCTATCAATCGGCGCTGGCTGGGCTTCGAATTGAGCGTGTTGCGCCGTTTCAAATTTTCTTCCGCCGTGATCCCGTTCGCCGGGGAACCGGACCTCGACTGGTATCTCAAATTTTGGGGTAAACAGATTTTAAGCAACGATCTGTGCCAATGGGCCTGGTGGATGTCGCGAGCGATGGTCGAGAATCCGGGCGAGGCGTTGACCGAAGAGGATGTCTCGGTGATCCTGAATGAAGCCTATCTGCCGCGGCGCCGGCTGCACAATCCGTCGCTGATCCGGATGATGAGCGAGATCGACGCCCTCTGGTTCGACAATATCTGGCTCAACATCCAGCAGATCGAGAACGAGTTGCGCCGCGCGCTGGCCATCACCCATGCGCTGCGGGTCGGAGACTACGTCTTCTCGTTTCGACCCGAGACCGGCGACCTGAAACGATCGCTCTCGGAGGTCTTCATCAGCATGTGGCGCCGGCAGCGCCAGGTCATCAACAACGGCCAGACCAACTACAGCGTCAATCGCGACGCGCACGAGTTCATTCGCGGAGCCCGGGCCGATCTCATGTTCGCCCGCTTCCCGCGCCCCGAGGGATTGGCCGCAATGCGCCGCGGGATCGCCGGCTGGCGCGAATCGTGGGTCCGGGGGACGGCCGACGACTGGGACGTCATGATGGCCAATCAGCGCGGAAAACTCGGCGACTACGTCATGTCGAAAGAGCATTATCTGCAGTTGATCGGCAACTTCCTGGCCCGCGCCAAACATATTCCGAAATGGGCGATCTCCCACACCGACGACGGATTTGTCACAACCGCCGAGATCGGCGACGTGATCAGCAGATTCCGCCGGATCGAGGTCACCTATCACAAGGACTTCTCCGACGTGGTCGGCGGCCGGAACACCTATATCCTGATCGCCTGATCACTTTTAACCGCGAAAGACAGGAAACACGCGAAATCTGAGGGGTTTCGCGTGTTTTGCGTATTTCCCGGCTCCTGAACGATCACCGGCCTATGGATGAGCTGCTCGAAGACAACCAGCGTTTGCGGGGTGAGCGCGACCTGTTACGGCGAAGATTGGCCGAGGTCGAGGAGAACTTCCGGCGCACCGTCGAGGGCTCGCAGCAGGAGACTCTGGCGATCAACGAAGCGCTCGCCACGGCCAACTCTCAGCTCCAAGAACTGGACCGGATGAAAGACACGTTTCTTTCGATGGTCACCCACGAGTTGCGCACGCCGCTGACGGTGATCAGCGGCATCACCGAGATGCTCGAGACCGGAATCTACGGTCAAGTCGCCCCCACCCAGGTCGAACCGCTCGCCCAGATCACTTTTCAGGCCGGGCGCCTGCGGCAACTGGTGGATGACCTGCTCGATCTCTCGAAGATGGAGGCCGGCATGATGAAGCTGCACTGCGAGACGCTGGACCCGCGGGCGCTCGTCGAGGCGGCCATCAGGGCGATCCAGACCATGGCCGCGCAAGCGGAGGTCGCCGTGATCAATCAAATGGGCCAGATGGGCCAGATGGGCCAGATGGGCGAGACCGGGCCGGAGCTGCCGTTCATCTACGGGGACGGTCGCCGGATCGAACAGGCCCTCACCAACCTGCTGACCAACGCGATCAAATTCACGCCGGCCGGCGGCCGCGTCACGGTCTCGGCGGCGGCCACGACTCAACGGATCCGTTTCTGCATCGCCGATACCGGTCAGGGCATCCCGGCCGCCGCGCTGCCCCATCTCTTCGATAAATTCTTCCAGGTCAACTCCAGTTCCGAGACCCGCACGCGGGGCACCGGCCTCGGCCTGACCATGGTCAAGCATCTGGCGGAGCTGCACGGCGGGGAGGTGGAGGTCGAAAGCCGGCCCGGCCAGGGCAGCCGGTTCTACCTCTCATTACCTGCCCTTTGCGAATAGATCTAGGATATAATTACCCGCGCAGTTAACCGCCCCTCCCACTACTGAACACAGGAATGATTGGAAATGGATATTCGGGTGCGAAGCAATGGCGATGTCATGATCATCGATCTGAGCGGCAATCTCACTATCGGCCGAAGCGAAGAGAGTCTGCGGGAGACCGTAACCAAACTGATTGCCGAGGAACGCAAACAGTTGCTCCTCAATCTGGCCGAGGTCCCGATCATCGACAGTTCCGGAATCGGCGCGATGATCAAATCGTTCACCAGTGTCAAAGCGGCCAACGGCCAAATGAAAGTTCTTAAACCGTCACGGATGGCTCGACAGCTCTTGACGGTCACCGGCCTCCTCTCCGTTCTCGAGGCATATGAGGACGAATCGGTGGCGATCTCGTCTTTTTAATCGGTGCTCGGACGTGGCAGGCCCTGGAGATAGATAAGTTCCGATGCAAAAACCGGCGCGACTAAAAATCATCAATCGCTTTGGCGTGACCCGGATCTTGTCTCTGAACAAGGCCCTCTTCAGCATCGGGCGCAAATCGGATAACGACCTGCAACTGCTCTCGGACACCGTTTCGCGCCAGCATGCCGAGATCGTCTACGAAGATGAGACCTTCTATCTGGTCGACATCGGCAGCAAACGCGGAACCTATGTCAACAATCAACGGGTCAAACGCGTAGCCCTGCAGCACCAGGATCGGATCCGGATCGGCGGCGATGAAGATCAACAGATCGTCTTCCTCGACGACACCATCGAGCGCGCGGCGGCGATCTTCGACACCAACCCGCACCTGACCCTCTCGACTCCGGCCCAGGATCGGCTGAAAGTGGCCTCGGCCAACGAAGAGCTGCAGAAGCTGGCCCGGTTTATCGAGGTCAATCAGGCGTTCAAATTCTCGCTCACCCCCGACGACGTGCTCTGCCTGATCGTCGATGCGGCCATCGAGATGACCCAGGCCGAACGCGGTTTTCTGATGCTCCGCAACGACAACGGCGACCTGGAGTTCAAGGTCGCGCGCGACCGGGAGCGCAACTGGCTGGTCGGCAACGACTTCTCCATGAGCCGCTCGGTGGTCGAGGAGACCTTCAAACAGAATCGCAGCGTGATCATCAACGACACGCTCGAAGCCGCCGCGCACCTGGCCCGCGAGAGCGTCCGCAGCCTCGACCTGCGGTCCATCGCCTGCATCCCGCTCCGCCGGTTCCAGATGACCGAAAACATGGACACCACGACCATCCTCAAACGCGATGTGATCGGCGTGCTCTATGTCGACAGCCACGTGATCAGCGGCCCGTTGAACGAAACCTCGCTGCGGCTGCTCGAATCGCTGGCCTTTGAGGCCACCAAATCGCTCGAGAGCGTGCGGCTCATGCAGGAGGAGCAGGAGAAGAAGAGCATCGAACGGGAGCTGAACACGGCGCGGCAGGTGCAGGTCGCGCTCTCGCCGACCGCCTTCAAACAACCGGACTACTTCGAGGTCTCGGCCCACAGCATTCCGTCCCGCTACGTCGGGGGAGATTTCTACGACCTGATCCCGCTCAAGGACGGGCGCTCGGTCTTCGTCCTGGGCGACGTCTCGGGCAAGGGCATCGCCGCCGCGCTGCTGGGAGCCATGGCGCAGGGCGCCCTTCAGGCCCAGTTCATGAGCCAGTTGCCGCTGACCGAGATCATCCCGGGCCTCAATCAGATGCTGGTCCAGCGTTCGGCCTCCAACAGTTTCATCACTCTCTTCTGCGCCGTGCTCGACCGCGAGGGACATTTAACCTACATCAACGCCGGTCATAATCTGCCGATTCTGGCCCGCGCCAACGGGGAGACCGAGATGCTGACCACCAAATCGGTGGTCCTCGGGGCCTTCGATTTCGCGGAGTATCATCCGCGCCAGACCCGGCTGCTCCGGGGCGACGTCCTGGTAATCTATACCGACGGCGTCACCGAGGCCGTCAATACCAACAACGAAATGTTCGGCGATGAAAGGCTGGAGAACCTGGTCAAGGAAAGCGTCAACCTCAGCGCGGAGGAGATCAAGAACCGGATCCTGGGCGAGGTGCTCAGTTTCACCCGCGGCCTGCCCCAGGGCGACGACATCACCATGATCGTCTTCAAACTGAAGTAGCCCGCAAATTTCAAAACGCGAACCACGCTAAATTTGCCCGATTTAGCGTGGTTCGCGTTTTTAACGGTTGAGATCTTAACTCTTGACCTGAATGATCTGCTTCAATTGCACCCGGAACTCCCGCATCTGGGTGATGAATTCATGGAAGAGATAGGTGGCATCGTGGGGCCCCGGCCCGGCTTCGGGATGGTATTGCACGGAGAAGACCGGGAGCGTCTTGTGCCGAATCCCCTCCAGGCACTGATCGTTGAGATTGAGATGGGTCAATTCGATCTCGGAATGATTGAGGCTCTCCGGATCGACGGCGAAACCATGATTGTGAGACGTGATCTCGATCTGTTTGTTGTGTAGATTCTTGACCGGCTGATTCCCGCCGCGATGGCCGAACTTCAACTTGTAGGTCCGGCCGCCGAAGGCCAATCCCAACAACTGATGGCCGAGGCAGATGCCGAAGATCGGGGCGGCCCCGACCAGTTTCTTGACCTCGCCCACGATCTCGGGCAGCGCCGCGGGATCGCCCGGCCCGTTCGAGAGAAAGATGCCGTCCGGCGCGAGCGCCAGAACGTCGTCGGCCGAGGTCCGCGCCGGCACGACCGTGATCTTACAACCCAACGCCGCGAGATAGCGGAGGATATAGAATTTGATGCCGAAGTCGTAGGCCACGACCCGAAACGGTTCTTCATCGGGCAACAGGGCGGTCGCCGCCTCGCCTCTGAGCTTCGAGACCGGATCCAGCGTTCGCTGTTCATCCTTGATGGCGGCCCAATCGTAGGGATCGCCGCAGGTGACCTCGTCGACCAGGTTACGACCGACCATGGACGGCGAGTTTCTGGCCTTTTCGACCAGGCTGGCTTCATTCAGGTCCACGGCCGAGATGCAGGCGCGCATGGCCCCCTTGTCGCGGATGTGACGAACGAGGGCGCGAGTGTCGATCTCGGAGATCCCCACGATCCCGTGGAGCTTCAAATATTCGTCGAGCGACATTCCGGCGCGCCAATTGGAACTGATCTCCGAATATTCGCGAACGACGAAGCCCTCCACGAACGGGCGACGGGATTCGGCGTCTTCGGAATTGATGCCATAATTGCCGATCAGCGGGTAGGTCATGGTCACGATCTGACCGGCATAGGACGGATCGGTCAGAATCTCCTGATAACCGACCAGAGCCGTGTTGAAAACCACTTCGCCAGTCCTTTCGCCATGGGCTCCCCACGCACGCCCGCGAAAGGTCCGCCCATCTTCCAGTGCCAGGATGGCGTCTCTATTCATGGCTCCTCCAAACTCCTTTACTGTCGTTCCCTCAAATAACTTTGCGCCAGATGCAACCACTGCCGTTCAGTGCGGTACTTGTATGCCGGCGCCGTCTTTACCGATTCGATGCAACCCTGCATCTCCTGGATCGCTTCCTCTCCGCGCCCCAACTCCGTGAGAGTCATGCCACGCCAGTAATGGCCCTGAGCATCCGAGGGCCGTTCGCTTAAAAATCGATCCATCATCTCCAGCGCATCGGCATACTGTCCCGCCGCGTAATAGACCAGCGCCGTTTCGCGCCAGATCTCGTGGTGGCTGTGTGAAGGATTCTGCTCGACCACCCGCTCGAAATGAGCGATCGACTCCTGGAGCCGCCCCTGTTCCCGGGAGATCCGCCCGAGTTGATAATGGGCGTCGGTCTCCCGCTCGTCGATCTCGACCGCCCGCCGAAACGAATCGACGGCGGATTCGAGTTCGCCCCGGTTCTGATAGAGCAGCCCCAGGTTGTAGTGGGCCGAAGCATCCGCCGGATTGAGGGTCGAGGCCTCGAGATTCTGTTTGAATGAATGCCGCGCGCGCGCTGATTTCATAAAATCATCGATCCGATCTCGTAACAGGAATAAGAGTAATAAGAACAGGAACGGCGAAGCGCAGATGAAGGTCGCCGCCTGCATCAACAAGGGCATGCCGAGCAGGGACAGAAAGGAGATCAAGGTGGTGCCGACCGCGGCGATCCACCCGATGCGGAAGATGGTGCCGATGGTCAAGGTCATCAGCGCCGCAAAGACCGGCAGCGGAATCACCATCAGCAGCACGATATACCCGATCACCGCGTCGCTCGACAGCCAGGCCGTCTGCCAACTGATCACGATCGCCGGAAAGACCGTCACCAACAGCGAGACGGCCAGCGAGACCAGCGTACAGGAGACCGTCGGCGCATACTCTTCGCGAATGGCGATCGAGAAACTCTCCCGCCGCTCGAAGAGATTGGCGATCAGGATGGCGAACGGCACATAGATCACCGCCACGAAGAGCACCAGCATGGTGGCGATGAGCACGGCCTGAAACGAACTGCTCAACCAGATCTGGGCGAGTCCGCCGAGCGCCCCCCGGGCCCCTCCCGCCGGACGCGCCATCGGCAGACCGCCCCGCTGCGCGTACTCCATCAGCGGCGCGACGATCAGAATGTAGACGACACTCATCAGCCACGCGCAACTGACGGCGAAGGCCACCGGCGCCCGGTCTCGGATCCGCTTGACCGCGATCAGAGGTTGCCACAGGAGTTGAAAAAGGAGGCGAAAGTTCATGAACATAACTGACTGGCAATCGCGCAGAGTGCACCACTTACCGACTGCTGCATCGTCCCGAGACGACAAAGCGCGGAATGGCTACGGCCTCCGCGCTTTCAGCCTCACTACGATTTGAAGCTCTATTCTCTATAAGATCCGGCTCTGCTTCCTGGTATCTAGTCAATCTTTCCAACGCGCTCGAGAGGCATAAACGGGTAGTAACGAAAGATCGCCTTACCATAAATATACTTTTCCGGCACCAAACCCCAGCTCCGGCTGTCACTGCTGTTGTTCCGATTATCCCCCATCACGAAGTAGTGGTGCATGGTGATCTCGATCGGAGTCGTGGTCGAATCGCGGCCGATATATTCGGCGTCGAGGTACGGCTCATCCATCAACTGGCCGTCGATGAAGAGCTTGCCGTCGCGGACTTCGATCTTCTCGCCCGGCAGCCCCACGACCCGCTTGATATACGATTTCGAGGGATCGTTCGGGAAGAGCAGCACCACAATATCCCCGCGTTTAATGGGCTCCCGCTCTCCCAGCCATTCGCGCAACCCGTAGATGAATTTATTGACGAAGATCCGATCCTGGTCATGCAACCGGGGCATCATACTCTGCCCCTCGACCCGCACGGGCTGCACGACGAAGACCACGATCAGGACCGCAATCACCCCGGCAAAGATGATGTCGCGCAACAGCGACCGCATCTCATCCCACAATCCGCCGCCCTGGTCGTCCTTGCCCCGCAAGACGGACAGATCATCGATCACTTTGATATCGCTATCATCATCAGGGGTGATCCCGATATACTTTTCGTTTCTCATAGCCACTACCTGTTCTCGAGCTGACCACGCAGAATCTCGCTTAAAAGCCGTTTAAACATTGATCTCGGCAAGGGTCCATCGCGCGAAAGATATTACGCAGAATGGCCCCCTGTCAATTCTCGAATCATCTTGAATGATCTTCGCGGATCTTCATCGGGTCTCCCCTCGAAGCGCCGGTAACCAAGGCATCTCAAGCGCCGGAACCTGGGGCTCAGTGCGCAATCTTGCCTTCCAAAGAGGTGTCGATCTGGGTCTGCAGACCGGTCCCGAAGAGGAAAGCCTCCATATTCTGAATCAGGAACTGTTGATGCTCCGGATTGATCGTGCTCAGACCGTAATGATTAATCAACTGATTCTGTGTAGCCACCCAGGACTTCCAACACCCCTGGCAGATCTGTTCGGAGATTTTCCGACCCAGAGCATTGCCGAAAGGTGGCTTCTCTAATCCCGGCAATCTCTGACCACAACGCACGCACTGAATAACTTCGGCCATATGTCCTCCCGCCTCAAGCTGTTCCCAAGTCTATCTGGCTTCTCGACCTTAGAGTGTCGCGGTTTCTCGCGAGGAACTTCAACTCTAGACCGGCAATCTTATCACATGATAACTATCTCGCTTAGGCCCCGTAAGTTTTTTGCCACCCCGTTCTTTCGAAAGTACGGGTCTTGATGTTTAGTGGCTTGGCCGCGAAAGACGCGAAAAACGCGAAAGTGCGAAAGACTG
The DNA here is from genome assembly GCA_035280505.1 of Blastocatellia bacterium. Lineage (GTDB taxonomy): Bacteria > Acidobacteriota > Blastocatellia > RBC074 > RBC074 > JAKEHZ01. The sequence continues at coordinate 330 of DATEFT010000282.1, read as the reverse complement.
ATGATTTAGCGTTTTTAGCCTGTTTCGCGGTTTGAATCAAAATTTCATGAAATTTACTGCCCGAAGTATTCAGACCCGGGTTTCGATCACCCCCGCCCCGAATCGAGAGCCCCATCGATCGTCAAGTTCCGGTCCAGGACAGGTGCGGAGGGTAAATTTTCGGCGGCGCTTGACTCTCCCGGCTCCGATCTATAATCTATCAATTTGATAATGACTTTCAACTGCAATAATCAGCTAAATCCAAACTAAAAGCACGGGTGGGATCAGGGCGATGCGTGATCAAAAGAGTGAAGATGAGAAGAGGGTAATCGGTGCGATCAGTGCGGGATT
>DATEFT010000281.1:0-3370 GCA_035280505.1 Blastocatellia bacterium | reverse complement strand
CAGAACGGCCGGAACTTCAGGTTGAAACTGACCTACCGGTTCAACCGCGGGGACCAGCATTAATGCCGCAACTCAGCGCCGGCAGAGAATGAATGGCCATGAGAAAGGGGATAGTGAGTCGCTCCGGGCGAATTCTACTCTCGATTCCAATCGTCGGGGTCATCCTCTGTCTCGTCCTGATGAGCGGCTCGCTCTACTCACAGACCCAGGTCCCGAACGAGTATCAGGTCAAGGCGGCCTTCATCTACAATTTCGCGAAATTTATCGAGTGGCCGCCCGGAACCTTCAGCAGCAAGGAGATGCCGTTCATTCTCGGGGTCATGGGAGATGAATTCATCAGCCGGACCATCGAGCAGGCAATCCAGGGCAAGACCGTCAACGGCCGGCAACTGCAGATCAAACGATTGGAATTGGGCCAGGAATTGAAGATCTGCCAGGTCCTCTACATCAGCTCCTACGAGCAGAGACATCTGGTCCAGATCCTCGAGAGTCTACGGGGCAGCAGCACTCTCACGATCGGAGAGATGGATCGATTCATTCAGCAAGGCGGCATCATCAACCTGGTGACGGAAGAGAACCGGGTGCTCTTTGAAGTCAATCTGGAGGTGGCGGAACAGGCGCAGTTGAAGATCAGCTCGAAGCTGCTCGTCCTGGCGAGAACCGTCAGGGGCGGGCAACGAGCCAGACCGCGGTAACTCCGCACTTTGCTCACAAAACAGGTTTAAAAACCGCGAACGCGTCTTTCGCGGTTTAAATCAAGCTTCCAATTAGATCACGCCAGCAGTTTATCGATGACCAGGCCGTGCACGTCCGTCAGGCGAAAATCGCGGCCCTGATAGCGATAGGTCAGCTTCGTATGGTCGAAGCCCAACAGGCGCAGCAGGGTCGCGTGCAGATCGTGAACGTGGACCGGGTCTTCAACCACGTTGAAGCCGAACTCGTCGGTCCGGCCCAGCGTGAGGCCGGGTTTAAATCCGCCGCCCGCGACGAAGAGTGAAAAAGCCTGGTTGTGATGATCGCGCCCCAGACTGCGTTTGGCGTCGGGATCGGATTCGACCATCGGGGTGCGCCCGAATTCGCCGCCCCAGATCACGATGGTGTCGTTGAGCAGGCCGCGCTGTTTGAGGTCCACGATCAACGCGGTCGTCGCCCGATCGACCTGCGCCATCTGCCCGCGGACGCCCTTCGCCACTTCCGAATGATGGTCCCAGGCTTCGTGATTGAGCTGGACGAACCGCACGCCGCGTTCGACCAAGCGCCGGGCGAGCAGACAGTTGTTCGCATATGAGGCCTTGCCCGGTTCCGCGCCGTAAAGCTCCAGCGTCGATTTCGACTCCTTCGAGAAGTCCATCAATTCCGGACCGCTGTCCTGCATGCGAAAGGCCATCTCGAAGGCGTTGATGCGAGTCGCGGTCTCAGGATCGCCGGTCACCGCCAGATGCTCCTCATTCAGTTCCTTGAGCGTGTCCAGCGAGCGCCGCTGCATTTCGCGCGTCACGCCGCGCGGATTCTGCAACGAGAGGATCGGCGGGCCGGTTCGTTGGAACGGCACGCCCTGATAGACCGTCGGCAGAAATCCGCAGCCCCAATTGGCCGCGCCGCCGCTGGTGCCGCCTCCCGACGACAGCACGACATAGGCCGGCAGGTCCTCGGTCTCGCTCCCCAGCCCATACGTCACCCACGCGCCGAAGCTCGGGCGGCCGAACTGAATCGAGCCGGTCTGCATGAAGACCTGTCCGGGCGCATGATTGATCGCGTCGGTCATCATCGAGCGAACGATCGTCAGGTCGTCGGCGACCGACGGCAGGTGCGTCCACGCGCGGGAAAGCTCCGCGCCCGATTGGCCGTGCCGGGCGAAGTTGAACTCCGAGGCATAGAGCCCCGCATCCGGACGGATGAAGGCATAGTTGATCCCCCTGGTGAACTCCGGCGGGACCGGCTGGCCGTTGTATTTCACCAGGCCCGGTTTGTAATCGAAGAGGTCCAGTTGCGACGGTCCGCCGGCATGGAACAGATAGATGACCCGCTTCGCCTTCGCCGCGAAAGGCGGTCGTTTCGGAGCCAGCGGATTATTCGGATGGCGGCCGTTTCCCGGGGCCGATTGCGGCTCGGCGGCGCCGGGCGTTCGCCCATTCAGCAAAGAGGCCAGCGCGATGGACCCCAGCCCGGCCGCGCATTCCTTGAAGAACCAGCGGCGCGTGACCAGTCTCCCGGACTCAAGTTTGATTTGATCTCGATAGTTCATCTCGACTCCCGATAGTGTTCTTCGATCATCGACCGACGATCACTCTTTCGTCACCGTTTCGTCCAGATTCAGCAGCACGCGCGCGACCATCGTCCAGGGCGCGATCTGATGCAGGTCCAGATCCTCCGGCAACTTGTTCAAATCCGGACTGGAGACGTAGACCGCGGCGGCGGTGCGCCCCTCTAAGAACGGCCGCTGATCGGCCAGCAGCTTGAGCAGTTTCTGCAATTCGACGGCGGTCGGCCGGCGCGCCGTACAGAGACGAAACCCGTAACTCATCCGGTCTTCGTCGGTCGCGCCGCCCTCTCTCCAGATGCGCAGGGCCAGCGCCTGCGCGAACTCGACGAAGGTCTGATCGTTGAGCGTCGTCAGCGCCTGCAGGGGCGTGTTCGAACGCAGACGTCGCGTGCAGGAGAAATCGCCGGCGGGCTGGTCGAAGACCAGCATCGAGGGATAGGGCACGTTGCGTTTCCAGAAGGTGTAGAGCCCGCGGCGATAGCGGTCTTCGCCGGTGCTGGTGGGCCAGGGCATGGCGGCGCCGTAACCCAACCCGAGCACGCCCTCGGGGATCGGCGGATAGACGCTGGGGCCGCCGAGCTTGTGACTGAGCAATCCGCTCGCGGTGAGCGCGATGTCACGAACGATCTCGGACTCCACCCGCAGGCGCGGCGCGCGGGCGTGCAGCACGTTGGCGGGGTCCTGCTCCCGCAACAGCGGCGTCAGGCGCGACGATTGCCGGTAGGTCGCCGAGTTCGCGATCAGACGGTGCAGATGTTTGAAACTCCACCCGCTCTCCATAAATTCGACGGCCAGCCAATCCAACAGCTCCGCATTCGACGGCGGCTCGCAGCGCAGGCCGAAATCTTCGGGGGTCGCCACCAATCCTTCGCCGAAATATTGCTGCCAGACCCGATTGACGATCACTCTGGCGGTCAGCGGGTTTTTCCGGTCGGTGATCCATTGCGCCAGCCCCAGGCGGTTGCGCGGCGCGCCGGTCGGAAACGGATGCATCAACGCGGGCGTGCCCGGCGTCACCGCTTCGCCGGGCCGCTTCCAATCGCCGCGGCGGAAGACCCTGGTTTCGCGAGGCCAGCGGCGCGGCGTCAGGGCCAGCGTCGTCACGCC
>DATEFT010000280.1:0-11901 GCA_035280505.1 Blastocatellia bacterium | reverse complement strand
GTCGGGACGAAGCCGATCGGGCGCCCTTCCGTCCAGAGCTTGCCGGAAACGACTCGCATCCGAGCGGCTTTGGTGATGATCTCCATAAGACCTCTTCAAAGATCCTCGAAAAAGTATGAAGCGCCAGCCGATCGGCTGGTGCGGCGCCGGAGAAATTGAGCATTGAATATTGATGATTGCTGGCAAAAGACATCCGACCCGGAACCGGTCTCGATCATTCTCCAAATCAGGCCAATCAGGCAAACCGGGCAAACCGGGCAAACCGGGCAAACCGGGCTCACTATCCTCACCGCTGAAGCCTCGCTCTCTATCATGACTCATCAAAATTTCACCCCGGTCTGATCTGGTGAACAAGAGTGGGCTTAGTTTACCTTGTTGCAAGGCTGAATGCTACCGAGTTGGATCCCATCCGGGCCTCCAGGATAGATCTCGACCGCCGCCGAGTCGTCCACCCGGCCGAGCAGTTGCCGCATCGTCTCGCCCAGGACCGGGTGGCGGACCTCCGGGGCGATCTCGGCCATCGGGGTCAGCACGAAGCGCCGCCGGTGCATCCGGGGATGCGGCAGCGCCAGGTTCAGCCCCCCCCGCGTCTCGTCGATGATCAAATCCTTAAACAGCAGCAGGTCGAGATCGATCGTCCGCGCCCCTCGCGGAATCGTCCGCTCCCGGCCGAGCCGGGTCTCGATCTCCAGGCAGGCCGCCAGCAGCGAGAACGGCTCCAGGCCCGCTCCGGAGACGGCCAGCGCCAGGTTCAGGAAACTCGGCTGGTCGAGACGATCGACCGGCGCGGTCTCGTAGATCGACGAGACCGCCCGCACCTCGAGACCTCCGGCGACGAGCGCCGAGACGGCCCGCAGCAGATAGGCCGCGCGGTCGCCCAGATTCGAGCCGAGACCGAGATAGACGAGGCCTTCGCCCGAAATTTGCCGCGCTCGGTTCATAACCTCAGTATAGATTTGATTTACTAACCGCGCCAGACGCGAACTCCGCGAAAAGTTGTGGGTTTCGCGTCTTCCGCGTCGGTCGCGGTTTTTAAACCGATTTTGTCAAACGCGGCGCCCCTCATGGACTGTCGGGCGCCGGATTGCCATAATCTGGCGGGCACGACACTGAACAGATAAGAACATGAGCAAGAACCAAGAGACTAAAAAAGTTCCGGGCGAGGCGGCCGTCATTTCGGCCAAAGGCGCCATGCGGTTGGAGGCCGGGCACCTCTGGATCTATCGCAGCGATGTCACGGGCAGGCCGTCGGTCCCCAGCGGCGAGTGCGTGAGGGTGTTCGATCAACGCGGCCGGTTCGCGGCGTGGGCCCATTTCGGCGCCGAGTCGGAGATCACGCTGCGGGTGCTCTCGCGGGACGAGCGGGAGCTCGATCGGGAGTTCTGGCGCGCGCGATTGCGCCGGGCCCGCGATTGGCGGCAGCGCGTGGTCTCCGAAACCGATGCCTACCGGCTGGTCCACGCCGAGGGGGACTATCTGCCGGGCCTGATCATCGACCGGTACGGCGACAGCTTCGTCATCCAGACTCTGACCCGGGGCATGGAGCGGCTCAAGAGCCTGTGGGTCGAGCTGCTGATCGAGGAGTTCCAACCGCGGCGGATCATCGAGCGCAACGATGCCCGGGTCCGGCAGCTCGAGGGGCTGCCCATGATCAACAGCGTGCTCTACGAGGCCGAGGGCTCCGCCCCGGAGGGCGCCGAGTTGACGATCACCGAGAACGGCCTGCGGTTCCGGGTCGATCTGCTCGAGGGGCAGAAGACCGGAGCCTTCCTGGATCAGCGGGAGAACCGCGCGGCGGCTCGCCGTTACGCGTCCGGGAGAGGGCTCGACTGCTTCAGTTTTCACGGTTCGTTCGCGCTGCACCTGGCGCAGGCCTGCGCGGAGGTCACGGCCCTCGACATCTCGCTGCCGGCGATCGAACGGGCCCGGCGCAACGCGGAGCTCAACGGGATCGCCAACCTCCAATTCGCCGAGGCCAACGTCTTCGATCGGCTGCGGGACTACGACGACGCGGGCGAACGCTTCGAGACGGTGGTGCTGGACCCTCCGGCCTTCGCCAAGAATCGCGGCGCCATCGAATCGGCCGTCCGCGGTTACAAGGAGATCAATCTGCGGGCCCTCAAATTGCTGAATCCGGGCGGGGTGCTGATCACCTGCTCCTGCTCGTACCACGTCGGCGAAGAGCTCTTCCTGGAGATTCTGATGGAGGCGGCCAACGATGCGAACCGCCTGGTGCAGATCATCGAAAAACGATCGCAGGCCCGCGATCACCCGATGCTCCTGACCGTCCCGGAGACGGCCTATCTGAAATGCCTGATCCTGAGGGTGATCGGGTGAGGGCGGCAGATTAAAATGAGCTTGAACCCGGCGTCTCGGGCGTGTAGAATCCGCAGTTGCGGATGAATCGTCGATGAACCTATGAAAAGGAAAAGGACGAGATCTTGATGATGAGATCTTAAGGGTTAAGATCATGAAAGACGCAGTCGGTAAGTTCGATCGATATTTCCATAAGATAAAAGCGCGGGACGCACGCTTTGCGCCTCTGACTGCCCTCTACCTTACGTCGCAGCGCAATGCTTAGGTTGCGCTGCTGCCTCCCGACCGCCTTCTTCTTCCCATCAGATTTTATAGTTTCGCCTTGCCCGATCAGCGGGATCTGCCCGGAGACGCGCACGCGTTGTTCGATTCGGCGAGGCCGATTGAGTGAGGATGGTAAAAGCCATGAATGAAAAATATTTTTCCGAAGAGGTAGAGGAGAGACAACAAGGGCGCTGGTCCGCCAGCCGGGTCTTTGAAGTCAATCCGGAGCCCGGCCGCAAGAAGTTCTACGCGCTGGAGATGCTGCCCTACCCGTCCGGCCGGATCCACATGGGCCACGTCCGCAACTACTCGATAGGCGATGCGCTGGCCACCTTCAAGCGGATGCATGGATACAACGTGCTGCATCCGATGGGCTGGGACGCCTTCGGCATGCCGGCGGAGAACGCCGCGATCAAAAATAATTCGCGGCCCGACATCTGGACCCGGGAGAACATCGCCGCCATGCGGGTGCAGTTGCAGCGCATGGGCTTCGGCTACGACTGGCAGCGCGAGATCGCCTCGTGCGACCCGGAGTACTACCGCTGGAATCAGTGGTTCTTCATCCAGATGTGGAAGAAGGGCCTGCTCTACCGCAAGAATGCGACGGTCAACTGGTGTCCGAAATGCAATACCTCGCTGGCCAACGAACAGGCCGAGGGCGGCTTCTGCTGGCGGCACGAGGATACGCCCGTCGAGCTGCGCGAACTGGAGCAGTGGTTCATCCGGGTGACGAACTATGCGGACGAACTGCTGGACGACCTGAACGGCCTGGAAGGCGGATGGCCCGAGCGGGTCATCGCCATGCAGCGCAACTGGATCGGCCGCAGCCGCGGCGCGGAGATCGATTTCACCGTCGCCAGCGAGATCGCCGAGGTGAACGGCAGCCGGATCCGCATCTTCACGACCCGGGTCGATACGATCTTCGGCGCGAACGCGGTGATCCTGGCCCCGGAGCATCCGTTGATCGACCGGTTGATCGCGGCCGGCGGGACGACCCCGGAGTTCGCGGAGTTCGTCGAGAAGCAGCGCGCGATCTCCAGAGAGGACCGCATCGCCGAGGGGACCGAGAAACAGGGCGTCGCGACCGGCCTCTTCGTCGTCAATCCGTTCACCGGCGAGCAGTTGCCCGTCTGGACGGCCAACTTCGTGGTGACCGGTTACGGCACCGGAGCGATCATGGCGGTCCCGGCCCACGATGAGCGAGACTTCGAGTTCGCCAGAAAATACGGCCTGCCGATCCGGCGGGTGATCAAGCTGGCGGGGTCCACCGAGGCCGACGACGCGCCGGTCGAGGCGGCCTTCACGGCGAAGGACGAGAACGGAGTCCTGATCAACTCCGGCCGGTTCAGCGGACTGGCCGTGCCCGAGGCGATCGCCACCATGACCCGGCACGCCGAGCAGAACGGTTTCGGCACGGCGCAGACCAACTTCAAGATTCGCGATTGGGGAGTCTCGCGCCAGCGCGCCTGGGGGACCCCCATTCCGTTCATCCATTGCCCGCAGGATGGGATCTTGCCGGTGCCGGAGGAGCAGTTGCCGGTGATCCTGCCGCCCGATCTGAACTTCAACACCCAGGGAGCGCCGCTGGCGGAGCATGCCTCCTTCGTCAACACCACCTGCCCCCGCTGCGGCGGCCCGGCTCGGCGCGACACGGACACGATGGATACCTTCGTCGATTCGTCGTGGTACTACTTCCGTTACTGCGATCCGCGCAACGACCGGCTGCCCTTCGAGCCGCAGGTCGTCGATTACTGGATGCCGGTCGATCAATACATCGGCGGGATCGAACACGCGGTGCTGCATCTGATCTACACGCGGCTGTGGACCAAGATCATGCGAGATCTGGAACTGGTCGCCTTCGACGAACCGGTCACCAAACTGCTGACCCAGGGCATGGTCTGTCTGACGACCACCCGTTGCGAAGAGCACGATTGGATCTACCCGTACGAGGCCATCGACGGCAAATGCAAGTTCTGCGGCCGGCCGGTCACCTTCGGCCGCATCGAGAAGATGTCCAAGTCGAAGAAGAACACGGTAGATCCCGACGAGATGATCAAAATCTACGGCGCGGACACGGTGCGGCTCTTCATGCTGTTCGCGGCCCCGCCCGAGAAAGACCTGGAATGGAGCGAGGCGGGGGCCGAAGGCTCGGCGCGCTTCCTGAACCGGGTCTGGCGCATCGTCTTCAAATGGCATCGGCAGCTCGCGGGCGGCGACCGGGAGCCGGCCGAGTTCTCGCCGGCGGCCCGAGCCCTGCGCCGCAAGACCCACCAGACCATCAAGCGGGTGACTCACGACATCGGCGATCGCATGAACTTCAACACCGGGGTGGCGGCCCTCATGGAGCTGACCAATGAACTCTACGGTTTCGACGGCTCGTTGAAGGACGGCGCGGGCGACGCCGATCTCTTTGCGATCAGAGAGGCGATGGCGGCCCTGGTCAAGATGATGGCGCCCTTCACCCCGCACATTGCGGAGGAGCTGTGGTCGGCCCTGGGACGCGACGAGATCCTGATCGCCTCGTCATGGCCCGAGTTCGATGCCGGTCTGGCCCGGGAAGAGGAGCTGGAGATCCCGGTGCAGATCAACGGCAAACTGATCGCGCGGGTGATCGTGGCGGCCGACGCCACGGATGAGATGCTGAAGGAGGCGGCCCTGGCCCACGAACGAGTTCAGGCCCGGCTGGCGGGGCGCGAACCGGTCAAGACCCACGTCGTCCCCAAACGGCTGGTCAATGTGGTGGTTCGATGAGCATCAGTTGATCGAGTCAGTACCGCGAGCGGTACTGACTCGGAGCCTCAAATTCTGGTATCATTCCGAACTTCGCAACGCAAAACGTGGGCCGGAGGTAAATAGATATGAAAAGATTTTCTTCAACGATTCTCTTCGTCACGCTCTTACTGGTGACCAGCGGCTACACCGAGTGTTACAAACCGGCCGGCCGCGGCGATGCGCTCCCCAAACACATCAAGACCATCGCCATTCCGCCGTTCCAGAATCCGAGCCTGCGCTTTAAGGTCGAGCAACGATTCACGGCGGCCATGATCAACGAGGTCTTGAAGCGCGGGCGTTCGCTCAACGTCGTCTCCGAGACCGAGGCCGCCGACGCCGTCATGGTCGGCACCATTAAGAACTTCTATTTCCGTCCCGTGCTGCTCGACGACATCGGCCGCGCCCGCGTCTTCGAAGTCACGATCACCGCCGGCCTGACCGTCCGCGATCAGACCAAGAACAAGGTCATCTTCGACAACCAGAACTATGTCTTTCGCGGGGAGTACGAGTTCTCCGGCGATCCGAAGACCTATTTCAATGAAGAGGGACCGGCGGTCGATCGCATGGCGAGCCAATTCGCCAAGAGCGTCCTGACCACGATCCTGGAAGGATTTTAGACGGCTCACCGCCGCCTGGGAATCATGAAGAAACCGGCTTCCGCCGAGGCGCTGAAATCTCAGACCGAGTTTCAGCGCCGGCTCTCGAACCAGCAATTCGCGCCGCTCTACCTCTTTGAAGGGGTCGAACTCTATCTGCGGGATCAGGCCCTCAAGCAATTGATCGAAGCGGCCATCGATCCGTCGGTGCGCGATTTCAACTACGCCACAGTCTCCGCCATGCAGGGGAAACTGGACGAGGCCCTGGGCCTGGCCAGGCAGTTCCCCATGATCTCGCCGCGCCGGGCCGTGGTCGTCTCCCACTTCGAGGCGATCAGCGACGAACGGCAGTTAGAACTCTTAAAGGAATATCTGCGCGCTCCCGCCGAGACGACCATCCTGGTCTTCGTCAGTCCGGGACTCGACAACCGCCGGAATATCACGACCATGCTGCGGAAGGCCTGTCAGGTCGTCGCGTTCGAGCCGCTCGACGATCGCGAGGCGGCTCCGCAGTGGATCCGGGATTATGTCTCGCGGGCCGGAGTCCAGATGGAACCGGCGGCCGCCTCCTACCTGGTCGGCATGGTCGGCGTCGATCTGCTGCGGCTCTCGGCCGAGCTGGAGAAATTGATCGCCTACGTCGGAGGATCGCCCGGCCGGAAGATCATCACCAGGGCCGAGATCGATGAACTGGTTCACTACTCCCGTGAACACTCGAACTTCGAACTGACGGATGCGATCCTGGACGGCGATCGCCGCCGAGCCCTGGTCCTGCTCGACAAGATCTTCGCCAACCCGACCGAGAAGCTGGAGGCTTTGCCTTTACTAATCCTCGGGGCGCTGGCGAGCCAGTTCCGCAAGATGCTGGCCGCCAAAGAATTGATGCGGCAAAATGCCCCCAATTCCGAGGTCGCCAAGGCGGTCGGGATGTCGCCCTACGGGGTGACCCGGTTCAACGAGCGGGTCCGGAAGATCGAAACGGAGCGGATCCTCAAGGGGATCGAACGGCTGGCCCGGACCGATCTGGCGTTCAAGACCTCGCTCGCGACTCCCCGGCTCCAGCTCGAATTTCTGATCTGCGAGCTCTGCCCCAAATAGCCCGTCCACGCCGCCCAACGGCCCGGCCGAGGGTCCGAACAGAGGGCCATCTCTTTTGATATTTATAATTACCGGAGATGAGCGAAATGGGCTCAACCGGAACATCTGGTTGCAGCTTTTCCAGACGATGAGCTATGATGGTCAGCCTGACAGTTCTTTTCGCTAAATAATTATTTTTGAGAATTAAAATCCTACATCGGAGAGCAACCCTTACCAAATGGAGAGGCATCACAGGCGGTGAAGAGCTGCGCCAAGAGATCTTTAAGCAGTACGCCAGGAGACGACGCGCTGCCGCATCCTTTCCAGGTCTGTGAGGCTTGCTCCGGGGGCGAGCAAACCTAAGTGACAGCGAATGCGATTAATACCGCTACGCCGGACTTTGAACTGGCGCAGGCGTCATCTCGTGGAAACATAGCAGCGTTTGAGACGCTCTATGAGCGTCATCATCGCCGTGTGTACAGCTTATGCCTGCGCATGGTCGCCAATTCTACAGATGCAGAGGACTTGACACAGGAAGTCTTCGTTCAGCTCTTTCGCAAGGTGGGCAGTTTCCGCGGTGAATCCGCTTTCACTACGTGGCTGCATCGGTTAACGGTCAATCATGTCCTGATGCATTTCAGGAAGCGCGGAGTACGGTTGGAAAAGACGACCGAAGAGGGTGAGATCGGCGAGATTCAGGACTATCTGCAGTCGGCCACCGAGCGTCCGCGTTTTATTGACCGGATCGCCATCGACAAGGCGATCTCGGAACTGCCGCCCGGCTACCGCACGGTCTTCGTGCTGCATGACATCGAGGGGTTCGAACACGAGGAAGTGGCCGATCTACTCGGAGTCAGCATCGGGACCTCCAAGTCCCAACTGCACAAAGCCCGCATGCGGCTCAGAGAATTCTTAAACAAGAAGATATAGATCATCGTCGGTCACGATTCAGTTGTTAGTCCTTACTCTCCTACTGCCCCAGGCAACTGGCATGACCCAAAGGTAAGTGCAATAGAGAGGAATGTAGTATGGAATGCCGAGTCGTTGTCAACTCGCTCTCCGATTACGTAGACAGTCGCGATCTATGGACCTCGGAGAACGATCTGCGCCAGATCGAAGAGCATTTGGCCGCCTGCCCGCAATGCCAGTCAATCAAACTCGAACTGACGGAGATCAGGGGCGCCGCCCGTGAACTGCCGCTGCACACGCCGCCGCGGGCGTTGTGGACGCGCATCATCAACGAGCTGGAGGACGAGCTGCCGAAAGCCGAGCGGCCGACCCGGATCGAGCTGCGCAGGGGGAGCTGGTTGGAACAACTGAAGGCGATCAGGTTCACCTTCAGTTTCCCGCAACTGGCGGGAGGCGTGATCGCCGCCGCCCTGGTCCTCTTCGTGGTCTTCACCAGAGCGAACCAGACGCCGAGCGGATTGGAACCGATCAACGTGACCGGCGTCCAGACCGCCCTGCTGGAGGATGAAGAGAAGATCCGGACCGAGCTCGAGCGCCGGCTCTCGGTCATCAACGAGCGCAAGGCGAACTGGGACCCGGAAGTGCGGGCGGAGTTCGAAAAGAATCTGGGCAAGATCGAGGAGTCGCTCAACGATTCCCGGCGCAAGCTCCAGGCCAATCCGGCCGATCGGATTCAGCAACAGATGGTGCTCACTCTCTACAACGAGAAACGCCAGCTCCTGGAAGATATGGAGCGCCTTAAATGGTAGGATCGTGGTGAAAGGAATGTCGAAAGGCGCTTCATCTTCACTAAAACTGCTGTCCGCGCTGGCCTCCGGCCTCTTGTCCGTGACGTTTGCGGCCACCGTGGCCAGCGCCCAATCCTTCAGTAAGACCTTCTCAGTCTCCCCGGAATCGTGTTGGCTGGAAGTCACCAACCAGACCGGCTCGATCAAAGTGACGGCGAACAACGCCGCGACCAACAAAGTCGTCATCAATGCCAAACAGGTCGACAGCGAGGCGCGAACGGTGGCCACCCAGGCGGCCGACGGAAAGATCAAAGTCGAAGTGAACGGGCGCGGCCCGGTCGATTTCGAGATCAACGTTCCGCCATCAACCAAAGTCAACCTTTATACTTACAAAGGCGCGATCTCTGTGGTAAATTTGGTGGGCTCCGTGCGCGCCCGCATTACTACCGAAGGCAACATTCAACTGACCGGACTTCGGAGTTCTGAGGTCTTCGCGCATAGTATCAGTGGAAATGTGGTATTTAATGGCGACGTTTTACCCGACGGTGAGTACACGCTCAAATCATTCTCTGGCCGAGTCGATGTTACTTTTCCACCCAATGCCAGCTTTAGATTATCAGCATCATCAATCGGCGGGGTAATGGATTTAGGCGGATTTCCAATGAAGTTCGACAGACAGACTGATCAACTTGTCGAAGCCGCTTGCGGGAACGGTCGCGCCAAGGTTGTTTTGTGGACACAGGAGGGTAGCATCCATCTGCGTCGCAAGCCGTAAGTTGTTGAGAGTAATTAATGACATCCCGCCTTTTATTAGGCCATCGTGAGAAGCCCCGAATCAACCCGGAAGTGTCGACTATCAGACCACTTCCACACTGGCCGAATCGTTATGACGAATTCGCCGGCGTCAAAGTTGAGACCAAGTTTGCAGGTTGGGCCAATCGTCTATCCGTCTTTTTCCTCCTTCTTTTTTCATTAACGGTTCCACATTCGATTGCCGCCGCCCACATCAGCCTCGGAATGAGTCTGATCGCCTGGCTCGCTCGGGATCTCTCCCGCCGCCGGTTCCATTTCAAACGGACGCCCATCGATCTGCCGCTCCTCTGTTTCGCGGTCCTGACGATCCTCTCGGCGGTCTTCTCCGTCGAACCGGGGACCAGTCTGCCGAAGCTCAAGACGCTGCTGCTCTTCGGAGTGATCTACGTGGTGGCGGCCAATCTCAGCCGGTCCGGAGTGCGATTGATGACCTGTCTCCTGATCATCTCGGGGCTGGTCGGAGTCGGATTCAGCCTGGTCGAGAAGCTGCGGGGGCGCGGGATGACCATCGCCGCGATTGAAGCCGAGAGCCCGCTGGCCGGAAGCCACCTGCAACCCGGCGACGTGATCTGGATGATCGGGCGCCACCGGGTCGCGTCGGTTGAAGAGGCCACGCGCGAGATCCGCCAATACCGCGACGGCGAGGAAGTGGGAATCGAGGCGCTCCACGCCGGCGACCCGGTTCCGGTCAAGATCCGGGTGACCGACGAGCTCAAGGCCCGGACCAATCCGCTGGGCCTCAGCGCCGGGGGTCGCAGCCGCCAGTTCCGGGTCTCCGGGTTCTCCAGGCAATTCCAGACCTATGCCGAGCAGATGCAGATCCTGGCCATGCTGGCCTACGGCGGACTGCTCACCACGCTCAAGTTCTGGCAACGCCGGAACATGAAGCTCTGGTCGCTGGCCGCCCTCCTCCTCTTCGTGCTCTTCTCGCTGGCCCTGACCCTGACCGCCTCGCGCGCGGTGATCGCCGCCTCGATCCTCTCGGTGGTCGTCATCTCGCTCAGTCTGGGGGGACGCCTGGCGCTGGTCCTGGCCCTCTCGATGGCGACCCTGATCGGCGGATGCGGTTTCTACATCCTGACCACGGCCCGAAATCAGGCCACGGTCCGGTTCGACGACGACAGCACGACCCGGCGTCTCGCCTATATGGAGGCGGGGGTCCGTTTGATCCCCCAATATCCCCTGCTCGGCGTCGGCATGGATTCCCACAAACGCCACTGGCAGGAGTGGAAATTTCCCGGCGAGTACATTACCCACACCCATTCCACCCCGATCCAGATCGCGGTGGATCGGGGACTGCCCGCGCTGGCCTGTTATCTCTGGTTGATCGCTGCTATGATGATCATGGCGTGGCGCGGCTTCAAAGACGAACAGAGCTCCCGGGACGTCTTCGATCGAAGCCTGGCGCTGGGCGCGCTCGGAGCGCTGCTCGGATTCACTATCAGCTCACTCACGAACTACAATTTCGGCGACTCGGAGGTCGTGCTGTTGTTGCTCTCGATCGCCGGTCTCGTCACGGTCAGCGCCCGCAAGAATCTGGCTGCGGTCCAACAACTCGCGGTGAAATAGCCGCGATCCATCTTCATCGTCGGGGCGCGAGTATGCTGATCCTTAGATTCGGTTTAAAACTCGGACTCCTTCCGCTCTCACTGCTCTTGATCGGTCTCGGTCTCGCTCAGCATCGCCCCGCCCGGGAAGAGCTGCAGCAGGAGACCATCCGGCTCAACACCAATCTGGTGGTGATCGACGCGCAGGTCCTCGATCGCAAGACCGGCAGCATCATCAACGGCCTGACCGCCCAGGACTTCGATCTCTACGAAGACGGCCAGCCGCAACCGATCACCCATTTCAGTCAGGACAAGCTTTCGCTCTCGGTGGTCCTCTTGATCGACCTGAGCGGGAGCGTCAGCCCGATCTTGAACGAGATCCGCAACGGGGCCCTGGTGGCCCTCCAACGCCTCAAGGAACAGGACGAAGTCGCCGTCATGGCCTTCTCCAATTCGACCCAACTGATCCAGGGCTTCACCACCGATCGGCAGGCGGTGGTGCGCCAGATCGATCAGATCGAAAAGACTCCGGTCGTCGGCCAGGGGACCCTGCTCTACCAGGCGTTGCGTGACGCGGCCCAATACATGAACAGCTCGAGCGCGCCGACCAACCGCCGGGTGATCATTGCCATGACCGACAACATCTCCTGGGACTATTACGGTTTCGGACTCTCGGAGCAGGAGCTCATGAATCAGGTGATCGAATCGGGCAGCATGGTCAGCGGCCTGATCGTCGAGGGCTCGTTGTCGAAGGTCGAGCGCATCTTTCGGCGCGGACAGGACGGCAAAGATATCTTTCGCCGGAGGATGACCATCGAC
>DATEFT010000279.1:0-8513 GCA_035280505.1 Blastocatellia bacterium | reverse complement strand
CAGACGGAGCTGCACAAAGACCTGGGTCAGCGGGCGGGAATCGGCCTCTCCCAACAGGCGGACCTGGCCGATGTTCTCCGCCAATCGGGCCAGGTAGATGTTGAGCAGTTCCTCGGCGGTGCGGCAAACAGCCGGGCCGGGATTCGAGACCGTTTCCGGCGGCGCCTTGGGTTGAGCCTCTTCCGAGCCCGATTTCGGCAAGGTCCGAATGAAGTTCGTGAGATGGCCGCGGACCAGTTTTTCGAACTGAACCTTGCCCTGGTAGGGCCACCAGACCCCCTCGGCCGGCAACCGGTCCCTGAACTTGATCACCTCTCCCCACTCGTCGATCTCCGCGATCGATCGGGGCGTGGCCGGTTGTTGGTTGAAATAGACCAGGAGCGGCGGCAGGCCTTCCAGCGGCCACGTCTGCCCGCCGTTCGGCGCTGAAGCGCCCAGGCTCTTCCAGAAGATCCCGATCAGCAGATCACACTCGGGCATCTCGGAATCCATCTGCCATGGTAAAAGTTCCAGTCGCCACCCACGAAGACCGGCCATGCCACGATTCAACTCTTCAATGACGGACGGCAATAGATCGCACTCGGTCTGGGCGTCACCGGATGAAGTGACGACGATGCGTAAGATTTGTATTTGAGTCATGGCCCCTTCCTAGCTAGCTGAATGAAGTTGATGATGCAAAACATGGTCTAATATTCGCGCTCACCTTTTCAAGGAGTTTGGTCGAACTGTGACCATCGCGCGCGCCGGTCTTCCCGGCACAGAAAGAGAACGCGAAGGGAAGTTACTGCTCTCCGTTCGCGTTCTCTTTCGATTCTCAAGCTCTCCGATCGCCCCAATTAGCGCTTGCTTAAATTTGCCGACGGAGTGGAGACGATGAGCGAAAATCGGATACTGAGCGGCAGATCGGGAACCAGGTCAGTGAGCCGATTCCAGGTCGCCCCGCCGTTGAAAGTGAGAAACGAGAGGGGCGGCCCTCCCAACCCCAATTGCGCGATCGGAACGTTCGGCAACGAAATCACCGGACCCTGGAGCACGATAAAGAGGTGCTGAATCTCGCCGGCGGCGATCCCCCTCATGACCTTTCGCCCCAACGCCCGGGGATCTTTGAAATAGAGCGGCGCGAGATCGTTGTCCTGCCCGACAAATCCCTCCTTCAGCTCCAACGGATGGGCCAGGTCGATGGTTACGCTGTTGTCGGGATTGGCCACGCCGGTCGTCAACATGGCCCTCGCAAAGACCGGCACGCTCGAAGCCCTCGAGACGCCGGTTCCGAAGGCCACGCCCTGAATCAACAACTCCCCGCCCGAATTGACCGCGGTCAGTTGCGACGCCGGAACCTGCACCGCATAGCCCGCTTCGGCGGAGTCCAGACCGACGAAGCCCGCAAACGGCCCGAAATTATTGAGGTTGATCGAATCGGAAGTGATGAGATCGATGCCGGACCTGGTCTGCCCCGGAATCGCCAGCACCGGGAGGCGCCGGCCGAGATTGACTTCATGCGCATCCTCGCGCCGGCCGTTGTAGAACTCTTCGTTGAAGTTCTGCTGGCCGTAGAAGGCGCCGATCTGCGTCGTCAAACTGATCCGAAAGGCCTCAACCGGAGTCTCATCGACCGGCTCCACCCCGACCGAATAGAGGCCCAGGGGGACCGGAATCACGTAGCTGCCGTCGATAATGTCAAAAGTCGGGTCACCGCTGAAGGCCAGCGCCCCGGTCTGCTGGTCGAGCAGCAGGCGCGTCCGGCCGCTGAAGCTGCTGACGACCCGTTCACCCGTCAATTCGTTAACGGCGAAGAGATCGCCGCCGGCAATCGGCTGATTCAAGACCCCGTGCCGCAACTCCCCTTTGATCAAACCGTATCTGAACTTGAATGGAAGATCCCCCGGCCGGATCGCGCCCGGACCGGAAGCGGCGGAGCCCTCCGGATAGAAGTAGGAGCTCCAGGCCTTGTCGTCCTCGGAGAGCGAACGGATGGCGAGTTCGGTGACCGGATCGCCGGTATCGATGAAGGGATACATGGTCGACCCGTTGCCGTCGTTCTCGCTGATCTGATTGTCCAGCGTATGGGAGAGCCCGTGCGAGTGGCCGAACTCATGAGCGGCGAGTCCAGTCAGATCCACCGAGAACGGATCCGGGTTGGCGGCGTCGTCGGCGACCGTATAGGTGTAGGCGGTGCTGAACTGAACGTCGTTGTCCAGGATGGTTCCGGCCTTGTAGAAGCCGGCCGGAAACTCGAGGTCGCCGTCGCCGTCGACATCGGCCGCCGCCTTGATCCCGGCCGCGACATCCGAATCGCCGTCACCGTCGATATCATCGCCGGGGGTGAAGGTCGCGTCGAGCATCAAGGCCGTGGACGGCGAAGAGGCGATGGCCGGAAAATCGGGTGGCGTGTGGAAGGTCAGCTCGTTGACGAAGTCGAACCCGCGGAGCCCGGGGTTGCTCGTCGTCCCGGTAATCTTCATGTCGATGAACGAGGTGGGAATCTCATTCCAGGCATCGAAAGCGCGCTGCAATCCGGCGCGCGCGTCGGCCAGCGACAGGCCCGCCGTCCCCGAGGGAGCGGGAATCGGATCCAGCGTGTCGTTCATACTGTATCGGACCGGGAGGCAACGCGAATCCCATTTGATTCCGATCATTCGCACGGTCAGGAAACCGGGGAAGGGCGATTCCGGAAAGCCGGTAAGATCGATGGTCTCCAGGGCGCCTCCGGCCAATCCGTTGACGGCGCCGGCCAGCACCAGACAGCAGCTCAACAAAACTCGGGTGGTCTTTCTGTTCATAACTCTACGATCTCCTTATCGAATCCTTTCCGTCCTGCATCGACCGGGACGTCAGCGGCCCTGCGATCGATGCCCCATGCCTGAGAGGGCGGCGATTACTTGATGAAGGTTTCGATCTGCCGCTTGAACTCCGAGAGCGGAGTCGCCCGCAGATTACTGAGGCCCGAGCGGGCGGCGGCCGGCAGAGCAGCCCGGCGCGGAGTGCGCGAGACCAACGGCTGTCCCTGATCGTCGTTGACGATCGAAAACTTGCCTTCCGCAAATCTGGTGACGGTATAGCTGTTGGCGATCTCACCCGAGGTGCGGAGAAAGAGAAAGACCTCTTCCCGCGGCTGAATGGTCGGCGCCCCCGGATAGATCATGCTGACGGGAAATTTGCGATTGAGATCGACTCCTCCGGGAAGCACCACGTCGACCGTCGCGGACGGCTCGCCCTTGACCGTCTCGTTGACCGAGACCGTCGCCACCGTCACGAGCCGGCGGTCGATCCAGGCGCTGCGCGTCCGTAGACATTGGCCGCTCAGAATCAGATGCGATTCCTGTGCCAGTTTCTGCATGGTGGCGGTCGAGACCGGGCCGCCCTGGTTGCCGACCTTCAGGGCCTGGCCGGGCAGTTGCTGATCGACAGCCCGCGTCTTCCAGAGGCCGGAAGCGGCGGCCGCGAGTAGCAAGAAACAACCGACTGCGAGCAGTAATTTCTTCATTTTCAGCTCCTTGGTTGGGAAGAAGACAGACGTCTCCTTCGGAGATAGATCTACCTCGTTCGGTTAAGAAGTAACCTGTGATAAGTAGCGACTGAGTAAGGCTGGTGTAAGACCGGTTCGGACGCAACCATCGAGCAAGGGGATTCTCATAAAATGACTCTCTACTCTATCATGTAAGGATGCAGGCCGATTGAAAGCTGAAATACTAACGAAGTTACTCGCGACGAACGATATTCTACAACGATCGCCCGCCGGATGTTAATGGCTGGATGGCAATGAAGAAGTCGCGGGACGGAGAACTTTCGAGATGCCAACCGCGAAACACGCGAAATCCGCGAAAGCTTGAAGATTTCGCGGATTTCGCGGTTGGCAGACCAATTTTGTTAACAGAGGACCGAACTACTCGGCCCAGAGGTTCTTTCCCGAAAGGTCCTCGACGGTTTTGAATCGAGCGAGCAGCGGCCGCGAGGATGATTCGAGCAGCCGGCGGCCGAGTTCGAGATTTTCGCGCGCCTCGGCGAAACGGCCCTTCGATTGCTTGAGCGCGACCTCGAACTCGCGCAAGGCCTCTCGGATCTCGCCGGATCTGGCCAGGAGCACCCCGAGATTGTTATGCCCGGCCGGAATTTGATCGCGGGACTCCTTGATCGCCCGGCGATAATAATCGATCGCGGCCAGGTCCGCTTCCGACCGCTGCGAATCCAGAGCGAGTTCGAAGAGCGCCCCGGCGTGTCTGCCGCCGGAAGCACTGACCGCCTGGGCGAACGCCTCCCGCGCCTCGGGGCCCTGCTTCAGTTCCTGCAAGGCCAGGCCCAGCGCATAGGAGGCGGCCGGATACCGGCCGTCGCGCCGTTTGATCGCCAGCCGGTACGCGTCGGCGGCATCGCTGAACCGGCCCTGCCGGTGGCGGCAGACCCCGATATTGAACTGGGCGCGGGCGGCATGCCCGCCGGGCCAGGCCAGGGCCGTCTGGTATTCGAAGACCGCCATCTCGTAGCGCCCGCGTTCGAAATTGCTCTGCCCCCGATCGAAGGCCTCGGTGACCTCGCTCGATTGCGCCACCGCCAGGGTCGTTAACAGCAGACCCAGGCAAATGATGAAGATTGATCTACCCACACCTCCTCCTTCCCGCCCCGAATCGGGCGAGCCTGATCGATTGATTGCCGTTGAAAAGATAGTCGGATGTTAGCGGCCGGCCTGTTCGGCCTGGGCCCAGCGTGCCAGGAGTCGGCGACGATTGTTCAGGACCTCCGGCGCCCGCGGCAGGCCGGTGACGAGCCGCTCCAGATGCCTCAGATAGTTCGGTTCATTGAACGCTATTCGCACCTCGGCGATGAACGGTTCGATGCTGGCGAAGACCCCGAGATACTCGGAACCGGCCTCGCGGAAGAGCTGCTCATCGATCCCGCCATTGTTGACGAATGAGGCGGCCATCTCCCAATACGAGGTGATCATGCGATAGTACCGGCTCGGACCGAATCCGCTCAGCATCAGCTCAACGATCTCCTGGGCGCTGGACGGCTGGAACTGCGTAAAGTACCACTCGCGGGCGCTCCGCATCAGCGGATCACGCCGGAGCTCATAGAGTTTCAAAATCAACTCGACATCGGCCTGCTTGGAGTTCATGTTCATCGCGCTCCTCAAGTATTCTGGAAATCAAGTGCCTGGGAATTTGAGATGCAAACCGCGAAACACGCGATCTCATCCGTCTTTCGCGTCTTTCGCGGTTCCGAATCCGAAGCCCGAATGTAGAACAAAAGCGGCCCAGCCGTCTTTCTGCTGATTGCCGCTTTTGTTCTGTAATTGCTGAAATGTAGAAAGCTATCGAGCGTGAGAATTTCGCCAGGCCTTGGGCGTCATCTCGGTGAATTTGCGGAAGAGCGTGGTGAAATGGCTCTGGTTCTTGAATCCGACATTGAGGGCGATCTCCGAGAGCGGCAGGTCCGAATCGGCCAGCAGTTGTTTGGCGCGTTCGATTCGCTGCTGCATGAGATATTGGATCGGCGTCACCCCGAGGGTCTGTTTGAAGGCGCGGGCGAAATGATAGAGGCTCAGATCGGCCTCCTGGGCGATCTCGGTCAGGGTCAGGTTCTCCTCCAGGTTGGCCTCGATGAAGTCGATGACGCGGCGCAATTTATGTGCCGGCAATCGGCCCAGATGCAGATCCGGGACCACGCGGTCGGTCGAGTAATGGCGAAGCAGATGGACCGCCAGCGTATTGACCAGCGATTCGGCGTAGAGGCGGCCCGTCGGCATCTCCGACTGGAGGTCGTCCGCGAGCGCCATGGCGATGGAGCGGACCAGCGGATCTTGCGGTCCGCAGGAGACCACCAGCCGGGCCTTCCGATTGGTCTCGAAATCGGCGGTGGCTCGTTCCAGAAACTCGTCGGTCATATAGACCGATAGATGCTCCAGCTCCTCTTCCCAATGGGCGCGATAACGTTTACCGGCCGGCGCGATGCTGATCTCGCCGACCGTTCGGCACTGCGGCGAAGGATCGCCCTCGTCGCGCCCCTCGACGATCAGCGAACCGCTCAAGGGGACGAAGACCTGAGTCAGGCGATGGGCCCGTTCGGGAACATTGCCGGGCGCGACTCGATAGTAACCGACCTTGGCGCCCTCCCATTCCGCCGTCCGCTCAAAGATGATCGGAGTCAGAGATTGAGAGCCCTGCGCCGGACTGGAGCTGATAATTAATCTTTCCGGTGTGGCCATAGAATCTTACTTTTCGATGATAACCCCAATGTGCTTTCAACTACCGTTTCGGCTCCGACTATTCTACTTGCATCTCTCGCTCGCCCGCAAGGAATGCAAGAAGGCCGAACGGGCGAACCAGGAGTGGCCCTGGTTCGCCCGTTCGGCCTGTTCTAAACCTTCCGAATCTTGAAAACTTCAATAAGGACAGACTGCTCGAACCGTCAGTCCGGCGATGCTGATCGTTTCGCCGCAGGTCACCCCGAGGGCCAGGGGGATTCCCAGGACGTTGCCGCTCGTCGGATTGCAGGAGAGACCTGAAGGCGTCACATTCCCCGGTTCAACGATATTGATGAAGAGCGGGAATCCGGAGCGCACCCGAAGGGTGCAAGCAGATCCCGGGGTCGCAGCCATAACTTCCAACACGCATAAGGGTAAAAGTAACGCAACCATAAAGAGTAATACTCGAAGCTTCTGTTTCATAACCTGATCTACCTTTCTCTTGATTGGCTTAACGTAAACGCGAAGCGGGTAAAACTAAAAGAATAGATGCTTGCTCTTACACTATTTTCCGAGATGAGGGGCGTAATCGATCAATACATCGAAGCGGGTGTATGAGAGAAATCATGCACTCCGGCGATACATCAGAGTCTGGATCTATTCCACTATTTACGGGATGAGGCACCGCCCGGTGTTTCAGCAAACCCCGGGCCAATCTCCAATCTGCTGAAGATTGCCCGATATATTCTGCCGCCGTCTGCACTTTATGGTGGGAAGGCGAATGTGTGAGGGCGGCATCAAAGTGTTATAGGATTGAAATACATGATGATTAAAGAAATGTTCCCTATCTTTTCTATTTTCCGAAGCAAATCGCCGGAGCCCGTCAACTCAGCAAACCATGACGTGAGCCCTGAATTGCCGATCGTAGTCGAGATGTCCGGCCGGTCCGAAGACGGAATGGTCCCGGCGGGCGTCGTCATGAAGGAACTGTTGTGGCAGCGCTACGGCCTGGACCTGCTCCATCCCGAAGTCAGCCGCTGGTTGGAGCATCACGCCCCCGACGTCAAGTATGCGACGGCTAAAGATCGGCGCGCGAGCCACAACTCCGAGTGCGGGCGGCTCCGAGTCGGCGCCGACGGAACCATTCAAGTCCATCTCTCACTGGAGGTGGACGATCGGTTGAGAGAGGTCTCATGTGAATACCTCGCGAACCACGTTCGACAGCCCCTGGAACCGCAACCGGAAAATGAACCTCTGCCAATCAAAGAAAAAGTCAGAAAGATCGATTTCATCATCGGCCATCGTGAGATCACCCGTCCTTTAACCAGCATGTTTTGACCAAGGTACAAACAGGTAGCAGCCTCTGCTCTGTTCTTGCCGTGTTCTTACCGAGTTATTGCTGTGTTCTGACGGCTTTCTGTCTCTGGCACTTTGATCAGATCGCGTCTTTCGCGTGTTCCGCGATTTGAGTCTCGCATTCCCGAGAACCTACTCTCCGGAGTATTCAGCCGCTGCTCAGTCTCGCACGAGACTGAACCGATAGCAGCCCGCCGGAATAAACCTTGCACTAGTCGGTCGATTAGCGTAAGATGGCCTTCGCTCCCTAACAGTAGCCAAATATAATGAGCCAATGTAACGAAGCCAATACAACCAAGCCAATGTAGCTTAATGGTTCCTTCGGCCGTTCCCAGACACCAAGTTGTTAGTACCGTTTTGCCTGCGGCCATAACAAGTGCACAAATAACAGACAGAAGAGAATAGATCATCAGCATCAACCTTCGTTGATTGTCCGCGATTTGATTCGGCATCCGGTCAAACTGAATCGAATCAGCGCGTGAAATCGGCCCGGGCGGAGCTGTCTTCGCTCCCCGGACGATCGCGCTCGGCGGTCGATCACCGGCATCTATTTCGTGGAGCAAGGCATGAAACGTAAAAGTCGAGATCGAGGACACGTCAGTGCGGCCCCCCTGAATACCATCCGGCAGGTCGCCCGGCTGAGTGGAGCCGGGGGCGATAGCGGTTATCGGATCGCCTGGCTGCTACTGTTATGGGCTGTCGTCGGAGCAGCGGCCGCGGCGCAACCGACCGCGGCCCGAACGGCCGCGCCGCCGAGGTGCGCGAACGTGATCTCGGCCGACGTCGTCGCGCTGGAACAGGTCTACATCTACAACCGGTTCGGAGCTTTCAACCCGGGGGGGATGCTCTATGCCCTGCGGCAGGACGTGGTGGACCTCTCCGGGCGGCCGATCGGCGACGGCGGGCAGCCCGGGAGAGTGATGCTGCGTCCGGATAAGCGCCCCCGGCCGCTGGTGCTGCGGGTCAACGAGGGCGATTG
>DATEFT010000278.1:0-20322 GCA_035280505.1 Blastocatellia bacterium | reverse complement strand
CTGAACCTCCGTGATGTCGTCGCGGGAGAATTTGACGAAGTTCTTGCTGCGAAGGGCCGAGAGTTTAGTGTTCAGCCGCTCGATCAGCGGAGACTCGACCTTGAGGATCTGGGGACGGTCGGAGACCTTCGCGTAATATTTACCGTCGACTTTCGATCCGATATTGACGGTCCGTTCGCCGCCGGAGGCCAACTGCGCGGTGAATTTGAGCTTCGATTTATCGAGCCCGTATTTGCCCAGATCGTCGCCGGTCTCGCTGACGATCTCGGCCGATTTGGCCGTCGTCAGTTCGACCAGCAGGTTGTTGACCTCGGTCTCGTCGGCGAGCCCCTCGATCGGGCTCTTGATGGACCAGTCGGCGTCGTTCTTGACCAGTTCGTAGCTGCCGCTGTCGTTCGAGACCTTGAGCGCGCTCAGTTCATACTGGGTCGCGTTGAGGAGGGCCCGATCGCGGAAATCGTTCAGGGGTTTGTCGGCACTGGACAGCAGTCCGATCGGCAGCATCGAGACATTCTGCGCGCCGTTGATTCGGCCATAGGCGGAGGTTCCGATCGGATCTTTGTTGCCCAACTCGAGCCGCTGGGTTTGACCGTTCTTGAGCCGGATCTCGATCTTCACCACCGGCTCCGCCAATCCGTAGGACTTCAACTGATCGGCGGCCGGCGTGAATTCGCTGTCGATGCGCGCGTTGGCCATGGTCCCGATCAACTGATTGAGCGCCGCCTCGTCGGCCGGCGTATTGATCGGTTGTTTGACCATCCACCTGTTGTCTTGCAACTCCATGTTGATCGTCTCGGCTCCGCGCGTAATGTTGATCGCGGTGATGTCTTCGCGGCTGGCATTTTGAAAGACCAGTTTGGTCTTATCGGCCTCTTCGGGCGTCTTGCCCGGTTTCACCTCGAAATAGTAGACGCCGATGCCCGCGAGACCCGCGACCAGAAGAAGGATCAAAGTCATTCGTTGCATAATCTTTACTCTCTTTTCAACCGGGATGGACTCTTACCGGCGTTTCCACCAGATATAGGCGCCGGAACCGATCACAGCCATGGGCATCAAGGCCACCGCGAGGATGAAGAAATAGTACTGCTCGCTCTCGGTCATGGTCACGCTGCGATTGGTCGTCGATTTCGGCCGGATCGCGATCAGATCTTCGTCCTGCGCCAGCCAGTTGACGGTGTTGAAGAAGACGTCGCTGTTTCCGCCGAACCGCATCCCGCCGTTGGTGGCGAAATCCGAATCGCCGATCACGACCATGCGCGCCTCTTTCTCACCCACCTTCTTGCTGGAGGCGACGGCCAGACTGATCGGGCCTTTCGTGTCTTTGCCCTGGTCGAACTGGGGCTCCTTGCCCTTCAGCTCGGTCTCGGCCCAGGTGTTCTCCAGGGTTTTGATCAGTTCGGTCTGGTTGAGCTGACCCTTGGCGGCCTCGCCGGGTTTGACCGAACGGGCATCGATGTAGAAGGTCTGGACGCGCCGCATGTCCTTGGTGATCGGGTGATCGCCGTATTCGACGGCCACCGGAATCGAGGCGTTGACCCCGGCTCCGGGTCCGGCGATGACCGTGTCGTTCCCGACGACGATGTTCCAGGCCTTCAACACGTCGTTCAGTTCCGGTTCCGTGTTGGGATCGATCAGGAGGAAATATTTGCCGCCCTCATCGAGATATTTGGCGATGGCGGCGGTCTCCTGGGCGACGAAGGGTTTCTTCGGTCCGGCGGTGACCAGGACGTCGCATTCGGCCGGCACCTGCGGCGCGGTCGCCAGCGTGATGGTCTTGACGTCGTAGTTTTCGTTCTTCAGGATCTTGTCCACCACGGCGAAACCGGTGCCTTCGCTCGAGGTGAGCACTTTCTCGTCGTGCCCCTCGCTGAAGCAGATCTGCTTCGGTTTGTCCCGGGTGACCTTGAGGACCGCGTTGATCAGGCCCTGCTCATCGTCCCGTTGCGGACGCTCGATCTTGTCGCCGGAGGTGACCAGGGTCTCGCCCATCCGTTGGACCTTGTACTGGGCCGCGACCTCCGGTTTCTGCTGGGGATCGATCCGTTCGTAGCTGATCCGCTTGGTGCTGTATTTGAACTCGCTCATCAGGTCGCCCAACTTCTGGTCGTCGGCCTTGTCGAGCTTGATCACCTTCACATCCTTCTGCAGATTGCCGAGGATCTTTTTGGATTGATCCGAGAGCGTATAGATCTTTTCGGTGGTCAGGTCGAAACGCTTATGATGGCGGAAACCGAGAAAATTGAGGATGGCCAGGATCGCCAGCACGGCCGCCGAGAGGATCAGCGTATTGGTCCCCAACTTGGCGGAGCGCCCGCCGAAGAAGGTGATGATCGAACCGAAGTTGAGGACGATCGAAGCCACCAGCAGAATGCCGCCCACAATCACCAGCGACAGGTTGAACCCTCCCCAGATCTCCAGGATCGTGTGTCGAAGATAGCCCGCGATCAGCATGGCGGCGCCGGTGAAACCCGCGAGCTTGATGATTTCTTGACGATTGATGTTCATATTTGTGTGACTCACCAGATCGTAACCGCGAGCCGCGTGCTTGGCGCCGGCCTCGGGTCACTTGATAAGAGGTTAAGCTCTTCTCCACCGCATTGAATCGAGCGAACGGAGCGTGAGAAAGATTCCCAGCACCGTCATCGACAGGTAGAAGATGATACTCGAGGTATCGATGACGCCCTGTGCGAACGTGTCGTAGTGTTGCAGGATGGAGAGATACTTGAAGATCTCGCCCATGGTGCTGCCCGCCCCTCGCACGCCGATGTCCATGACCCACAGCAGGAGGAAGGTGACGAAAGTCACGACCGCCGCGATGATCTGGTTTTCGGTCAGCGAAGAGATGAAGGACCCGAGCGCGATCAAGGCCGCCCCCAGCAGAAAGACGCCCAGATAACCGGACCACATGATGCGCCAGACCATCGGCGGATTGCTGTAGCGGGCCATGACCACCTGATAGATCAGGGTCGGCGCCAGCATCACGACATAGAGCGAAAAGGTGGCGAAGAACTTGCCGAGGACGATCTGCAACTCGGTGATCGGCGAGGTCATGAGCATCTCCATGGTGCCGCGCCGCCGCTCTTCGGCATAGACCCCCATGGTCAGCATGGGCGTCAGGAAGAGCGCCAGGGTCGCGATCAGGCCGATGAAGTTCCGGATGACCATGCCCGGCACGTCGATATCCGGCGGCGTCCCCATGCGCTGCGCCTGCATCTGCGCCATAAACGATTGGTCGATCAGTCTCGACAGGATGAACGAGAAGAAGTAACCGGTGATCAGGAGGAAAAATCCGATCACGATGTAGGCAATCGGCGAGGCGAAATAACTGCTCATCTCGCGCCGATAGATGGCGAGAATTTCTTTCATGGAAAACCTTTCGATTACGACTTGCGGGAGGGGCCGGCGCCGGAGGCGCGGCCGCCGCAACGCCTAATCCTCAAGCTGCTTTTTCTTCCGTCGTCAGTTGCATGAAGATGTCTTCCAGGCTCAGGTTGATCGCGCGCAGTTCGAGCAGATCCATCCCGTCCTTGACGATCTTCGACGCAATCTGGGCCCGGAGATCCGCGCCCTGCTCGCTCTCGATCATGGCGCCCACGACCCCCGATCCGTTGAGCGAATCGAGTTCGACGTGCAGCACGCCCGGAATCGCCTCGATCGATTGGCGGACCGAATCCGCCGCGCCTTTGACCTGGACCTGCACTCTTTCGCCGCCCTTGAGCTGCGTGGTCAGGTTCCCGGTCGTGTCGATCGCCGCGATCTTGCCTTTGTTGATGATGACCACGCGACTGCAGGTCATCTCGACTTCGGGCAGGATGTGAGTCGAGAGGATGATCGTGTGTTCGCCCGCCAGATTCTTGATCAGGTTTCGGACCTCTTTGATCTGGTTCGGGTCGAGCCCCACGGTCGGCTCGTCCAGAATCACGACGTCGGGATTGTGGACGACCGCCTGCGCGATTCCGACGCGTTGTTTATAGCCGCGCGAGAGACGTTTAATCAACTCGCTGCGGCGATCGCTGAGGCTGGTCATCTTCATCGCCTCGTCGACCCGTTTGCTGATGTTGCCCGATGCCACACCCTTGATCCGCGCGACAAACGCCAGATAGTTCTCGACGGTCATTTCGGGATAGAGAGGGGGCGTCTCCGGGAGATAGCCGATGCGCCTGCGGACCTCGAGCGATTGCTGAAAGACGTCGAACCCGCCGACCCGCGCGGTGCCGCTGGTTGCCGGAAGGTACCCCGTCAAGATTCGCATCGTCGTTGTTTTTCCCGCGCCGTTCGGGCCTAGAAAGCCTAAAATCTCACCTTTTTCAACTTTGAATGAGATATCGCTAACGGCGCGTGCCTGTCCGTAGCTCTTAGTCAGATGCTCTACTTCGATCAAAACTGCCTCCGATTGATTTGATCAGAATGTGAATTGTCTCAGATGGTTTGCCTCAGTAGGCTCTATGCAAGTGAAAAATTCTAGTCAGCCGCAGAGAACGCGTCAAGTGTTTATTTGACATTCTGACACGATTAGGTTCTCCAGAGCGGCTTGCGGAGGGCCCATGGACAGGCTTTGTGGCGCGAATGCCGTGGAGCTGACCGTCGGCGGGGCGAATGTGGCGAAAATGCAAAACGGAACCCGCGACGCGATCGAGCGATCGTGCCGCTTGTTCCGTCCTTCACTTACGAGTGCGACTGCTAAAAAGAGAACGGCGGCCTTCATTCACTTGTAATGAAGGCCGCCGTTCTCTGAAGCGAACCCTATGACAGGTCCAGATCGTTCAATCTAGCGCGACGCCTGGGTCGCAGCGGCCGGTTGGGCCGCGACGTCGATGAAATTCAGCCCGGTGGTATTGCCGAGCGAGATTCCAGCGCCGCCGAGGTTCTGTGATTGACCGACGCGGAGATTCTGGTTGACCTGAATCGGGTTGAACGCGATAAGCCTGTTGCCGGTGACTAAGAGAGCCGTATCGACCCGGGTGACCGGATCGGTGAAGATATCCAAATCAGCAGTCGGAGTAATGTTCACGGGCCGACCGCCGTTCTGGGCGTTGAGGTTGTTGTCGAAGATCTGACCGATCGTCTGCAACTGACCGCCACCGGTGTTGGAGCTGCCGGTCGCGTTCTTCTGGGCGATCGTCACGAGCGAACTGGTCGCGGAGTCGACCATGTAGAAGATCGTGACTGTCGCGCCAGCCAGGGAGTTGCTGTACGCGCCGCCGACGATGTTGGGAGTGGTGCCGGCATTGCGATCGCCAGCGGCATACGCCAGCGAGGTCTGGACCGCGGTCGTGTTGAGCTGAGCACCGACAGCCGCGTAGTTCTGCGTGTTGCTGCCGATAATCCGCACCGCATCGACGACCGTGTTGAAATCGAAGAGCGACTGCACGCCGCCCCGGAAGGTCGGGTTCAGAGTGCTGACCTGGGTCGCCGCCGCGCTCGACGTATTCAGGGTGTAGATGACCCCGGTGTCCGTCAACGCATAGAGCTGACCGTTGGAGGCACGGAAATCCATGCCGATCACTTGCGTGCCGATCCCGATTCCGCTGATCGTTCCAACCTGGCTGAACGTGGTCTGACCCGGCCGCAGCACAAAGAGCTGATTGCCGTTGGTCAAGGCGAAAATATTGGTCCTGGGCAGAACGACGGCCTGCTGAGCAGTAGCTGCCATGCTCAGGTTAGAAGCGCTGACCGAATGCTTGCTCAACGACACGAGTGTCACTGAAGTCGCAATCGCCAGAGCGAGTAATATTGGTGTCGTGAAATTCTTCTTCATGCGTTTGTCCCTCATAAGTCTTAAGTCTTACCTCTTCCTAAATCCAAAGAACCGAACCCTCGGATTCAATTCTGAAGATATTCATTCACCTTGCAATGAAGAGACGGGACCCCCTCATTTCAGCGAATCGATTGATGCATCAGAGTTTCATCAGAGTCTTATTAGAGTCCAAGTGGGGCTTCGACTGACTAGAGCAAAAGATCTGCTGGATCCATGCACTACGCCCGGAATTGGTGAAGACCAGACGCGCCGACATTACAAGGTTCCAGATAAGCGATAAAAGAGGGAGAACAGTTGCCTTCGATGAGGTTACGGCAATCTAACTTAGGGCAATCTCGGGGCTATCATTATTAGGGTCATTAACTACCGTCAAATAGTGCTATCAGATCATAACACAATCTACTCAATGATGATCTGGTTTCATGATTATCTTTTATTTACTAAGAGCGCCTCATTGAGTTTGTGTGCTTTGTTACTGTCATGTGAGCATTACGCGGACTGTTGAAAATCAGATCTACAATAGTAGTGCCGGAGGCGAAAAATAGTATCGAATTTTACTTGAGACGTATTGATCGTGCTGAATCGAAAGCAGGCCTATGTTGAATACATATCAGGGGTGCGAAAGGTCTGAAAAGAATCAAACAGCGATCTGAGAACGACTGGCAATTGAATATACGTGCGAGAACGGCAATCAGATGCAGTTAGAGCCGCGAAGAGTTGCTTGCCTTCGCGGCTCTTTTTATTAATTGAGTTAGTGGCCCGGTCTATTGCGGCGAGCGAGATGAGAGCCGCTTGTAGTACTCATCGACCAGCTTGCGATAGCGTTCGGGCGCCGCGCCCTCGTCCGAGAGCCGCAGGTTGTTCTTATCGAGTTTGGCCTGCAGCCGCCGGCTCAACTCCATCTCGATGCCGCGTAACGGATCGACCACCTGGGTCTTTAAGAGCGCGGCCGTCTGGGTGTCGTCGAGGGCCGACATCTGGCCCGCCTGGCGCAGGGCCTGGATGGCCTGGTCGAGGCCGCGGGTCAGGTCCGGGTCCCGGCCCAGGTTGCGCCGGAGGTCTTCCGCGTCGCGCAGATACTGGCGAATCTCAGAGCCGACCTGGCGATCCTGGCCGCGCACCGGCCCGCCGCCCGCCGGCTGCTGCGAGCTCTGCGTGTTGGGCGTGCCCTGCGTTCGCTGGTCGTCCTGCGGCCCGCCGCCCTGGCCTCCAGTCTGTTGTCGGCCGCCCGGTTGCTGGCCACCCGGTTGTTGACCACCCTGCTGCTGGCCCTGCTGTTGGCCCTGCTGGCCGCCTTGCTGTTGGCCCTGTTGCTGGCCGCCCTGCTGCTGACCCTGCTGCTGGCCGCCCTGCTGCTGACCGCCCTGTTGTTGGCCGCCCTGCTGCTGGCCACCCTGTTGCTGACCCTGCTGCTGGCCGCCCTGCTGCTGACCGCCCTGTTGTTGACGGCCTGGCTGCTGGCCGGCCTGTTGACCCTGTTGCTGGCCTGGCTGCTGGCCTGGCTGATTGTTCGATTGGTTCTGATTACGGTTGCCGGCCTGCTGCTGCTGGCCCTGCTGCTGGCCCGGTTGCTGGCCCATCCGGCGGCGCAGCGATTCGACGTTGTCGGCGAGCTGGCGGGCGCGGTCGAGCGCCTCCTCGGCCTCCCCGCCGGCTCCTTTCCGCTGGGCGTTCTTTTCGGCCTCGCGGAGTTGCTGGGCCATGTCCTCGAGATTCTGCTGAATCGTCTTTTCGCCGGCGCGGGCCGCGTCGAAATAGTTGTTATCGATCATCTGCTGCGCGCGGCGGATGCGATCGGAGACGCGGTTCTGGCGCAGGGAATTGGCGGCTTCACGCAGTTTGTTGCCGGCCGATTGCTGCTCCTGTCCGAGGCCCCGGGCGGTCTGATCGAGATCCTTCTCGAGATTGTTGACCTCGTTGGCCAGCTCCTCTTTGCGTTCGCCCAGGTTGCGCTTGGCGCCGTTCACGGAGGGGTCGTTGGAGCGGGCGCGATTGGCCAGGTCCTCGACGTCCTTGGCGATCTCCTCCTGGCGCGCCGCGGCGTCGGAGGCGCGCTGGCGCAGCTCCTGGATCGACTTGCCGCCCTGCGTTTGTTGGAGCTGGTTGAGGCGTCGTTGCGCGTCCTCCAACTGCTGCAGCGCTTTGAGGTTGCGCGTGATCGACTCCTGATCCTTCCGGTTCTGCGCGGCATTCTGGGCCCGCTGCATCTCGTCGGCGGCCTGGTTCAGCTTGTTGCTGAGATCCATCAACTGCGGATCGCGGCGTTCGCGCGAGAGCCGTTCGAGTTCCCGCGCCGATTTGCGGGCCTCGTCGATCATCTGTTGTTGCTGGCGTCCGCCGCCGCCCCCGCCGCTGTTGCGGGCGCTCTGTTGCATGCGCTGCTGTTGCTGTTCGATCTCGCGCTGCATGCGGCGCGAGAGCTCTTCGAGCTTCCGTTTCGTCTCATCGTCCTGTTTCTGGGACTGTTGCCGCTGTTCGCGCCGCAGCGTCTCGTACTGGTTCTTCATCTTGTCCTGTTCGAGCTCGAACAGGTCCGCCAGTTCCTGAGCCTGCGAATTGTTGCCCTGACCGTCCTGGCTGAAGGCGACCTCCATCTCCCGGAAGATCGCGTCGGCGCGCATCAACTGCTGCAGGGCCTTCTGCTCCCGCGGCAGGGCCTCTTTGCCTTTGCGCGCTTTGAGTTCGGTGACGGCCGGATCCATCTCCTTGGCGGCCTCGCTCAGCCGTTCGACCAGCTTCACGAAGTCCGATTGCTGGGTGAGTTGCTCGCCCAACCGGCGTTTGATGCGGTCGATCAGGTTGGTGGTGTCGGTCAGCAACTTCTCCTGGGAGAGCGTGACCGTATTGTAGTTTTCGGTCTTCTCCTGCTCGGAATAGCCCGGCTCTTCGCGGTTGATGCGGAAAGTCGCCGCGACGATCTCCTTTTGGCGCCGGGTCAGTCCTTGCTGCTCTTCACCCTCGCCGCCGCCGCCGCCGCCCTGTTGCGATTGTTTGTAATCTTTCTCGAACGGCTTGACCTCGATGAAGTAGATGTCGCTCGTCGT
The DNA here is from genome assembly GCA_035280505.1 of Blastocatellia bacterium. Lineage (GTDB taxonomy): Bacteria > Acidobacteriota > Blastocatellia > RBC074 > RBC074 > JAKEHZ01. The sequence goes on along the minus strand of DATEFT010000278.1, from coordinate 11,520 downwards.
CTCGCTTCGCGCATCGCGGGCCCGCGCGTAGTATGAAATCAGGTCGCCGGGCTGGAGCCCGAACTCTTCCAGGAAGAAGGTGTGGGCGCCTGAGAGGGTTTTAACGGAGCTGCCGCTCAGCTTTTGTAGATCTACCTTCTTTTCTTCGCCGCCGTTGACCGAAAAATAGAGATCCAGTGAGGCGACGCCGTAATCGTCCTCGGCCTTGGCCTGGGTGAAGACCTCCTCGATGCTGGTGGCGCGGGTGTCTCGTCCGGGCTTCTCAAAGCTGACGGTCGGCGGGCGGTCGTCGAGCAGCGTGATATCGTACTCATTAGAGCCGTTGTAGACATCTCCGTCGACGCTGGTGATCTCGATGTGATAGCTGCCGTTCTGGTTGACCGTGAACGATCCGGCGAAATCGTTCTCGCCGGCGCTCGCCATCTCGATCTTGGCGCCGGTGCCCAGGATGATCCGGGCGGCCTTGGCCTTGGCGGTCAGTTTCGCCGTCAGCTTGATCGTGGTGCCGGCCAGCACCGCGATGTCCGGCGCGTCTTCAAGGGTTTTGGGCGGCAGGCCGGTGTAGCTCGGCGCAGTCTGAGTTTGATCTAACTGTTTGACGTAGGGCAGGTCCGCGACTGTCAGTTTGAATACCTCCGAACGATAGCCCGGCGATTCGACGAAATACTCCGTGTCTTCCTGGATGTTGAAGATGAAGAATTGGTATTCGGTCTCTTTCCTGGTCGGCTCCATCTGGAGACCGATCCACTGGGTGTCCTGACCGCTCGCCCGGCGGGTGAAGATGGTGACGCGTTCGGCGTTGAAGTGGATGAGCGCGGCCGTGATCTTCTGGTCGGACCCCTTCGGGACCCGCGCCGTGCCGGGTTTGATGTCGATCCGGGGCGCGTCGGAGGCGGAAGCGGTGCCGCCGGTATCGACCATCCGTTTGACGCCCTCCCTGATCTCGCTCGGGCCGAAGACCAGGACGGCGATGAAGAGCAGGAGGCTGGCGGCGGCGGCGGCGCCCGCTTGCCAGAAGCGCTGGCGCGGCACCACCCGGTCGAGATCGATGTCGCGCGCCCGCTGATCCGCGTCGTCGATCAACCGGTCGATGATGGCGGGCGAGAAACCGGCCCGGCGTTCCTCATTCGAATATTCGATCGCGCTCACCATGCGGTCGCCCAGGCCCTCGTGCTTCTCTTCGATCAGCCGGGCGATCTGATGATCGCCGACCTGGCGCCGTAACGGGCGGACGAGGAAGACGTACGCGGCGGCGACCAGGCCCACGATCGCCGCCAGGCGCAGCGAGACCAGCGCGCCCGTGCTGTAGCGATAGCGGTAGGCCGCGGCCCCGGCGAGAATCAAGGTCACCGCCCCGAGGGCGATCGTGATGGCCCCTCCGCGCAAAGCCGTCAGCAGGTTGCGACGTTTCCGCACCGCCCGAATAACGCTCAATAGTTGATCGCCGTAATTGTTCATAACGTTCCTCAGGTTGGTCGAATCAGGACCGCGCGCGGTCCCGATTTTAGTTAACCGATCACCCTTGTCATCTTGGTCCGCCGGGCCAGCACCGCTTCGGCCACGAACAGCAGCAGCGCCGCGATCAGCAGCACCCACCACACGCGCTGACGGGATTCGAGCTCTTCGTTACTCACTCGTTCACCCGCGACCGCGGCCGCGGGCGCTTTCGGATCGGCGCCGGTCACCGAGGCGACGAACTCGTCGACCTTGAGCGGAGTGAGATCCGACTCCTTGCCGTCGAGATCGACGGCCGCAAAATCCGGGCGGTTGGGGTAGCGCAGGCGGTAGAAACCGGGCTCGCGCGCGTCGATGATCCATTCACCCATCGACGTCTGTTTCCGGTCGGTAATCCGCTCGCCGTTGGGAGCGTCGATGGCGGGCGGCGTTCCGTCTTTGGTGGCCGGCACCGCGAACGACTCTCCGAGCTGATGCCAGGCCCGCTCCTCGCGCTCTCCGAGGTGCCGCGTCATCTGGCGGACGAGCGGCAGATAGATCGGCGTCAGCGGCAGGTCGTTCCAACTGGCATCGAAGGTCGAGGTGAAGAGCAGCGTCTTGCCGCTGCCGTGAGAAGCCTCGATCAGGGCCGGGCTGCCGTCTTCGAAACGAGCGAGCACCGAGGCCTGTTCGCCCGGCTTCGCCCGGTGATAACCGAAGACCTTGGCCGCGGCCAGCCGGCCGCTCTGCCGGAAGATCTCGAAGATCGGATGATCGGTCTTGATCTCGCTCATCGCGACGTAGTCGCCGCGCAACTGGACGGCCTCTTCCAGCGTCGCCGGCGTCAGCTTCTGCCAGGCTTGATTGAACGCTTTCGCCTCGGTGTGCGGACCGGCCGAGATGATCAGGCCGCCGCCGTTCTCCACGAACTTGACGATCTGCGTGGTGAGCGCCCCGCCGAGGCCGCCCACGTCGTTGACGATGATCACGCGGTAACCGTTCAACTCGGCCGGATTGACCGAGGCCGCGGATTTGACCTCGACGTTGAAGGGCAGATTCTCGCCCGTGGTCAGCGCGCTGCGCAGATAGAAGCTCTCGTCCCGGCCGCGGGTGGCGGAGTCCAGGACCAGGGCTTTCAACTGATCGGCGCGACGCAGCGTCAGATAGAAGCGATTGTCGAAGGGGAAGCTGTCGCCTTCGATCTTGATCACGGCGCGGTTGGCCCCTTCGTTGAGATTGAATCCGGTGAATTCGACGGTCGCCGTCTCGCGCGCCGGAATCTGGATCTCGCGCTTCTCGACCATCCGGTCGTTCAGCTCGAATTCGACCGGCACTCCCGAGCGTTGATCGTCGCTGTGGTTGGCGATCCGCACGGTGACCTTGTCGGTATATTTCGGTTGGTAGATCAGGGGTTGCGCGCCGGCCTCGGTGACGGCGAGGTTGGGCGAACTCGGCTCGCCGACGTTGATCACGTTCAGCTTGAGTTCCGGGCTCAACCGGTAGGCGGCCTCCGCCGGATTGCGGCCGGCGGCCTGAAAGTCCGAGATCAGAAAGATCTCTTTCCGGCCCGCGCTCACCTCTTTGAAGAGCCCCTCGGCGCCGCGCAGCGCCTGCACGTAATCGGTGCCGCCCGCCCCGACCGGGAGGCCGGCCAGGATCGCCCGCACCTGGTTGGCGTCGGTCGTGAACCGGCTCTGAATCTCGTAGCTCTGCCCGAAGGTCATGAGCGCGATTCGGTCGCGGCCGCCGGTCTGGTTGATGATGGCGCGGGCGCGTTCCCGCGCCTGTTCGAAGCGCGGGCCATAGCGCATGCTGAACGAGGTGTCGAGCATGATCAGGCTGGCCTGCTGCTGGTTGATCTCGGCCTGGCTGCCGCCGAAGTAGGGCCGGACGAAGGCCAGCGCCACCAGCAGGAAGGCCAGGCAGCGCATGATCAACAGCAACAGGTTCTGCAACTGCCGGCGCCGGATGGTGCGTTGCGGCACCCGCCGCACGAACATGAGAGAAGGGAACTCGATGCGCGGAGCCTTGGTCCGCCGCACCAGGTGCACGATGACCGGCAGGGCAATCGCCGACAGTCCGAGCAGAAATAGTGGATTGAGTAATGACATCTCTTTACAGCTTCGCCCGTTTGGCCAGGAACGAAAAGAGCGCGTGATCGAGCGGCTGATCGGTGGTCAGCAGCTCGTAGTCGATCTGGTTGCGGGCCGCGCCGTCGCGCAGCCGGTCGACATGCTCGCGAATCGCCTGGCGGTAGCCGTCGGCCAGCACCTCCGGCATGACATGGATCTCCTCCTCGGTCTCGGCGTCTTCGAGCAGCACCGGTTCCGTGAAGTTGAAATCGAGTTCGTTCCGGTCGAGGACGTGAAAGACGATCACGTCGTTGCCCCTGAAACGCAGGTGTTGCAGCGCATTGATCACGTCCTCCGGTTCGTCGTAAAAATCGGAGATCACGATCAGGATCCCGCGCCGGGTCACCCGCTCGGCCGCGGCGTGCAGCATCTTCGAGAGATTGGTCTCGTTGCCGGATTGGAGCCGCTCCAGATGCCCGAAGATGGTTCGCAGGTGTCCGCTGCGGTTGTGCGCCGGCACGTGCGTGCGAATCTCCCGGTCGAAGGCGATCAAGCCGACGGCGTCCTGCTGTTTGTTGGCCAGATACGCGAACGACGAGCCCAGGAACTGCGCATACTGCAGCTTGGAGACGGGGCCGGTCGCGTAGCGCATGGAGGCGCTGGCATCGACCAGGATCTGGCACTGCGAATTGGTGTCCGCGCGATACTTTTTGATGTAGTAGCGGTCGGTCCGGCCCAGCAGTTTCCAATCCAGGTAGCGCAGGTCGTCGCCCGGCATGTACTGGCGATACTCGGCGAATTCGGTCGAGAACCCGGTGAACGGCGACCGGTGCAGCCCCGAGATGAATCCCTCGACGACCGTCCGCGCCAACAGTTCGAGCGAGGAGATCCGCGCCAGGATCTCCGGCGCCAGAAACCGCGTGCTGATCGCCGGCTGCCGATCGCGAAGGACCGATTCTTGATTAGTGATCTTCATGTTGGTCTTTTTTCTTGAGCCGCGAAACACGCGAAACACGCGGAATTAATTGGGTTCGCGTCTTTCGCGGTTCGCCTCGGATCAGAGCCCGGACTTCGGTTCCGGGACGGCCTCGATCAACTTCTTGATCACCTGGTCGGAGTCGACCCGCTCCGACTCGGCCTGGAAATTGAGCAGAATCCGGTGGCGCAGCACGGGCAGCGCCAGCGCCCGAATATCTTCACACGATACATTGTAGCGTCCGTGCAGGATCGCCCGGGCCTTGCCGGCCAGGACCAGAAATTGAGAGGCGCGTAACGAACCGCCCCAGGTCACCCAGCGATTGATGAAATCGGGCGCCTGGGGGGAGCCGGGACGGCTGGTGCCGACCAGGTTGACGGCGTAGCGGGTGACCGAATCGGCCGCCGGCACCCGCCGCACGAGTTTCTGAAACTCGATGATCTGCTCCGCCGACATCAGCCGCTCGAACTTCAGGTCCTGCGGCGAGGTGGTCATCTTGACCACTTCGATCTCGTCTGCTTCGGGCAGGTATCCGATCTTGACGTTGAACATGAAACGGTCCAACTGGGCTTCGGGCAGCGGATAGGTGCCCTCCATCTCGATCGGGTTCTGCGTGGCCAGGACGAAGAAGGGTTTCGGCAGGGCGTAGGTCTCGCCCTGGACCGTGACGTTGCCCTCCTGCATGGCCTCGAGCAGCGCGGACTGGGTCTTGGGCGGCGTCCGGTTGATCTCGTCCGCCAGAATGATATTGGCGAAGATCGGTCCGCGAATGAACTGCAGCACGCGCTTGCCGGTTCCGCGGTCCTCTTCGATGATCTCGGTTCCGGTGATGTCGGCCGGCATCAGGTCCGGCGTGAACTGGATGCGTTTGAACGACAGGTCGAGGACGCTCGAAATGGTTCGCACGAGCAGGGTCTTGGCGAGTCCGGGGACGCCGGTGATGATCGAATGCCCGCCGACGAAGAGCGAGATCAGCACCTGTTCGACCACCTCATCCTGTCCGATGATCGCTTTGCGGATCTCCCGCAGGATGCCCTCTCTCGCCGCAATCAGCTTGTTCAGTACCTCGTCGTCACGGATCACTTGTGTCTCAACAGCCATTGAGTCTCCCTCTAAGATATTCGATTGGAATGAAATTAGTGCGTCAGGGCATAAATGATGTAATTCACCCCGAATTTATAAGCATCGTTGGTCTCTTCGATGGGCCGGAACGGGTTATCGGAGAACTGCCAGTAATCGCTCATGTCGTAGTTGTAGTTGACCGCCATCATGAGCCGTCCGGTCTCGTCCTCCAGTCCCCAGAACTCCGGGACCTGGGTCTCCATGGTGACATATCCTCCGCCGTAGATCGGCTTGAGATCCAGGCTCTTGATCGAAAAGAAGCAGTTGAAGACCGGGTGCGAGAGCTCCAGCTTCTTCAGCTCATATTCCGGGAACGCCCGTTTGAGATGCGCCTGCAGGTTGTAGAACTCCCGCGGGCTGCGAAAATCGTCGACCATCACGAACCCGCCGCGCCGCAGATATTCGCGCATCCCGGCGATCTCCCGGTCCTCCAGGCTCATGAAGCCCACCTCGCACAGATAGACGAAAGGAAACTTGAAGATCGCCGGATCGTCGAAGGCCATGATCGGTTCGTTGATGTCCAGATTGACGTCGAGCTTCGACAGCTCCGCCATGATCTTCATGAGGTGCCGGCCCGCCACCGGATAGTCGTGCGACCACGGAGGGCCGCCGTCTCCGAGGATATTCCGGTAACCGTAGCCGTACGAGGCGGTGGTCAGGCTCGCGTCGAAGCGGACTCGCGCAAAGGTGAAGCGCCCGGAGAGATTCTCGTCCACTTTCGGAATGCCGTCCTCCGTCACCGGGGGCAGGTCCATGGTCGGTTTTTTACGATGCGGGCGCTGGGCCAGAACCAGGGTGGCCGACAGACAGAGCGCCAATGCTGATACCAACAGTCTTCGCCGTTTCATGCTGCTCCCCTCACCGATCTGCTGCCGCGTTTCCGGTCAGCTTCAAGAGAAGTTCCTGTGCCTTGTCGAATCCGGGCGCAATCTCCAGGGCCCGGAGCACCGCTCGTTTCGCTTCGAGGTTCTTGCCCCCGGCCAGATAGGCGGTGGCGACGTTGAAATGGGCCTCGGCGAGATTCGGCGGGTTGGCGGCCAGCGCCGCCCGAAATTCGCGGAGGGCGGCCGCGTGGTCGTTGCGTTGGAGATAGGCCTTGCCGGCCATCGTGTGCGCGGCATGCTCGAACGGATTGACGTAGAAACTCAGGTTCAACAGTTCGAGCGCGCGGCCCTGGTCGCCGGCCTCCATCTTCAGTTCGGCCAGCTTCTTGAGGGCGTCATAGTTGTTCTCGTCGGTCTGGACCAGGGCCTCGAGGATCTCGGCCGCCGCCGCCTTGTTGCCCTGCTTCTCGTAGATCCCCGCCAGCGGTTCGTAGGCGTTGCTCTCGCCGCTCTGGAAGGGGAACAGCTCGATCGAGCGTCTCAGATGCAGGATCGCCGGTTCGTCCTTGCCGTCGGCCAGGTAGAGCAGGCCGGCCCGCAGATTGACGAGGAAGTTCTCCGGTTGTTCGGCCGCCTGCGCGAAGATCTTCTCTTTGGAGAGTTGCGCCACTCCCTGCGCCTTCCATCCGGGTTCGAGCGCTTTGACGTACCGGTCGATCTTGCCGCGCAGGTACTGATTGAACTCGCGGTCGAAATCGCTCTCCGACAGTTTCAAGGTCTGTTGGAGGATGTCCGCCGTCTTCTTCTTCTCGCGATATCCGCGCAGCATGTCCAGGATCGCGTCGAAACCGTAGCGGTCGGTGATGAAATGGCAGACCTGCGAGGCTTCGAAGTAGGCGAGGCCCACATCCTCGGGACGTTTCGGGCGGATGAACCCGTTGTCGAGTTCGGAGATCTTGAACCATTTGCCATCGACCAGGGCCTTGAGATGGCCCACGCTCCAATCGTCGCCCCAACCCGGGCGGGCGTTATGCTCCTCGAAGACCGAGAGGCCCTCGGAGAACCAGCGCGGGATCAGGTGATCGGTCATCTGCAGGGTGATGACGTGGGTATATTCGTGCCAGAGAGTGGTGCCCCAGTTGAACTGCCCGCCGGGACGGGCCGAGGGCGAATCCTGGGCGATCACCTGGCCGAAACAGACGCCGAGCGCGCCCAGGCCCGGCAGCCCCAGCGCCCGGACGGCGAAGTCCTCGTGATTCGGGAAGATCTCGACCGCGATCGGCGGGCGCGGCGTGAATCGATACTTGGCCGAAAGTTTCCGCTGCGCGTCGTCCAACAGCTCGGTGGCGTAATTGACCAGCACGTCGTTCTCTTTGGCCGCCACCTTGATGATGAAGTCTCCGTGCTTGGTCTCGCGGTACTCCTTCATGCTGTCGAGCAGGTCGAGCGTGTTCTTGGCCCGGATGTTGAACGGATCGCCCTGGAACGACAGCTCCAGCTCGGCCCGCCCCTCGTCCATCCGGCCCAGGCGCAAGAGCGCGATCCCCAGCGCCAGGTGCGAGGACCACTGCCGCGGCGAAAGTTTGATCGCCTCGCGCAGGAAAGCCGACGATTCGCTGTAGCGGCGGGTCTGGGTCGCGAAATGCCCGAGCACCTCGTAGAGCATCCCGTATTGAGGATTGATGGCCAGCGTGGCCTTGACTTCGTTCTCGTAATCGCTGTGGCGGTTCTGGAGCCAGAACATGGCGGCCCGCAGGGCATGGGCCTCCAGCGAGTTGGGGTTGATCTTGAGCGCATCGTCCAACTGTTTGGCCGCCCAACTGTGGCGCTCCGCCTCGAGATCGAGCCGGGCCCCGAAGTTCTTGGCCTCGACGTAGTTGGGGTTGGTCTTGAGCGCGGCCGCCAGCGCGGCGTTCATCTGATCGCCGCCTTCGATCTCCTTGTTGAGGGCCACTCCCAGCAGCGCGCGGGCGCTGTTCGGATTGATCTTGAGCGCATCGTTGAAGAACTCCGCGGCCTCGGCGTAGTTGTACTTCGCGGTATAGAGCTCGCCGCCCCCGAGGTGCGCCTCCAGATACTCCCGGTCGTCCTTGATCGCTTCGAGATAGAGATCGTTGGCCTCCTGGTATCTCTCCAGGTGCGTCAGGACTCTGGCCAGCAGCGCCATCTCCTCGGCGGTCTCGGGATCTTCCTGTTGAAAGACGCCGGCCACGGTCTGGTAGACCTGCTGGGCGGCCTCTCGTTTGCCGGTCATCTCCAGCAGCTCGCCGCGCCGCACCTCGGACCGCAGCTTGGTCGGGGCGTCGGTGGCCGCGCGCGCCTTCTCGAGCTCGGCCAGGGCCTCCTGGTACCGGCCGGTGGCGGCGTAGACCTCGCCGAGCAGCATCCGGGTCTGCCCTTCGTTATCTTTGGAGTTCAGAAAACCCTTGGCCGAACGCTCCGCTTCAGCGTACTGCCCGGTCTCGAGATAGGCCTGGAAGAGCCCCTTCTGCGCCCGGTCGTCGTTCGGATCGATCTGTAGCAGCCGGGTGAATGAGATGATCGCGGCCGGATATTTCCCCTGCAGCAGCTCCGCCTCGGCGCTGTCGATATCCGGGTTTTGGGCGGCGGCGCAGGAGATCATTTGAATGGCGCAGATCAGACAGACCGCGAAGAGGGCAGGCAGATCGTGGAAATAATGAAAAAGAACGATGCTTTTTGATTTGGTCACTACCATAAAACCTTAATGGTTATCCAATGCACTTGAATTTGACCCAAACATCCGTGGAGCTTGCGGCGATCGTGAGCGCGCCTTTCGGGACCTGTGCCTCATTTGTGTTTCGTCTTGATGCTCTGGCTCAGCTTGGCCAGCTCGATCAGGAGCTTCTCCAGCGCGGTCTCGTACTCCTCCGCCGCCATCTCATCCTTGCGCGCTTTGAGTTGTTCCACCTCTCCTTCAAGACGCATCCGGTCGGCAAAAAGTTTCGCCAGTTCCGGGTCGCCGCCGGCCTGCTGTTGCGGGAGCGAATCGAAGTAGGTGACCTTGGCCAGGCCTCCATCGCCCGCTTCGGCCTTCTGATGGCCGGTCCCGTCGCCGTTATCGTCGATCAGCGAGTGTTCGGTCGCCAGCTTCCCCTCGTGCTCGTAAGATTCGCCGGTCAGCTTGCTCGCATAGTTAAACGCCTCAAGCACCGAAACCCGCCCATTTTTATCGCTGTCGGCCTCCGGATTCCCGAGCGCCGCGATGAAATGCTGGGCGAAGTGCGTCGCATTCTGTTCCGCGCCGCTGCGGGTCGCGGTCACGAGGATCCGGTCGCGTCCTGAGAGCGGTTTAATAAATTCGCCGCTGGCGCTCGCCATATTCACGACGACCACGTTGCGCGCCGGAAGGTTGCCGATTAACTGCGCGTAATCATTGGCGGAAAGGTCCGGACCCATGAGGTTGAATTTGGCGATCTTGCCGTCGAAGCTGCCGTGTCCGATGAAGAAGATGAAGACCTGTTGATCCGGTTTGGTGCGGCCGCGGAGGGCGGCGAAGACCTGCCGAACGTTCTCGGCGGTGGCGCGTTGCTCCTGGCCTTCCGGTTTTTCGTTGAGCACCAGGACCTGATCCTCGGCGAAACCGAGGGTTCCGACCAGGGCTCCCGACAATTTTTTGGTCCATTCGCCGAACTGCTTGGCATAGGTCTCTTCGCCGCTGATCCCGCAGATGATCACGCCGAATTTGTTGCGGTCCGCCGGCAGTTTCGCCGCAGGTGTGGCGGCCGGTTGCGGCCGCTCCTGTTTCGGCCTCTCCGGTTGCGGAGAGACCGGCACATCCTGGGCGCAGGCGGCCAGGCCGAGCAGGGGCAATAAGAAGATGGTCGTGACGAAATTACGCATCAAACCGTTCCTGTTTTCGATCAACCGTTGCGATTTCAAATCCAAAGCCTTAGGCCAGGCCCTTGCGTTTGCGCAAAAACCACTCGACGCTGGCCAACCCGATCAGGAGCATGAAATTAATCGGCATATCCCACAGGTCCTTACTGACCCGTTCGGAGTTCTTGCCTTCCAGCATGGTGATCTCGTCGAGGAGATCCTGGGCGTTGTTGAGCGGATAGTATTTTCCGCCGGTCTCGGCCGCGATTCGTTTGAGCAGTTCGACGTTCTGCGCGGCGTCGTGGAACTCGCGCGTGCGGTCGGTGACGAAGAAGGTCGATTGGGCCGTCCCCAGGGTCGTGCCGCCGCGCCGCGCGGTCATCTCGAGGCGATAGAGGCCGTTCTCATCGGGAGCCCACTGGTTGCGGTAATCGCTGATGTTCTCGCTGAATCCGAGGTTCAACGGCAACTCCACGGTCGCGCCGGACGGTTTGGTGAGGCGGGCGATGACCTGCGCATTGATCACCGGTTCGAACTTCGCGTCGTTGACCTCGCCCCGCAGGGTGACGACCTCTCCGGCGGTATAGACGTCGCGTTCGGCGGCCACCTCATACTGGCGCGGCGTGGCGCTGACCAGATACCGGACCAGTTGCCGCCAGAAGTTTTCGTGGGAGTTGTTCTTCGAATCCAGCTCCATGCGCCAGCGCCAGGTGTCGTTGGCGGTCAAGGCCAGGCTGCGGCCGCGTCCGTAGCGCTCTTCGGCCAGCAGCGGCACGACGCGGTTGCGGTCGTTGATGCTGCGGGCCTCGAGGATCAGGGTCGCGCCGGGTTTGGTGCGGGTCAGGATCTCCGGGATGGTGATCGGCGGCAACTCCTCCCAGGCCTTGGCGCTCAGGCCGCGATCTTCGTTGAGCCGGGTCACGGCGTGCAGCCGGCCGCGGGAGGTGAGGCCCGCCTTGTAGTTCGAGGCGATCTGGACCTCGGGCTCCTCGACCCGGTCGTTCAGATAGAGCGGCAGCAGGTCGGCCAGCGGGGAATTGGCGTATTTGCCCGCATCGAAGGACCGTCCCCCGCCGAGGGCCAGCACTCCGCCGCCGCGTTTGGCCGCGAACTGCTCGATGTTCTTCAACTGTTCGTAGGAGAAGAAGTTGGCCTCGATGCTGCCGATGATCAGGCCCTGATAGCCGAAGAGCTCTTCGGCCGTGGTCGGGAAGCCGGTCGTCAACTCGCTGCCGCTCTCGACGCCCTGGCGATA
>DATEFT010000277.1:0-32254 GCA_035280505.1 Blastocatellia bacterium | reverse complement strand
GGTGTGCAAACCTTCGCTGGCTCCGTAGACTGCCGCCGCCAGTCCGGACGGCCCACCGCCGACGATCACCAGGTCGTAAGAGGTCCGTTCCGGGTGTACCTTGAGGCCGAGCTTCTCCGCGATCTCCGCATTCGTCGGTTGGACGAGTTGGGTGCCGTCCGGGAACATCACGATCGGCAGGTGTGAAGATTTGACATCCGTGGCGCCCAGCAACCGGCGGGCTTCTTCGTTGTTTTCAACGTCGAGCCACTGAAAGGGCACGCAGTTGCGCACCAGGAAGTCGCGGGTCTGGTGAGCCCGGCGTGAAAACCGGCATCCAATGACGCGCACGCCTTCGAAGTTATCACCAACGACCAACATCACCGGTTCAGACATTGAGTTGCTCCATTTGATTTAACTGAATACTCTGGAACCCCGCTTTATCCAATTTCACCCCACTTTGTGGGCTGAAATTGGATAAATTGGTTGCACTCCGCTTTAATTGGCACAGTCGTCACCTAACTTACTCCTCACACTCGCCGAAGCTATTGATGAGAGGGCGCCATCTGTGACCATTGCGCGCCGGCAGTTCGGCTGCTGCCACCGGACCTTCGCTGCCGGCCGCGTAGTTCGGAAATTCCGGCGGTCTCTGCCGCGCCCAGGCCTCCTCAATGGGGGTGATCAACTTCCACTGAGCTTCGACCTCATCCCGCCGGATAAACAGCGTGGCATCGCCTTCCATGACGTCCAACAGGAGGGTTTCGTAAGCGGACGGTAAACGCGTGCCGAATGCCCTCCGGTAACAGAAATCCATCTGCACCATACCCGTATACATCTCGGCGCCGGGCCGCTTCGCCCCGAAGGTGACAACGATGCCTTCGTTGGGGTGGATGCGCAGAACGATCATGTTCGGTTCGATTAGGTCTTCGGGCGTGCGTGCGAACAGCGCCTGGGGCGTACGTTTGAAATGAACGGCAATCTCGGTCACCGAACGCGCCAGCCGTTTACCGGTGCGCGCATAGAAGGGCACGCCCGACCATCGCCAATTCTCGACTCGAAAATCGATGGCTGCATAGGTCTCGATCACCGAATTCCTCGCCGCGCCTTTTTCATCCCGATAGGCGGGCACGGTTCGGCCGTTGATTTCGCCCGCGCCATATTGCCCTCGCATCGTGCGGACGGCCACCTCTTCAGCTGTCATCGGGTGAATTGAACGTAAGACGCGCACCTTCTCGTCACGCACCGAGTCGGCATCGAAAGCGACCGGCGGCGCCATGGCGGTGAGCGCCAGAAGCTGTAAGAGATGATTAGCCATCATATCGCGCAGGGCGCCGGCCTCGGCGTAGTAGCCGAGGCGATGGCCGACCCCCTCCGTTTCAGCCGCCGTGATCTCGACGCAGTCGACGTAGTTACGATTCCAGACCGGCTCGAACAGCGAGTTGCCGAAACGAAAGACGATGATGTTCTGGACGGTCTCCTTGCCGAGATAGTGGTCGATGCGATAGATCTGATGCTCATCGAAGATGTGCGCAATGATGGTGTTGAGGGCGCGTGCGGAGTCGAGGTCGCGGCCAAATGGTTTTTCGATGACGATCCGCGACCAGCCTCTCTGTTCCGAAGCCAGCCCCGTCGCGCCGAGCCCGTTGATGATCGCGGGTGCGACCGATGGTGGCGTCGCGCCATAGAACAGGTAGTTAGCGTCAATCTCTTCTCGCTGCACCATCTGTTCCAGGCGCGTTCGAATCTGGCGATAGGTCACGGCATCGGTCAGATCGCCCGGCAGATAATGCAAGCGCGCGGCAAATGCCTGCCATTCCGCGTCGTCGAACTCACCCATCTCCCGCGCGCCGGTCGTGCTCTCGCGCATCCGCTCGCGGAACTCATAATCGTTGATTCGATCTCGCCCGATGCCCAGCACCTTGAAACGGTCCGACAAGTAGCCGCCGCGCGTTAGATGAAAGAGCGCGGGAACGAGCTTCCGTCCGGTCAGATCGCCTAACGCCCCGAAGATCACCATCGCGCATGAATTAGCCTTCGGCCGCGACGGCTCCGGGATGGGGAATGATGTGGCTTCAACGATTACGGGCATTGCGCCGCCTTTCAGGTTTTTGGACGCTCTCAGGCCATGACTCGTTCCAGGCGGCGCGCTATCTCTGATTTGGGTTGCACCCCCAGAAGCCGATCGATCTCCTGTCCGGATTTGAAGACCAGCAGCGTCGGGATGGAGCGCGCGTTGAATCGCGCCGCCGTCGCTGGATTCTCATCCGCCTTGAGTTTCGTCACTCGCACCCGCCCTGCCATCTCCGCCGCCATCAGACATCTTCGTCGATCAGGACCTCAGTGCCTACATACTTGTCGAAGAAGACGCGATCCTCAATTTTCAGAACGGGAGGGATCCGATTCCCGTTTTCGAGAATCTGACCATCACCGACGGTGACGACCTGGCCTTGCTGCGGCTTCTTTTTAACCGTCTCGGGAATATAGATCCCGCTGCGCGTCTGCTCCGATCCCTCGATGCGCCGGATGACCACCCGGTCATGCAGCGGTCGTAGTCGGGTCATACTGTTCTCACCTCCTTTAGAATTCAGAATGAAGATTGGCCGCTTCTACGAGCGGACGTCTCTCGTCTTGGTCTCGATCGAGATTTGTGGCAAGGGGAGTTCCAGAGAGTAGAGATCGCAATCCTTCGCTTTAACGCTCGATTTAGCCCCGGCGCCGGGTGTGGTTGTGGCAACTTGTCTGAAAGGGAGTTGCAAGCTTGCCTCACTCCGGTGGCGCCCATGAAAAGAGAAGACGAAACTAACGAAATAATGAAACCAACGAAATTTCAGGCTTTTTTCGTTATTTTCGTTGGCTTCGTCTTCTCCGATAGCTCTCTTGGCCGGCTGTTTATGTGAAAACCGATGTCGATAAATATGAGCCCGCATTCCTGACGACTGGCATGTAGGGACCTGGAGCGGATGTCCGCAGATAATGCTTACGCCGTGTTGTTCCGTCTCCCTCTGCCAGGGCTCCAAGGTTGTGGCATACGGTTTGAGTTTCAAAAAGGGCGAGTCCGTGGAACTGAGACTCTTGTGGAGAGGAGCAAATGATGACACCTGCCTGCGCCCATCTCGATCAGATTCGCCCGGTCGTCCCGAGTACCCGGGGATGCGAGGAATGTCTGGCCTTAGGGGACCCGTGGGTGCATCTGCGCATCTGCCGCACCTGCGGCCATGTTGGTTGTTGCGATTCATCGAAGAACAAACATGCCACGAACCATTTTCACCAAACCAGCCATCCGGTCATCAGGTCTTTCGAGCCGGGTGAGCGTTGGCATTGGTGTTACATCGATCAGATTACCTGGGAATGACACCCGGCATCGTCACCATGGAGGAGCTGGACTATGGCAAAAGCAGTAGGTATCGATCTGGGCACGACCAATTCGGTCGTGGCAGTCATGGAAGGCGGCAAGCCGACCGTGGTCGTCAATAGTGAAGGCAGCCGCATTACTCCCTCCGTCGTGGCATACACTCGGACGGGTGAGATCCTGGTCGGCCAACTGGCCAAACGCCAGGCCGTGCTCAATCCGGAGAACACCATCTACTCGGCCAAACGCTTCATTGGCCGCCGTTATTCCGAGGTCCAGTCGGAGATCAAGAATGTGCCCTACCAGGTCGTCTCGGGGCCGAACGATGCGGTGCGCTTCGAGGTCCTGGGCAAACTGGTCTCTCCCGAAGAGGTCTCCGCCCAGGTTTTGCGTAAGCTGGCGGGGGACGCCGCCAAGTATCTGGGCGAGAAGGTAGCCGATGCGGTGATCACCGTTCCGGCCTACTTCAATGACGCGCAGCGGCAAGCCACCAAAGATGCGGGGACGATCGCGGGGCTCAACGTGTTGCGCATCATCAACGAACCGACGGCTGCCGCCCTGGCTTACGGTCTCGATAAGAAGAAGAACGAAACGGTCATGGTCTTCGACCTGGGAGGGGGCACCTTTGACGTTTCAATTCTGGAGGTCGGGGACGGGGTCTTTGAAGTTAAATCGACCGCGGGCGATACGCACCTGGGTGGCGATGATTTCGACAAGCGAATCGTGGATTGGCTGGCCGAAGAGTTCCGGCGCGACCAGGGGATCGATCTGCGGAAGGACCGCCAGGCTCTGCAGCGGCTGACCGAAGCCGCGGAGAAGGCCAAGATCGAATTGTCGAGCGTGATCGAGACCACAATCAGCCTGCCCTTCATCACGGCCGATGCGTCCGGGCCGAAACACCTCGAATATAAACTGACGCGGGCGAAATTCGAGCAACTGACGGCCGATCTGGTCGAACGCTGCGCCGGGCCGGTCAAGCAGGCGCTCGCCGACGCCAAGCTCACCGAGCGCGATATTGACGAAGTCGTACTGGTCGGCGGCGCCACTCGGAGCCCGGCGGTGCAGGCGCTGGTGCGGCGGCTGACCGGAGGCAAAGAACCGAATCAATCGGTCAATCCCGACGAGGTGGTCGCTATCGGCGCGGCGATTCAGGCCGGGGTGCTCGCCGGTGAAGTTAAAGATGTGGTCCTGCTCGATGTGACGCCGCTCTCGCTGGGTGTCGAAACGCTGGGTGGTGTGACGACCAAACTGATCGAACGCAACACGACCATTCCAGTCCGGAAAACGGAAGTCTTCTCGACGGCGGAAGACAGCCAGACGGCGGTGGACATTCATGTGCTCCAGGGCGAGCGTGAACTCGCGCGCGACAATCGCACGCTCGGCCACTTCCGGCTCGAAGGCATCCAGCCCGCTCCGCGCGGCGTGCCGCAGGTCGAAGTCACTTTCGATACCGACGCCAATGGAATCTTAACGGTCGCCGCGCGCGACAAGTCGACGGGGAAGGAGCAGAAGGTCACCATCAGCGGTTCAACGCAACTCCCGCCTGAGGAGATCGATCGCATGGTGGCCGATGCGCAGAGCCATGCCGACGAGGACCGGCGGCGGCGTGAAGAGATCGAGGCGCGTAACCATGCCGACTCGATCGCTTACCAGGTTGAGCGCCAACTCCAACAATTGGGCGATAGCGTGCCGGCCAACGATAAGGCGAGGGCCGAGCAATTGATCTCGGAGATTCGCCAGTTGGTCAAGAACAACTCTTCCGATATCGCCAAGCTGCGCCAACTGGCGAGCGACCTGCAGCAATTGGCCTATGGGCTGGCCTCGGCGGGTTATAGTCAGGCCGCGGCTGGCGGGGGGGGCGAGGGTGGCGGGCCTCAATCCGGCACCGGTCGACCGGGCGCCGGAGGAGAGGGCGGCGATGATGTGATCGATGCCGAGTTCAAGCAAAGCAAGTGACTGGGAAGTTATGCCAACCAATTCGCAAAGAAGTGAGGAGCAGGGAGAGATTGAGCGGCTGAGAGCGGAGATTGAACAACTGAAGGGCGAGAACGCGCAACGCAAGGAAGAGATACAGCGCGGGCACGAGATGTATCTGCGCCATCTGGCCGACTTCGACAATTACCGCCGGCGCGTCGAGCAGGAACGCGGAAGCGCCGCCTTCAAGGGCAAACGCCAGTTGATCTTTGCCCTGCTCGATTTTCTGGATGACTTCGAACGCGCTCTCGCGCACGTCGACGAATCCCCGGAGTCTGTGTCAGCGGGACTGCTGGCGATTCGCCGGCGCCTGGCGGGGTTGCTCGAAGCGGAGGGCGTGACCGCTTTTGAGAGTGTGGGCCAGCCCTTCGATCCGGCGCAGCATGAAGCGGTGGCGTCGGTCGAAAGTGACGATCAGGAGCCGGGCACCGTGCTTGAGGAGTTGAGCCGCGGCTATCGTTGGGATCGAGAATTGCTGCGCCCGGCGCGGGTTCGGGTCGCTCGGTAGACCAGTTTTCAGTTTTCAGTAAACCGCGAAACTCACGAAACTCAGCCCAGATGCGGGCATGTTTCGCCAATTTCGCGTGTTTCGCGGTTTACTGAAAACTGAAAACTGAAAACTGAAAACCGGTATGGCCGTCCAATTCAGAGACTACTATGAGATTCTCGGCGTCGCCCGCACGGCGAGCGAGGATGAGATCAAGAAGGCTTATCGAAAGCTCGCGCGCAAACATCATCCCGATGTCAATCCGGGAGACCGGGCGGCGGAAGAGAAATTCAAGGAGATCAACGAGGCCTATGAAGTCTTGTCCGATCCGGAGAAGCGCCGGCGCTACGATCAACTCGGGGCCAATTGGAAAGCGGGCGCCGATTTCACTCCTCCACCCGGAGCGGCCGGATGGGCCGGAGGGGCCGGTCAGGAAGGTGGCCGTGGCGGCTTCGATTTCAGCGAAATTTTTGGCGAGGGGCGTGGTGGCTCGAGAGGATTCAGCGATTTCTTCGAGTCCCTCTTCGGCGGCGGACGTGGGGCGCGGGCGGGGGCCGGTTTTGCCATGCGCGGCTTGGATGTGGAGGCCGAGATCTCGCTCGCGCTTGAAGAGGCCCATCGCGGTGTGACGCGCACAATCACGTTGGAAGCGGCCGATCGCTGCCCGGACTGCGGCGGCAGCGGAATGAAGGGCAATCAGACCTGCCCGACCTGTGGAGGGACGGGTTCTATTCGCCGCCCCAAATCGTTAGAGACCACGGTTCCGGCAGGAGTGCGCGACGGATCGGTCATTCGCCTGGCGGGTCAAGGCGAACCGGGCACCGGCAACGCTCCGGCGGGCGATCTTTTCCTACGGGTCAGGCTCCGGCCTCATCCTCTCTTCAGCATCGTGAGAGAGGATGACCTTCAAGTTGAGTTGCCGGTCGCGCCGTGGGAGGCCGCGCTCGGAGCCCGGGTTAACGTTCCGACTCTCGACGGCCCGGTCGAGATGACGATCCCCGCTGAGACACAGGGCGGAAAACGGTTGCGATTGCGGGGGCAGGGATTGAATCGGAGGCGGGGCGGGCGTGGGGACGAATACGTCAAGCTCAAGATCGTCATCCCTCCGAAGCCCTCTCCCAGAGAGAAAGAGTTGTTTGAGAGGCTGGCCACGGAATCGCGCTTCGATCCGCGGGAGTTGTTGGGAAAGGGAGAGTAACCGAGATGGCCGAGCGCCACTATCAAATCGTGCTCTATCGCGACCCTCGCCGGCAGTTGACGCTGGAGGCGCTCGCCTCCACTTCGGGACTTCATCCGGCCCTCGTCGAGCGATTCGTGGAATTCGGCCTGCTCGACCCGGTCGAGTGTGCCGGGACACCGTTGTTCTTTGATGTGGCGGCCGTCTTGCGCTTGCGAACGATCGAGCGCCTGCGCCGTGAGGTCGGTATCAACCTCAGCGGGATTGCCGTCGTTTTAGATCTGCTCGATCGACTCCGCGCCTCGCAGCGTGAAGGTGACCGATAGAGAGAGGCAAATTGCGATCAACGGCTTTCGATCGAAACAGGCAGGAATTGGAAAGTGTCGATTAACTGATAAGGAGGAAAATTATGTTATCTGTACTTGCGCAAAACTGGTGGGCGCTCGCCCTCCGCGGGTTCGCCGCCATTCTCTTTGGCATCCTGACCTTCATCTGGCCGGGGATCACGCTCCTGCTGCTCGTCGCCCTCTTCGGCGCCTATGCACTGATCGATGGCATCTTGGCCATCGTGGCGGCGGTCCGGAACGCCGGCCGGGAGAGGCACTGGGTAGCGCTCCTACTGGAAGGGATCTTCGGCGTCGCAGCCGGAGTTTTAACCTTCATCTGGCCCGGCCTGACGGCGCTCGGCCTGGTCTACCTGATTGCCGTATGGGCAATTGTAACTGGGATGCTTGAGATCGTCGCGGCCGTGAAACTGCGCCGGGAACTTCAAGGCGAATGGGTCATGATGTTGTTGGGAGTGCTCTCGATAGCCTTTGGGCTCCTGATCGCCATCTTTCCGCTGGCGGGCGCGCTGTCGCTGGTCCTGGTGATTGGGGCTTATGCAATCGCCTTCGGCATTTTGCTGCTCGTTCTCGCCTTCAAGCTGCGCGGGCGCCGGATTCTCACTCATCCTCCGATGGGCTCGGCTCCCAGACCGGAGCCGAGCCGCTAGCTAATGGAGATAAAGCGGCATCATCCCGAATTGAAGGAGCGCGGGCGCGAACGCTTCTCGCCGCTGGTTACACGGTACCTGGAGAAGCTCTACAACTTTGCCCGCCGCGAAATCGCCTATTACGTGGCCGAAGGGGATCTGCTGCCGGGTGAGATCGCGGCCGAGGACTTAGTAGATGCGGCGCTGTTGCGGGCTTACCGTGAGGTTGCCACGAAACAGGACGGGCGAGAGAGCAAGCATTGGCTGATCGGGCTGGTCGCCGAGCAGCTTGAGGCTGAAGTTAAACGCTTGAAAGCGGCGCGCGCCCGCAGCGTCCACATCGAAGAAGATATTCCGGAGACGCCTCCGGCCGAGGAGGTTACGAGGCTGGGGGAAGAGATACTCTATTTTTACCAGCCGGACGAAGATCAGAAGTTGGAAGACCTTATTCCGGACATGAAGGCTCCGACGCCGGAACAGATCCCGGAGATCCGCGAGCTGCAGCATTATCTCGTCCACACGCTGGCCGCCTTGCCCCGCATCTGGCGGCGGGCATTCGTGCTTCACTATGTCGAGGGCCTGCCGGTAGCCGAGATCGCCCGGATGATCAAACATCCCGAAGCCGAAGTTGAACGCCAGCTCGAAGACGCGCGCCAGGACCTGCGCCAGCGACTGATCGAGGCCGGCTTCGATGACCGGCGAGATGTTCAGGCCGTCCTAACGATCTTCGGCGGAGGGGCTGATGTCGAGGTCCCCGCCGTCTTCCGCAGTGCAGTGATCGAGAAGTTCAAAAAACTGGAAGAGGCCGACGACCGATGAGATACGCGCGACAACGGACTGAAGCGATGGGCGGCCTTTGCTAGGTTGGTAATTCCAGGATGATGCTCCCTGGTTACAAGCGATGGTGAACCCGGCATAGCGGCGAGCTATGCATCGGAAATAACTTTACACATCCGGCTCGAAGCGAAGCCTTCATGACTTTCTGATCAGGTTAGCTTTGAGTCCGGCTGGAGGGGCTGCCTTTACTGCCACACCTCAGTGGAAGTCTGGGCGCGAGCGGGCTTGCCGCCGACGCAGACCTGTATGAATTGCCATTCCCAGATCTTCGCCGACAGCCCGTACCTGGAACCGGTCCGCGCGAGTTGGCGCGAGAACAAGCCGATTGAATGGGTGAAGGTCCACGACCTGCCGGATTTCGTCTATTTCGACCACCACGCCCATGTGAACAAAGGCCTTGGCTGTTCGACCTGCCACGGCGATGTCACCAAGATGGCGCTCGTTTACCAAGTCGCGCCGCTGAAGATGGAATGGTGTCTGAAATGTCACTTCGCGTCGGAACGAAACCTGCGCCCGCGCGATCAAATCTATAACCCGAGCTGGAAGCCCGGCCAGAACCAGTTGGAAGAAGGACGTCGTTTGAAAGAGCGGTACCAAGTGCTCGATTAGTCAGTCTGGTAAGTTATTCGACGTGCCACCGCTGATTCCCGGCAAGAAAGATGGATAGACACAGCGAGAGCGAGGAGAGAGTGCGAGCGCACGTGCCGCTGGTGCAGATCACTTCACAACGGCAAAAGCGTGCTGAGGAAGAAGCGCGCATCGCAGATTATCTGTAAAAGTTACGACTTGATCTGACCGTGGTTATGATCTGACAACAGGAGGCTCGGCACGGTGATGTCCGATGAAAGTCTCCTGCTGATTGTGAAGTAGCTTATCCAAAGCGAGTTTTTTACTCTCCCTCCAGGTTTGCATCGGTGTCTTCCCGAAACAATCGCGCCCCGAATGAGGACGTTGATGATTGTATAGATCGATTCACTGGTCAACATCGACCTGCAATTCCTCCAGCGAGTGATATATCTTTTTTCTGAAAGCAATACTGTAAAACTCATCTTTGATCGTCCGGTGAAAGCGCTCGCAGATGCCGTTGGACAAGACCGTCGAATACACCCTTAAGCGACAATCAACCACGAACTTTTCGTATTACCCATCCCTTTCACCCGTTGACTGGATCTGAATTTGAGCTGGTCACCTACCGCCATAACTGGGGGAAAGATCGCGTTTATTTTCACGATTCCGACGGGAAACTATCGGCTGTTCCGGCCGCCTGGACTGATGTTATTGCCCCAGATCCGTTTGTTGCAGTGTCCGCAGGCCGCTCTCTGTTCCGACTTGATGATCTGCTGAGACTCGCCGAGCTGGTGGCCTCTCTGCAACCGCCGACATGAATTGGGAGGTTGTGCATCGCCAAAACCTAGTTCTTGTTCATTCTCAATAACTTACTAAGCGGCGTGTAACGTTGTCGCTCGACGTTACCTGAGGTCGAAGAAAAGTAGCCCACTTTGAGATTCGTTCTAATAATTAATGAATTGTGTTGGCGTCGATCGCCCCACCACCCATGTCCAGCGCTTTAGTCTCGAAACAAAGAGCCTCTGGCCCCAAACCAGAGGCTCCCATTTCGATGGAATTCCATAAACTGCAATCGATTGAATTTAAACGTCAGCGCGGCTGTGACAGTAGTGGGCAAACTGGATGGCTCGATATCTGCGGAGATCGTTTCGTAGCAGGATCCTAGCAAAATCCTAGCAGGGATGGACCGATCGACAAACTCCCTGCTTGTAAGTGGCTGATTTGACTATATGTTTTGCCGTCGATTTGAACAGGAGAGCTTCTGGTATTGATTTGGCTTGGAATTTCCTGAATGGTTGCTTGTAAGTGCTTGAGTTGATTGGATTTATTATGAGCCGTGCTGGGCTCGAACCAGCGACCCTCTGGTTAAAAGCCAGTTAAGGGGATTTTGAACAGAACCTCGTAAAGCTGCATATAGTTGAATCTAAAACCTGTTCCCGTCTCTGGAGTAGTGCATAGAACTGAACAAAATCCCCCTTTGTGAATGCTGTTTTGTAGCAAAATCGTAGCAACGCTGCATTGGCCATTGCACGTTTACTATTTTCTTACTTGTTACGTTCGATCTCATCCAAGCGTAATAACGCTGATTCGAGATAAAGGTTCGCTGAACTGCTTCACTTGGTGAATCTTCTATCGTAAACAGTGATTCAGAAATTGAAGAAATTCGGATAAGAGCTTTGAATTGCCGGCCGTCTCGCTAAGTTTGAGGGAAACCAGGTAGGAGGGGCTTTTTGACAGGGACAACAGGTCAAAGGCTCGAAGGGTTATTAGTACTGGAGGTATTGTCAGCCTAACTTGATCCGAACTCCCTCCGGTAATATTCCCATCGTTCTTTCATCTCTGCCATGAACTTGATGAACTCCGGATCCTGTCTGATCCGGTCCAGGAACGAATCGCGCGCAAAGAGCGTGTAGCAGGGGAATCCTTCATCAACTGTCGTGCGCAGCCATTGCATCGCTTCCTTGCCTCTGCCGCCCAGCGCGTAGATGCGGGCGATGTCGTATGTATAGTGATGATAATCCTTGGTTCTTGGGACTTTTTCCATAATCCAGGGAACGGCTGCCTGGGCATCCCGGTGCTTCCCCTGTAAAGCCAGCAATAATGCCTTATTGCGTCGTATCTCACGGCTGTCAGGATCCTTGACAGATTGCTGCTCGATCAGGTGCGCCGCCTCCTTCAGCATTCTCTTTTCCAGGTAGTAACGTAGCTCGGGTCCGCGATCGAATAACCTCTGATTCAGTACCAGCCATTCATCTGGCTTGAACAAATAGAAATGCGAGACGAGATAGGCTTGTTTGGTGTAATCGCCGGTAGGATCTATTTCCAGAGCCAACTCGAATTCTCTCGCCGATTGATCTTCAAGGCCGACGTGGAAATAGAGCAATGCCAGGATGTATGTGTTGAGGTTCGGATCCAGTTGCTTCGCCAAGCGTAGTTCGCGGATCGCCGCCTCGATCCGCCAATCTTCGTAATGGCTAAAAAAGATGTAGCCACGCGCAACATGGACTTCGGCCAGTTGTGGATCCAGCTTCTCCGCGATCCGAAGTTCCTCTTTGGCGCTCGCGATCAAGAGAGGGTTCTCTTCGTTGTTGTCTGCTATCCAGGAGTAAGCGAATCCGAGTTGAGCATGAGCCCGCGCATAGTTCGCATCCAGTTCTATCGCTTTCTTAAACAACTCAATCGCGAGATCCGTCTCCTCTCGAAATTTACCTCCCACGCCACGATGACTATAGTGATACATTGCCTTAGTATAATAGTTGTAGGCGTCAGGGTTTGATGTGTCGCGGGTAGTCAGTCGTTTCTGTTCCCCAGCACTGAGCTTGGAACGCACCTGCTTCGCCACTTGCCGCGCCACCTCATCCTGGATCATGAAAATGTCAGCGGATGTTAAATCAAAAGTGTCTGCCCACATCGATGCGCCATCCTTCGTCCGGAGGAGATTCACGCTCACCCGTAACCGGCCATCCGCATGCTGGTACGTCCCTTCCACCACTGCCTCAACCTGCAACTGATTCGCAGCTTCAAGCGCGTGAACTTCCTCTGTCGCATACTTGCGGATAGCGCTGACCGGGCGCACCGTGAGCCCGGTCACCTGGCTGACTTTCGTGATGATCCCATTGGCTAGGCCAAAGCCTATAAGATCTTCTTTAGTCTCCGGACCCAACGATCTGAATGGTAACACAGCGAGGGTCTTGATCTCAGACGGCGGTGGGGCTGGCGAGCCGGGGATTAATATCACATAAATGATCGCTGTCAGCATCAGTGCCGCAAGGCCGATGGCTGTCAGTTGCCAGCTTCGCCACGCGGACGACCAGCGCTTCATCCGCTCACGCCAATTAACGATAGCTGGTATCTCCCGCTTAATCTCTTTCCCTCCCGTGACCACCATCGCCTCTCCCGTACCGACCGCCTCATTCGCCGTGTCTTTTACCTTTCGTTGCAGCTGCTGAAACTCCGCGCGCAAGTCCGCCGCGCTCCGGTAACGTGCCTCGCGCTCCTTCTCAAGCATCACGTCGATCAGCCGTTCCAACCCTGTTGGTAAGTCTTCACACGCTCGGCTGAGCGGTGGCGGCTCGTTCCGTAGGATCGCCGCGATCACGTCACTTGCCGTCTCTCCCTCGAATGGAAGGTGCCCGGTTACCAACTCGTAAATCATCACACCCAGGCTGAAGATGTCCGTCCGATGGTCCACCTTCTGCCCGCGCGCCTGCTCCGGCGACATATAACTGACCGTCCCCATCACCAACCCCGGCTCCGTGCTCAACCGGGTTATCGTCTCCGCTTGTGAATCAGCCTCCGGCGTCGCTGCGGGCCGTTCGGTGAGCTTGGCCAGGCCGAAGTCGAGGACTTTGACCAAGCCGTCTGGCCTCACCATCACGTTCTCAGGTTTGATGTCCCGATGGATGATTGCGGCCTGGTGCGCTACGCTTAACGCACCTGCAACTTGGTCGGCTATTTTCACCACTTCACTGATGCCGATCCTGCCGTGCTCGATCAACGCGCGCAGCGTCTCGCCTTCGACAAACTCGCTGACGATGTAATGTATGCCGCCATCTTCTGTCGAAGCCCTGCCGATCTCATGAATGGTCAGGATGTTCGGATGATTGAGCGCGGAGGCCGCCTTCGCCTCGCGTTCGAAACGGCGCACGCGATCAGGATTTTGGGTGAAGGCTGCGGGCAGCACTTTGAGCGCTACCCTGCGTTCAAGCCTGGTATCCTCGGCCAGGAAGACTCTCCCCATTCCTCCTCGTCCGAGCAGGCTGATGACCTGATATGGCCCGATGCGGCGCCCGATCAGAGACTCATTGCGATCATCATCCGCCGGCCCCGCAGTTCCTGCTAAAATTGGCGAGTCAATGAAGCTGCCCTCGCGCTCGTGAGCGGCGATCAACCTTTCGGCCTCCTCGCGCAACCGCCCGTCGCCGCCGCACGCCCTCGCCAGATGGGCTGCCCGCGATTCTCCATGAAGCTCCAGCGCCTCGTGGAACAAGACCTCAAGTTTTTTCCATCGCTCAGGCGTCACCGTTATTCATTGCTGATTTCGTTGCGCAGCCAGGCCCTGGCCATGCTCCAGTCGCGTTTGACCTTGGCTGGCGAAACATCGAGCACCTCCGCCGTCTCCTCAATCGTCAACCCGGCGAAATAGCGTAACTCCACGACCCGCGACTTATGCGGGTCCAGCGCCTCCAACCTCTGGAGCGCGTCATCGAGCGCAACCAGATTGACGTCAGGTTTTTCGGCCAGCCGGTCCGCCTCACTCAGCGCCAGCCGGTACTCGCCCCCTCCTCGTTTAGCCGCCTGCCGACTTCTGGCGTGCTCAACCAGGATCCGGCGTATCCGCACGGCGGCTATACCGAAGAAGTGAGCGCGGTTCTGCCAGTCTATCTCTTTCTCTCCCACCAGCCGCAGGTAGGCCTCATGAACCAGGGCTGTTGGTTGCAGTGTGTGGCCGGGCCGCTCTTGGCGCAGGTAATAGCCGGCCAGCCGCCGCAGCTCGCCATAGACCAGCGGCAACAATTCATCAAGCGCGGCTTGATCGCCATTGCGCCATTTGATGAGCAGTTGAGTGATGGTTGCCGGAGATGTCATCTGTACGGATCAAAAAAAATTCAAGTCGGCTGAGCCGATTCGCCGCGAGTTTTCGCCTTCCCGAATGAGCAAACAACGAACGCGGCGCGGTCTTCCCTGAGGCTGAAGCAATCGCTCCGTCGAGGTTTGATGAAAGTGCCTGAACTCGAAGAAATAATTGGCTGATGCGCGCATAGGCCGACTCCGAAGGCATTTGTAGAATTTTCTGATTTGTTCCAACCGCACAGGCTTACGGCGCCGCGTCAGAATTCAACCAGCGCCATGCGGAAAGGGGATTTTACAACAGCGAGCCGGATACGGCAATCAACCATAACGGGCCAATCTTCCTCGCCCGTCCTTTGATAACTATCAGCGATAACCAATCAGGAGACAAGATTATGAAAAGGGTAGTTGGAATCACACATTCGCCTTCAAAATTTCGTCACATTTTGTTGCTTGGCTTCCTGTTCTGCGCGTTGACGCAGCAATCAGCTAGGTCACAGGACACCGCCGCGCAATCGCGCGACATCGTAGGAATCTGCGGCTATATCCCCTGCCTACGACCCGAAGCCCAGATCGAGCCGAAGGCGGTCAAGTGGAAACCCTGGCTCCTCGACGATGCTCGCCAAGTGCAACCACCAGGGCCGCCAGCGAGATCGATCTCGGAGCAAGAGATCAGGGTTTTAAAGCAACTCTCTTTCCATCGCGACGCGGGCGCGCTCGATCTGATCAGCTACTGGGATGCCGGCTCGCCTTCGCTCCGCTGGAACGAGCACGCGGTCGATCAGGTGATCAGAAACAATCTTATTGGCCCCCCAGCGGCGCGGGTGATGGCGTCTCTCCACGTGGCAATCTATGATGCGATGATCGCCGCCTGGCACTCGAAGTATCTACACCGCCGCCCACGACCTAGCGATTTCAACCGGACGCTGACCACAGTCATTCCAAATCCGCGCAGCCCGTCTTATCCTTCAGAGCACGCCGTGGCGGCGGGAGCCGCTTCCGCAGTGCTCGCTTACTTTTTTCCACAACAAACGGCGTTCTTCTATGCAAAGGCTGAAGAGGCTGGAAAGTCGCGGCTGCTGGCCGGCGTGCATTATCCGAGCGACGTGAAAGACGGGTTAGAGTTGGGACGCGCAGTCGCTCAGCTTGTAATCGCTCGCGCGCAGACCGACGGTTCCGATGTGGTTTTCACCGGCTCAATCCCCCAAGGCGCTTGCAACTGGAAAGGTACAAACCCGGTTCTGCCGTTGGCGGGAACATGGAAAACCTGGGCGCTCACATCCGGAAGTCAGTTCAGACCCGGTCCGCCGCCGGCCTGCGATTCGACGGAGATGGCGACAGAGCTTGCCGAGGTGAAGAACTTCCCGCGTTCGATTCCAGCCGCGGGCGCTTCTTTCGACACCACTCGGCTGGCCTTCTTCTGGCAAGGGGTTTCACCGGCCATCAAGCCGTGGAATGATCTGACAACGCAGAAAATCTCGGAGTATCGGCTGGATACCAATCCGCCGCGGGCAGCTCGCGTTTACGCGCTGGTCAGCATCGCCTTCTATGACTCATTGATCGCGTGCTGGGACGCCAAGTACGCCTATTGGGCAATCCGCCCGAATCAACTCGATCCGACGATCACGACGCTGTTTCCGAACCTCAATCATCCGAGCTATCCGTCGGGGCATACGTCGCTTTCCGGCGGGCAGGCGGAGGTACTGGCCTACCTCTTTCCACGCGATGCGGAATTCATCAGGAGCTTTGTGGTGGAATCTTCCAATTCGCGGATCTGGGCCGGCATCCATTACCGCAGCGATCTTGATGCGGGATTGGCGCTGACCAAGCAGGTGGCGGAGTTGATTATCGAGCGAGCCAAGAACGACGGCTCACAGTAAGCGTCTTGCCTGCGATACAGGGCGCTTCACGAAACAGCGTGTTCAATGGGGGATCGCTCAAATCGGAGAATTCGATGGCAACCAAATCCGACACGACCAATCAAACCATTTCCATACCGCAAGGTGGAGGCGCCCTGAAGGGAATCGGCGAAACATTTTCACCCGACCTGCATATAAGGACCGGCAACTTCACCGTACCTATCGCCATTCCACCAAAATTTTCAGGCAGGTTGATCCGATTTGCCAAGAGGGTTCGCCTTCCCGAATGAAGACACGGCGGACGCGCGGCAGGATCTTCTCCAAACCAATCGATAGTTGAGGTTATGTGAAGGGTAGTTGGAATCACACGCTAACAGTAATAATGCAGTTCTTCGCCTCCTCGGCTTCGAAGTCGTAGAATTTCGTTATGGAGTGAAAGGAATGGAATCGTCAACCGGGATCACTTGGTTGGTGTGCCTTATGGTTCAGGAGTGGCGACGACAAATATGATCGATCAGAGAGCAGAAAAGAGAATAAGAGGCACAGGGCAGGAAGGCCGTCGAGAAGATACTAACAGGCAGGATACTCAAAGCGCCAAGACGTCTCAATTTTCTGCGCCGTCTATCTCATTGCCCAAAGGCGGTGGCGCCATTCGTGGGATCGGCGAGAAGTTTGCCGCCAACCCTGTCACTGGGACCGGGTCGATGACCGTTCCCATATCCACCACTTCGGGCCGTTCCGGGTTCACACCGCAACTGGCGCTCTCTTACGACTCCGGTTCTGGGAATGGTCAATTCGGGCTCGGGTGGAGTCTCTCGCTGCCCGAAATCACGCGAAAGACCGACAAGGGATTGCCGACATATCAGGATGCGGAAGAATCTGATGTCTTCATCCTCTCCGGCGCCGAAGATCTCGTTCCGGCCCTGATCCAGGATGGGGATGACTGGCGGCCCGACCTTTCCGAACTTACGGTCGATGGCATGAGTTACCGCATCATACGTTATCGCCCGCGCATCGAGGGGTTATTCGCGCGCATCGAGCGATGGACCAATCTCGAAACGGGCGCCACGCATTGGCGCACTATTTCGAAAGAGAACGTCACCACGTTCTACGGCAGAACGGCCGAGAGCCGCATCGCCGATCCCGCCGATCCGCGGCGCGTCTTCACATGGCTGATCTGCGAGAGCCGGGACGACAAGGGCAATGCCATCGTCTATCAATATGCGGCGGAAAACTTGGATAACATCGATCTCACGCAGGCGAACGAGAATAATCGCACCGCGGACAGCCGCTCGGCCGATCGCTATCTGAAGCGAATCAAATACGGCAACCGCATTTCACACCTGATCAAGCCTGACTTATCACAAACAGACTGGCTCTTTGAGGTCGTCTTTGATTACGACGAGGGGCATTATGAAGCTTTGGCGCCGGACGCCGGCGTCCGGCAGTTGGCGCGGGCTCACAGCGCCGGAACGCGCGATTGGTCTACCCGGAGCGATCCTTTCTCGACCTTCCGCGCGGGCTTTGAAGTGCGGACCTACAGGCTCTGTCGCCGGACGCTCATGTTCCATCATATGCCCGAAGACCTCGGCGCGGAGGATTACCTGATCGGTTCGACAGAATTCACATACGACGAAACGCCGATCGCTTCGTTCATGACCTCGGCCACGCAATCGGGTTACGTTCGCCAGGACGACGATATCTATCTGAAGCGGTCGCTGCCTCCGCTTGAATTCGATTACAGCGAGGCGGTGATTCAGAACCGAATTCATGAGGTCGATGCCGAAAGCCTTGAAAACCTGCCCTACGGTCTGGACGGAGGGCGCTACCAGTGGACCGATCTCGATGGCGAGGGCATCTCCGGCATTCTCACCGAACAATCCGGGGCCTGGTTTTATAAGCCAAACATCGGCGATGGGCGCTTCGGACCAATGGAAGTGGTCCGGTTCACACCGTCAATCGCCAATTTGAATGGCGGACAGCAATTAATGGATCTGGCCGGAGACGGTCAACTCGACCTCGTCGAGTTTGCAACTCCGTTGGCGGGCTTCTATGAACGCACCTTCGAGCGCGGTTGGAAAGATTTCGCTCCGTTCCATTCGATCCCGGATCTGGACTGGCACAGCCCTTATCTGAAATTTATCGATTTGACCGGAGATGGTCAACCAGACATTCTGATCGCCGAAGATGAGGTTTTCACCTGGTACCCGTCGCTGGCGGAAGCGGGATTCGGGGCTGGTCAGAGGACGCGACAGCCGTTCGATGAGGAGAAGGGACCGCGTCTGATCTTCGCCGACGCCACGGAATCGATGTTTCTGGCGGATCTTTCCGGTGACGGATTGGCCGATCTGGTCCGCATTCGCAACGGCGAAGTCAGCTACTGGCCGAATCTTGGCTACGGGCGATTCGGCGCAAAGGTGACGATGGACAAGTCGCCACGCTTCGATGCGCCGGATCAATTCGATCAACAACGAATCCGTCTCGCCGACATCGACGGGTCGGGCGTGACCGACATCATCTATCTTGGTCGCAATGGCGTCGACCTCTATTTCAATCAAGCGGGTAACAGCTGGAGCGAGGCTCGCAAGCTCGACATCTTTCCGAGTGTCGATGATTCGTTATCCGTAACGGTGACCGATCTGCGCGGCGACGGCACGGCCTGCCTGGTCTGGTCGTCGCCACTGCCGGGTGATGTCCGTCGCCCCATGCGGTATGTGGAGCTGATGAAGCAGAAGCCGCATCTGATGATCGGGACGAAGAACAACCTTGGGGCGGAGACGCGCGTCAAATACGCCGCCTCCACGAAGTTCTATCTGGCGGATAAAGCTGCCGGAAATCCCTGGATAACGAGACTGCCTTTTCCGGTTCACGTGGTCGAGCGTGTGGAAACGCTCGACCGCGTCAGCCGCAACCGCTTCGTCACCCGCTACGTCTATCATCATGGCTGCTTCGACGGCGTCGAGCGAGAGTTTCGGGGCTTCGGAATGGTAGAGCAACTGGACACCGAAGAGTTCGCCTCTCTCAGCCAGAGCGGAGACTTTCCCGGCGCAACCAACATCGATGCCGCCTCGCACGTTCCGCCGGTTCTGACGAAGACCTGGGTCCACACCGGCGCATATTTCGAGCGACGGCGCATTTCAAAACAGTTCGAGCACGAGTATTACCGTGAAGGCGATCCGAGTCTCGGCGAAGGGGAGCTTAGCGACGAACAGCTTGAAGCGATGCTGCTGCTCGATACGGTCCTTCCCGACGGACTTACTGCCGAGGAAGAGCGCGAAGCCTGCCGCTCTCTCAAAGGCGCGATCCTTCGCCAGGAAGTTTACGCCCTCGATCGGAAGGAAGAATCTGATCGCCCCTACAGCGCCTCCGAGCGGAATTACACCGTAAAGCGTATACAGCCGGCCGGCGGCAATCGGCATGCGGTCTTCCTCACTCACGAACGTGAAACGATAGACTTCCACTACGAGCGGAAGCTTTACGACATCGCCGGTCAGAGGCGCGCCGACCCGCGCGTCACACACAACGCCGTTCTCGAAGTCGATCCTTACGGAAACACGCTCAAGGCGGTGGCGATCGGTTACGGGCGGCGCTTCGATGATCCCGACCCGCTGCTCACTGCCGCAGATCGCGCAATCCAGAGAGCGATCATGCTCACGCTCACCGAGAACCATTACACCAACACGGTGCAAGAGACCGGCGCATACCGCGCGCCGCTGTTATGTGAATCACGCAGCTACGAGCTGATCAACGTCACACCCGGCGCCAATCAGCCCGGCATCACTAATCTGTTTCGATTTCAAGAGCTGGCCGATAAGCTGAGCGCCGCCGGCGACGGCCAGCACGATCTCCCTTACGAGGATGTCGATGGAAGCGGGGCGACAGCCAATCAGCCATATCGCCGCCTGATAGAGTATGTTCGTATGCTCTACCGCAGCGACGATCTATCCGCCCCGCTCTCCCTCGGCCAACTTCAATCGCTGGCCCTTCCGTTCGAAAGCTACAAGCTGGCCTTCACCCCTGGCCTGCTGCAGCAGGTATACGGCGACCGCCTGACCGAAGCCATGCTTTCCGCCGATGGCCGCTACGTTCACAACGATGGAGACGCCAACTGGTGGATTCCTTCGGGGCGAATCTTCTTCTCGCCGAATGCGAGCGATACCGCGGCGCAGGAACTCGATGCTGCGCGCCGGCATTTTTTTATGCCGCGCCGCTTCCTCGACCCCTTCGGCGGGGCCACTACGGTGAGTTACGACTCTCACGATCTGGCGATGGTTGAGACGCGGGATGCGCTCGGCAATACCGTGCAGTCCGAAAACGATTACAGGGTCATGCAGCCGAGCCTGGTCACCGATCCGAACGGCAACCGCGCCGCAGTATCATTTGATGCGCTGGGGATGGTGACCGGCACGGCGGTCATGGGCAAGGAGAGTGAAAGCCTGGGCGATTCGCTGGGCGGATTCGAGACTGATCCGGAAGAGGCTACGATCATCGCTCACTTGGGGAACCCCTTTGCCGATCCGCACACGATCCTGTCACATGCGGCTACTCGGCTGATCTACGATCTGTTCGCGTACCACCGAACGAGAGAAGATGAACGACCCGCGCCGAACGTGGTCTATACGTTGGCGCGTGAAACTCACGACGCCGATCTGTCGCCGGGAGAACAGACCAGAATCCAGCACGCCTTCTCATACTCCGACGGCTTCGGGCGCGAAATTCAGATGAAGGTCCAGGCCGAGCCGGGACCGATCATCGAAGGCGGGCCGGCAGTCAATCCGCGCTGGGTGGGCAGCGGCTGGACGGTTTTCAACAACAAGGGCAACCCCGTCCGCCAGTTCGAGCCTTTCTTCACCGATACTCATCGCTTCGAATTTGATGTTCGCATCGGCGTCAGCCCGGTCCTCTTCTACGATCCGGCTGCGCGAGTGGTTGCGACCCTTCACCCCAATCACAGCTGGGAAAAGGTCGTCTTTGATCCATGGCGGCAGGAGAGTTGGGACGTCAGCGACTCGGCGCTGATTGCTGAGCCCAGAACGGATCCGGATGCCGGAGATTTCTTCGACCGGCTGGACGAATCCGAATACCTGCCGACCTGGCACGCACAGAGGCAAGGCGGAACGCTCGGCCCGGAAGAACAGGGCGCCGCCGCGAAGGCTGCAATGCACGCCGGGACGCCATCGGTGGCCCATGCCGACTCGCTCGGGCGGACGTTTCTGACCATCGCTCACAACCGGTTCAAGCGCAGCGATACTCCTCCCGCTGATCCACCGACGGAAGAATTTTATTCAACGCGAGTCGTTTTCGACATCGAAGGCAACCAGCGCGAGGTGATCGACGCCAATGACCGCATCGTCATGCGCTATGACTACGACATGCTGGGCACACGGATTCACCAGGCCAGCATGGAGGCTGGTGAACGCTGGATGCTGAACGATGTCACAGGCCAGCCCATCCGCGCTTGGGATAGCCGGGGTCATCACTTCCGCACCGAGTATGACACTCTGCGCCGCCCGCTGCTCAGCTTTGTGCAGGGGGCCGATCCACAAAATCCCTCGATCGAAATCCTGTTCGGGAAGCTCGAATACGGCGAGGGGCAACCCAACGACATTCAACTCAACATGCGTGGAAAGCCGTTTCGCCAATATGACAGCGCGGGAGTCATGACGACCGAAGCTTATGACTTCAAGGGCAACATGCTACGGAGCATCCGCCGACTGGCGCGGAATTACAGAACGATCCCTGACTGGGCCACCAATCCGGGGCTGGAGCAGCAGACATTCACCGGCAGTACGACTTATGACGCGCTCAACCGGCCCGTATCTGTTACGGCTCCCGACCAGAGCATCTATCGTCCGACATACAATGAAGCTAACATGCTTGAGAGGGTGGAGGTCTATCTTCGAGGCGCGCAGTCAGCCACGCCGTTCGTCACCAACATCGACTATAACGCCAAAGGCCAGCGCACACTCATCGATTACGGTAACAGCGTCAAAACGAGTTATGCATACGACCCGTTGACCTTCCGTCTCACGCGTTTGCAAACACTGCGCGGCGCGGAACGGTTGCAAGACCTGAGCTATACGTATGATCCTACCGGTAACATTACGCAGATCGCGGATGGCGCCCAACAGACCATCTTCTTCAACAACCAGGTGGTGTCGCCGAGCAATGACTATACCTACGATGCGGTCTATCGGCTGATCAATGCGGAGGGGCGCGAGCACATCGGGCAGGCAAGCCAGCCGCAAGTTACCTGGGACGATAGATTCCGAGTGCGCTTGCCGCATCCCAATGACGGGCAAGCCATGCGCCGTTATCATGAAATGTACAGTTACGACCCCGTCGGCAATTTTCTCCAACTGATTCACGAAGCGGTGGATGGTAACTGGACCCGCAGCTATTCTTACAACGAGCCGAGCCTGATCGAATCGGACAGGCAGAACAATCGCCTGAGCAGCACAGAGGTCGGCAGCAACAACAAAATCACCGAAGCCTATGCTCACGATGAGCACGGCAACATGATCGAGATGCCGCACCTGCCGCTGATGCAATGGAATTTCAAAGATCAGTTGAGCGCGACTTCGCGACAGGTAGTGAACAACGGAACACCTGAGACGACCTACTACGTTTACGACGGGGCAGGGCAGCGCACGCGCAAGGTGACGGAGCGGCAGAACGGCACGCGCAAGAATGAACGGGTTTATTTGGGTGGGTTTGAGATTTATCGAGAATATGATGCGACTGGAAACAATGTAACGCTGGAGCGAGAGACCTTACAGGTGATGGACGATAAGCAGCGCCTTGCAATCGTAGAGACTCGCACGCAAGGCAGTGATGGTTCACCGGGACAACTTATTCGCTATCAGTTCAGCAACCACCTCGGCTCGGCCAGCCTGGAGTTGGATAACACAGGGCAAGTCATTTCTTACGAGGAGTATTACGCATACGGTAGCACATCGTATCAGGCAGGGCGGAGCGCGGTGGATGTAGGTTTGAAAAGGTATCGGTATACGGGGAAGGAAAGGGACGAGGAGACAGGGTTCGCTTATTACGGTTTCCGCTACTGTGCGATCTGGTTAAGTCGCTGGATCAGCGCTGATCCTACATTCTTGCGGGATGGATTGAATCTGTACCGTTTTACGCGAGCCAATCCAGTGACTCTATTAGATCTACTTGGAACAGATTCGAGGACAACTTTGGTTGAAGACTTCGGGGCTGTTGTATATACACGCCATAAATACAATAGTGTCGATCCCATCCGACTTGGTGGTGGTCAAGTTGGGAATGCATTCGTGGAATTATTCATCGACCTGGGTGCGCGTACCTATAAGAACTGTCCGGCTAATGTCAGCACCGAGGAGCTATTTGATAAGGGGGCAGATATCTTTGCTGCACGTTTCGGCCTTCAGCGAGAGTATAGAGGCGCTGTTCGAGAGGGGACGATGGAATACGTGCGCAATTCCGAGAAGCAAAAGTACCGCACCGATGAGGTGATATTTTCTGGGCACGAATTGCTTTATTCTGGGGAAATGACAAAGAAAGAGCAGGAATCGCTTAATGACGCGAGAGCGCGATATCGGTCGGCCGGTTTTAAAATAGTGAGTGACCTCATTGGAAATTTTGGCGGTGTCGAAGGAACAGAAGCGCCATCTAGTGGGGGCAGGCAGTCCCAGCATGGAGCGCCACTTGAACCCGTGAGCATCAAAGCAATGGCGTCTCCAATAGAACCACTTCCAGCTCCAGCGAAGGCGGCGACAGAAGGGACAAAGGCAGCGGCGGGGGAACCGCCACCTCCTTCACCTCCGGCAGGAGGTGGGGGCGGAGGTATACCTGGAGGGGGAGGTGCGCCAGGCGGTGGAGGTGGTATTCCGGAGCCAGCTGCATCTCATTTGGAAGTATTGCAGGCGGAGGTCTTGCAACATCTGCCCAATGGGCGATTAGCTGCCCGAGTAATAAATCGGGGGGGGGCCAATCCCATTTCGCTAAGGCAAGCGCGCGATATTCTTAAAGGGGCACGACTTCTGCAGAGAGAAGGATTATTGACCGAAGTAGGGCACCTTGATGCGCTGTACGAAATACTTCCCAGACTATATCCAAACAAAGATTGGCTACCCAGATTCCGTGTCCCGGGAAGAAGCCAGGATGCCTTCGGCCACGCTGCCGATCGAATATTCCAAGGACTGCCAGACCCAGGCCCGCGATGGCGGAATCATTTCTAGTAAAGGAGATCAACAATGATGCTGCAAACTTCATTCACTCAACTCTCGTTTGGGCTTCAGGGTCGTGATGCTGCCCGATCTCACTAGGAGTTTTAATCGTAGGCGAGTTGCGCCGCGAATCGAAAGCGGAACCTGAGTGTTGAGCCCTGTCATTACAGGGCTCGGTAGTTAGGTTCACTTAATGCTTTACCCATAACAAAGAAGGCTACTCAGCCAAGCAAGAAAGGGAATGAATCACAAGATGGAAACACCGAATAAAATCGGCTGCCACTAAGTCTGCCTGGAAGAAGATCAATGACAGTGTTACACAGTTTGACGTCGACGCGGCAAAACTACACATCGAGTAACTACCCGATGTAACGATCTGTAATAGAGAAAAGGAGTAACCAATATGAACGCAGTTAACACGATGGATTACGCGACAACGGAAAAGGGAAAAGTTAACAACGTGGAAAGCCCCATGCAGTATCGAACCATGATGTCGATGATGCTGAGGAATGGGGCCAACATGAACCTCGGCCGGGAGAAGCTTCCCTGGAGCCAGGATATCTGGAACCGGATCGATCAGGCGGTTCACGACGAATATGAACGAACCAATATAACGAGAAAGTTCATTCCGCTCTACGGGCCGATAGCGCCTGGCGAACTGATCGTCATCGCCGACACGGTGGTACGGGACGGCCAAACGTTGACCGTCAATGAATCTGCGACGATCCCGCTGGTCGAACTGCAGGTCGAGTTCACATTGACTCCACAACAGGTCCATCGCGAAGGCGAGTTGATGACGGCCGTGACGCTGGCGACCCGGGCGGGGAACCTTCTGGCAGGGGCCGCGGATGTGATTACCCTTCACGGACAGTCGGCGATCGATGGAATAGGAGGTACGCAGCATCCTCTGTTTGCGGACAACAAAGTGCGCGTTCGATCCGGACCGGCGGGTGACGGGTTGTTGAAAGCCGCGGA
Organism: Blastocatellia bacterium; assembly: GCA_035280505.1. Classification (GTDB taxonomy): domain Bacteria; phylum Acidobacteriota; class Blastocatellia; order RBC074; family RBC074; genus JAKEHZ01. The sequence goes on along the minus strand of DATEFT010000277.1, from coordinate 6,800 downwards.
GGCAAATCCGATCCAGGTGATCCAGGTCACGGCTCTTGACCCGGTTGACCCGAGTGATCCCGATGAACCGCTACGGTTCGGAGAGAGGACATTCGCGGCTGTAGCCGATGGATATTCCCGCCTTCAAAGCGGCACCGGTCTACAACAGGCGCACTATGGCCCTTATGCGCTGGTGCTTCATAACGAACCATACGCCGACACCTACGCGCCACTGGCCACGACCTTGATCATGCCCGCGGACCGGATCAAACCGCTGATGACGGCGGGATTCTTCGGGACAGGGACACTGCCCGCCACGGGGAATACGCCGAACGTCAGAGAGACAACGGGAGTTCTTGTCTCGCTCGGTGGAAACACGATGGACCTGGTGGTCGGCATGGGGGCGACCACGGCATTTTTGCAGGAGGACACCGAGGGACGGTATCGATTCCGCGTCTACGAGCGGTTTGCCCTGCGATTGAAGGACACTTCATCGGTGATCAAGTTTGAGTTTGTACCAGGACAGACCAATTGAGTGGAAAGGAGATACTCAAATGCGATTTGAGCATGAAGGTAGATCCCTGTGGTATGGGACGCCCGACGCGCCGGCCCCGGAGTCGTTCGTCCCAGCAGGCGCGGAAGTCGACATCACGGTCGGTGTCCATCCCGTGGATTCGAGCAACCGTGTTGAAATACTCTATCGCATCAATCAGGGCGCGATAGAGACGGCTGGCGCCGGATGGCTAAGGACCGACCCTTCCGGCAAAGCGCAATATTTCCGCGTCCGGCTTACCGGCTTTCGCCCAGGAGATCTCGTGGAATATCTCCCCATCTGTTGCTGTGTCGGACGCCAGGTCCCGACTCCGGACGAGGCGCGGCAGTTTCATTCCTCCTTTCGAGTCGTCGAGGCCGGAGCCATGCCGGAGCCAGATCCAGCCAGGGCACGCTCCGGCTCATCGGCCTCTGAGTTCACGGCGCTTCCGAGAGAACCGGTTAGGCCGCTGCGGCTAAGGGAGGGCTCAGGCGGCGAAGTACCTATCCCTGGCGAAGATCGGCCACGACCCGTACCTCCAGTACCGACGAATGGCGATCCCCCAAATCGACCGCCCGGCCCTCCGCCGGCGCCTATCCCTTTCGTCGTTCAGGGCCGGGTTCTTTATGCGAACGGCAAAGGATTGGTCGGAGTCGTCGTGCGCGCATTCGACCAGGGTTTGCGAAGCGAGAATTTGCTGGGTGAGGTGATCACCGATGGCGCAGGCCGTTATCAAATCAACTTCGGCTCAGAACAGTTCGATCTCATCCGGCAGACGAACGCGGCTCTCGTCCTTCGCGCGTTTGACGCAGGCGGTTCGTTGCTGGGCTCATCTCAGCCATTATTCAACACCCGGCCGGTCGAGACCGTCGACATCTTGATCGGCGGTGAATATCGGGGGCCTTCCGAGTATGAACGGATCGTTCAGGAATTGACGCCATACCTGCAAGGGCTCTCCTTCGCCGACCTTGCCGAGAATGGCGAGCACCAAGATATAACATTTCTTGCCAACAAGACCGGATGGAACGCCCAAGCGGTCGCGCTGGTCTCGCTCGCCGACCAGTTCAGTCAGCGGGCCACCACCGCCAATTTGGGACCGGCCGCCAATCTCCCTCCTGCCTTCTTCTACGCCCTTTTCCGCGCGGGGTTGCCCGCAAATGAAGAAAGGCTTTATCAAACAGCCGCCGGAACTGTGACAGCGATCTTGAACAAGGCAGTGGATCAGGAAGTGATTCCGGCATCACTGACGCCGGCGATTCCGCAGCTGGCCGCCCGGTTCCAGACCTTGAGCGCGCAAAAAATATTGACGGGCCCGGCTATGGTGGGCGCATCGTCTCTCAAAGATCTGCTGGCGGTTTCACGCCTCGATGAAGGGCAGCAGCGGAAATTTGCCGAACTCTATGCGGCGCACAGGACCGATCTTCGGAAGCTATGGAGTGCTGTCAAGGAGACCTTCGGCCAGCAGATGGCGGACCGATTACAGGTGGATGGAAAGCTGAGTTTCCTGACGGTCAACAATGCTCCGTTGATACAGCGGCTGCACACGGCGGCCGGAGGCGGCGGCCTCAGCGATCCACTGCAACTGGCTCAACTGGGCTACCATCGCCCGGAGAAATGGACCGCGCTGCTGGCCCATGATATTTCCATCCCTGGAGAGATTCCCGGTGAGACCCCGGAGGCGAAGCAAGCAAATTACGCTGAATACCTGGCGGCGCGGGTGCGGGTGAGCTATCCGACGGCGTCGGTCGCACAGATGATCAAGAGCGGCGACCTGCCGTTGCCCGGCGCGAAGCCCGGCGTCTCCGACCAGGTGCATGCCTTTTTGACCGAACACCAGGATTTCCAGATCGGAGCGCAGCCGGTCCAACAGTATATCGCTCAAAAAAAGCAACAGAACCCAGAGCTACAGGTCTCCGATGAGATTGTGAAGCAGGTGAAGCGCGTGCAGCGCCTCTACCAGATCACGACGAGCGACCAGGCAATGGCCGGCCTCATGAAGCGCGAGATCGATGCGGCTCAACATGTCGTGCGCTATGACCGGGAAACTTTTGTCCAGTCGTTCGCAGAGGACATGGGCGGAGCAGACAACGCAGCGCAGACATACGACAAGTCAGTTGAGGTACATAACGCAGTCCTCAATGTCGCCATCAGTTATCTGACCGCCAGGAACGGGGTCGGGCTCGGCGCTGAACCGTTGAAGGGTGTCCAGCAGGCCTCCGGTGCCGCGAGGCAGATACTTCAACCAACTTCCGGCGGATTGACCGCCGAAAACGCGACCGATGTGATCGCCTATCCCACGCTCGAAGGACTCTTCGGCGAGATGGATTTCTGCGCCTGCGATCATTGCCGCTCGATCCTCAGCCCGGCTGCTTACCTGGTAGATTTGCTGCTCTCTATTGACCAGGATCCGACTGTTGAGGACAAAGAGAACCCGCAGACTGTTCTGCTAGAACGCCGCCCGGATATTCAACACTTACCGCTGACCTGTGAGAACACGAACACGGCGCTGCCTTATATCGACGTGGTCAACGAGACGCTCGAATATTTCGTTGCGAACAGCGTCCGGCAACTCTCACTGAATGGTTATGCCGGTCACGACACCGGCGGCGCGGATTCGGCGGACCTGATGGCGAGCCCTCAGTTCGTCATGGATTCGGCCTACGCCAAGTTGAAGAGTGAACGGTGCCCCTCGCCGCTGCCGTTCCATCAGCCGCTAGAACGCCTGCGCCGATATTTCGACAAGTTCGAAGTCCCACTGCCGCTGGCGATGGAGCGACTCCGCAAGGGCGACGATCTGGAGCGCGGCGCGAATCCTTACGGTTGGCGCGATATTCTGATGGAAGAACTACGGCTCTCTCGAGACGAATACGAGATCCTGGCCGACTCCAACGCGGTCCCGTTGTGGCGGATGTATGGGTTCCCCAATGGGACGACGGACGTCGCCATGATTGCTGCTCTCTCGAACGCAAAGCAGTTCACGCGCCGGGTCGAAATCACATATGACGAGATCATCGCGATCCTCAAGACCCGTTTCGTAAATCCGAACAGCTACCTGATCCCGAAGCTGGAACGTTTGGGTGTGCCGTTTGCCACACTCAAGGCTCTCAAAGACGGCACGATCACCAGCGCCGACTTTGATGCATTGCTGCCGCAAGGAGCGGCCGCTCCCGACCCGGCTGCGTATGGAGGCGATATCAAGGCGTGGGTAAAGAACGATGCCAACTTCTCCCGCATCATGGGATTGATTATCCTGGCCGACCCGACGGGCAGCCTCGACCCATGCAGTTTCGATAACCTGGAGTTTCGCTATTCGAAGCCGATGACCGGCGCCGGCGATACCTCGACCCGGCTTGGGGCAGTCGAATTTATCCGCCTGCTGCGCTTCATCCGTCTCTGGAAAAAGATGGAGTGGACCATCGAGCAGACAGACGCGGCTATCTGCTCGCTCTATCGGGAGAACATGTCGCCGCTCGGCGCGGACGAAATAAACACCTTCGCCAGACTGGACGCGGGTTTCAGCGTTCTGCTGCCACGCCTCGGGATCGTTATCCGCGTCATGAGAGCGCTGAATCTGACGCCGAATCGCGACCTGTTGCAAGTGTTGGCGTGCTGGTCTGAGATCGGCACGCACGGTGATAGAGCGCTCTATCGGCAGATGTTTCTGAACCCGGCGATCTTGAAGCAAGACGCCGTCTTCGCCGATAACGGCTACGGCGAATTTCTGGATAACGAGACCATCAAATTGGCCGATCATGCCGAGGCGCTACGGTCAGCGTTCAACCTGACCGGCGACGAGTATGACCGCATCGTTATCGAACTCGGTTACGAGGCGAATACGCCGCTGACTATTCCCAACCTCAGCGCGATCTTCCGCCGGGCTTATCTGGCGCGCAAATTGAAAATAAGCGTTCGGGAGCTTCTACTGTTGACTTCGCTCACCCGGACGGATCCATTCGCCGCGCCCAACTTGACAGACCCGGCGATTCTGCAGTTCATCACGCTGTTGCAATCGCTGAAGGAGAGATCGCTCAAGACCTCGACCACGCTCTATCTGATCTGGAACTATGATCTGAGCGGCAAGTCGGTCCCGGATCCGGCCCAGGTGACTGAATTCGCCCGGACCCTGCGCGGTGACTTTGTGGCTATTGAAGACCAGTTCGCCGCGACCGAAGACCCCGGCGGCGACATCGTCCGCGCTCGGATGACGCTGGTCTATGGGCAAGAACCCGCCGACGCCTTCATGGCGCTCCTCGACGATACGCTGGCAGTTGACGTGACCTACACCCATTCGGCGCCCGCGTTGGGAGCGGCGATCACGGCCGCCGACTCCAAAATCTCCTATGATGATTTCAGGCGACGGCTTTCGCACTCGGGCCTTCTGACTGAGGCGATGCGGACCTCGTTGAAGAATGTCTCGGGTGTATCAGTAGATTTCAAAAATGCGGTGGACGAAATCTTTGATCGAAGCGAAGACATCAAAGGCTCGTTCTTTGCCAGGTACCCGGAACTGAAGCCGCTCTATGATGTATATCTTGCCTCCACCGATCCGGTGGAGCAGAAGCGCAAGGCACTGCTTGCGGCTTTCCGGCCCGAACTCTCGCGGCGGCGCAAGCGCCAACACGCCCTGCAGCGGCTCAGCGAGGCAGCGGGGATTGACCTGGTCTCTGCGCAAACCCTTTTAGATCCTGATGCTGCTCCCTATCCGCTCAGTTCCATACCCCAAGCCGACAGGCCCTCTTTGGATGACTTTTTCTTCCTGGAAATGGCGGGCCTTGGGGCATCTTTCTACTACCGTGACACAGTGAGCGGCGACGCTGACCAGGGAGTTTTAGCTGCAAACCTGAATTATGCCAGCGGGAACGGCAATCCATTGCCCGCAAATCCGACACCAGGCGCCGCTATCTCCGGCGTCTGGGGCGGGAAGATCGAGATACCGGAGACCGGGTTCTACAATTTCGTGATTGAGGTGGAGACAGGGGCGAGAGTGTCGCTGAGCCTCGATGGGCAGCCACGCCCGCTGGCGCGGAACGGCAAGGTCCATCGCAACGCCGACCCACTGGAACTGAAGGCCGGGGTGCTTTATGACTTCGAGCTTAAGGTCGAGAAGATCAGATCCAGGCTGAGTGTCAAATGGGAGACCACGAAACGGCCACGAGAGGTAATTCCAACTCGTTATCTGTATGTCTCGGTGCACCTCCTGATTTTCACCGATGCGTATATGCGCTTCTTGAAAGTTGTGGCACTGGCGGCGGGACTTGGCCTGACAGCCAAAGAGATCTCCCATTTCGCCACAGACCCTGATTATCATATCTTCGGGAATGGATGGTTAAATCGCCTTAGAGCAATCATCAGTCCTACCATCCCTGACATTAAGCTGCTCAAGCCGTTGCGGGCTCTGCTGGATTACGCTCGCATCAAATCCGAGGTCGCGCCGGGCGACGAGTCACTCCTGACGATCCTGAAAGACCCCGTCGCGGCGACGGCGAATGCGGACAGCCTATTCTTTAAGCTGATCCGCTCGGACAAGAGATCGCTCGACGACCTGCTCGCGCATTTCGGCGGCAGTATTGCGGACCTGGCCCACTTCGACCTGTTCCGCCGCGTCTACGGCGCATTCGAACTGATTCGGAAGATAGGGATTTCGGCGAATGCGCTGACCAGGGCGACGACGAACGAGCCGGCCGGCGATACCTTACGTGACTTACAGGCTGCCCTGCGCGCCCGCTACGCCGCCGCCGACTGGCGGGATGTAATCCAGCCGATCAACGACGCGATGCGCGGGCTGCAGCGTGACGCGTTGGTGGCCTATATCCTTCGCCAAATGCGCTCCAACCCCGACACCTCGCATATCGACACGGCGGATAAACTGTTTGAGTACTTTTTGATGGATGTCCAGATGCAGCCCTGTATGCAGACCTCGCGTGTCCGTCACGCCCTCTCGTCGGTACAACTTTTCATCGAACGCTGCCTGATGAACCTCGAGCCCCGCGTCTCCCCGGCATCCATTAATGCCAAACAGTGGGAATGGATGAAGCGGTACCGAGTCTGGGAGGCTAACCGCAAAGTCTTTCTCTTCCCGGAGAACTGGCTGGAGCCCGAATTGCGCGACGACAAATCAACCTTCTTTAAAGAGATCGAGAGCGAGCTTTTGCAGAGCGACATTACCGAAGGCGCCGCCGCCACTGCGCTCTTGAACTATCTGTCGAAGCTGGAGGAGGTGGCAAAACTGGAGCCTTGCGGCATCTACCATACTTCAGCCGATCCAGCTCAGCAGACTGGCGAGATCGAC
>DATEFT010000276.1:0-5814 GCA_035280505.1 Blastocatellia bacterium | reverse complement strand
CCGACCCATCGGCAATACGTTCGGAAAGTGGCGGCGGCTGCCAGATGCCTCGCTCAAGATCGATTTCTGCTCGACGAGGACGTTAAGCTGTACATCAAGGATGCCGAAAACAGCGGCGTCTCCCGCACTCTCGACCAATGACCGAGTTCTGACCGATTACATCACTGCCGGACGATAAGGATAAGGGGCTAACGGGTTCTTCCGACCTGTTGGCCCCTTGGTGCATCACGATGGTGAAAAAATATTTCGACCTCGATGGGAGCCGGCTCGAGATCCCGCGTCCTTGATAGATGTAGGCTTCAGGGTTACGTTCGAGCACCGAGGGGGCTCCAGGTTCATAACCGCGAAAGACACGAAAGACGCGGAATCAAATAGCTTTCGCGTCTTTCGCGTGTTTCGCGGTCTGTAAACCGATTCTGTGAGCAACGTCTTGAGCGCGCCGAAAGATCATGGAGCCGCGTCCTCAGCCGTTACCCCCACGCCCTGCCTCGCTGGATTCACCCCCATCTGGACGGCGAGGCAGGACCTGACAACTGATTTCTCCGGGCTTTTTCTCTTGAACGCGAAACACGCGAAATCGGTGACATTTCACGTGTTTCGCGATTTGTTAAGAAGCCGTTGCCGAGCGACTGTCGATCAAGTAAAGAAGGTAGATGACAACATCCGGAGTTGTCAGGTGGAGTAATAGATTATGGTTCGCCAGAGGTACGGCACAGATACTTGTGCGTAGAAGGTTATGACTCCTCCGAGCGGAGTCTCTTAGCTATTCTGCTACTCTCCATCAGTTGCGCCAGCCTGTCCTTGGGTCCTGCCGGTGCCGGGCTACTCTCTACCTGCTTCGGCTCGCTGGTGGGCAAGCGGAACGAGAGTTTGGCGTCTCGTTGCTTCTCGGCGTGTTTCAATCCCTGCTGCGCGGCGTCTCGCAGGAGCCCGCGGACCTGTGCCAGCGGCATATCCAGGGCGGCGCATACTTCCTCGGTCGTGATATTTTCGGTTGCAAACGCGATCAGGACCTCGAGCATTGCAGTCTCGTCGTTTGATGTCAGTTTGGGCTTCTTTGACATTCCTATTCCTTTTTGATTAATGATTTTGGGGGGGGACAAGTAGATCTCGCCGGGACCCCAGCTTGCATTCCGCCAATACCAATAACTATACCTCAACTATACACTGTTCCTGGCCCTCTTGTATAAGAGGTAAGGCGCCCCTTCCGAGAAAAATGGTTTTTGTGCCTCGCTCAGCCGAGCCCGGGGAAGATCTTTTTGAGTGGGAAGGATTTCGGGTGAAAGCTGGAATCGAGGCCGGCGCCGTGGCAGGCCGCCAGTTTTGGACGTTCTATTTTCTTCCCTTGATTCTTTTTAATGACCGGCGGATCCTTCGCGAAGCTGCGGAACCCGCGAAAGACGGTCGATTTCGCGGGTCCCGCGAGTTTCGCAGTTTCGAGGTCGATCAGACCCAGAGTTTTTTGTTGAGGGGCAGACCGTGTTCGCGGCAGTAGCCGACGTAATGGTCGATGAACCAGAAGACGTCCAGCGTCTCGAGCAGATGGTCCTGGTCATCGAAGAATTCGATCGATCCGTTGAGCCAAAAGATAGTCTTCATGCCGTTGGGATCGTCCGAGACCAGCGTGTGAATCGCGCCGGGGCTCTCCTGAACGTAACTGCCGGGGCGCGCCACCCAGTCGTATTCCAGGTAACGCCAACTACCCTCCAGCGTACAGGCGAAGACTCGCCCGCGATGGCGATGGCGGCTCAGCCTTCCTCCCTTTTTGACCCAGAGAATATTGGCGTACATGTTGTTCCTCACGTCGAACGCCAGGTGGCGGATGAAGACATTCTCGACGTAAGGGACGTAGGGCGACTCATCCTCTCCCGGGCCGATGTGGATGTCAGGGAACGCGTATTCGCTGACGACGGCATCGAGGCTGCTCCTGGTTTCGATCATTGACATGGTTACCTCCAGTCTCTTCGGCGGCCTCGGTGACGGCTCGCCGGGGATCACAGCTTAAGTCTTGAAGTTTTCATGACTCGATGGTGTGAGATCGTAACACGCTCAGATCTGACATACCAGTCTGCCAAGGGGCTGGTCCGGACCCGCGGGATGACGTCCGACGTCGAGGACGGCTCCATGGTTTTAAACATGAGGCAAAGATTTTGTAAGTAATGTAAATAAGCTGACGATAAGTATTGAAATATTGGCTTGACCTTACTATGATGTTATTGGTTAGTGCTGACAATCGTGCGATCCTCCCGAGGCAGGAGGTAGTTACTCTCTTCTCTGTTACAAGTGCCACTAACTCTCTGTTGCAAACACCACAATCCCCGTCGATATCGAACCGGGCAAGCTTGAGACTGCTGACCGCTCCGGCCCGTCGGGCTGCGTCTCCTGGTTGTCGCCTGTCACATTAAATTAAATGTGAGCGATGGAAGCTGACTTATCGTTCACAGACATGTATAGATCTGCCTAATTACACAAGTCGCATTAAGGAGTGACTCTCGTGAAGAATGAAAATTTCAATCGGGTTCCACATACCGTTGAACGAAATAACCATCAAAACCCCACAAGCTCTGAACTACTGGAACAGTATCTAGCCTTATCGGCCGAGGATCGTAGTCAAAAATTTCCCGACACGGCGGGGGCGGCGAACATCATTGGGTTGTCGCGGCGTACTATTCAATTATGGATCGAGACCGGCGCGATCCAAGCAGTCTTGATCGGTGGAAAGTATCGAGTGTATTTGGATTCGGTGAGGGCGTATCTGGAGAAGCGTGAGTCGGAACGTTGGCGGTGAGGGGGCAGGGTCGATTTATTCGGCGAAATCGGCGAAGTTTACGCACCTGACGCTATCGACGCTAGATCGGCCATTTCGCTTCTGTTATTTATTATTACGCGAGGGATTAAGGAGTAGCAAGCAGACTACCGACACTCGTACGATAAATCATTAAAAAACGATTTTCCCTGTCACCACGGGCAGGTGGTGACAGGGAAAGATAACAACCTCGGTTGCTCGGAGCAACTTCGGATGTCTTCGCTGACAGCATCCATCTTAACTCCGGACTCAGCCGAGATCAACCATAGTCATGAACCGGTCGTCTGAAGTCGAGGGCTCGCTTTGACTTCGGATGAATGGCTCGTCAAAGGAGATTCTATGCCCAAAAAAAGGGTAGAAAAGCAGAAGGGATCCGGGGTGACTAGAAGAAAGGTGCTCAAGATCGGGATGGCCGCGGGGGCCGCGACCGTGTTGGCTCCGACCATTCTGACTTCCAGGAAGGCGAGCGCTTTCCAGGAGGTCACGCCGCCTCCCGAGCCGACACTCTGTGGCGCCACCGCGCCGGCCAGTCCGGCCACCACTCCGTTTCTTGACGACCTGGCGATTCCGCCTCAGGCGGCCCCGACGATCCTGAGCCCCGCGCCGATCAAAAGCGCCAATCTTGACGGTGGAGAGGCCGCCCGCGACGATCATCAGCGCTGGGAGGAGTTTCTGCCTCAGTTGCAATATCAATTGGAAGCCAGGGCCGGGCTTCATAGTTTCCATTCCGAACTACAGCCTTCATATATCTGGGGATTCGACGGCAGCTATCCGGGAGCGACCATTCCCGGTACCTACGGCCAGCCGATGATCGTTCGCTTCAAGAACGGTTTGCCCGCGACGACGAGCAGCTTTGGCAAGAACGAGCTCACCGTTCACCTGCACAACGGACATACGGGGTCCGAGAGCGACGGTTTCGCGGGCGATTTCTTCGGGACCGGGCTCTGGAAAGACAATCATTACGTTAATGCCTATGCCGGCATCGATGCCTTCGGCGGAATCGGCGATCCGAACGAAGCCATGCATACTTTCTGGTATCACGACCACCGCGCCGGCTTCACGGCCAACAACAACTATCTCGGCCTCAACGGGATGTTCTTCATGTATAACGAGACGGACCCGGGGCACGAGGACGACACTCCGGGGTCGCTCCGGCTGCCGGGCCTCTATGGGGTCACCGATATTCCGCTGCTGCTGACCGACAAAAGGTTCTGCGCCGCCGCCAGTGGGCGCAACGAGCTGTTTCAAGTGGTGGGGAACGGGGCTCCGGGCGGGGACAAGTGGATCGTCAACGGCAAGATCCAACCTAAACTCAATGTCACCCGGCGCAAGTATCGCTTCCGCATTCTGAACACCGGGGCCGCGAAGGCCTGGAACCTCAGTCTAATCAAACCTGACGGGACCAACGGGACCCTGACGGTGGTCACCACCGACTCGAACCTGTTGGCCTCGCCGGTCGATGTGACCACGCTGCAACTCAATGTCGCCGAGCGGTTCGATGTGATCATCGATTTCAGCGCTTTCGCGGTCGGCGATAAGGTCTATCTGCGGGAGGCCGCCGCCCAGAACGTCGGGGTCGCCGCGCCGGAAACGTTGCCGTCGGGATTGGCGATCGGAAACGTGGTCATGCGGTTTGATGTGGCCGGAGAGGCCGTCATTCCGGATACTCCGCCGATTCCCTCGACCTTGGCCACCTATCCGACGCTGCCGGACCCGACCGCCACCAAGGAATGGACCTTCAAACTGGTCGGCGGGCGGTTTCTGGTCAACGACCTCGAGTTCGACGCCAATCGCGTGGATCACGTCGTGCTCAAGGGGACGACGGAAGAATGGAGTCTGCGCAACGATGTGATTGCGGGCAATTGGGTCCATCCGGTGCATATCCATTTTGAAGAGTTCAGGATCATGGAGCGCACGAACGCCAACGGCAATGTGGCGTTGTCGGCGCTGGAGCAGGGAAGAAAAGACGTGGTCACGCTCCCCGGACAGACGTCCGCCAAGATCCGGATGCAGTTCAGGGATTTTGTCGGGCGGTACCTGATCCACTGCCACAACACAAATCATGAAGACGCCTTCATGATGGTGCGGTGGGATATCGTCGAGACCGCGGCTCAGCTCGCCCAACGAAAGCAAGAGATCGCCGAACGGCGCAGACAGGCCGGGTTGCCGGCGGAGAAGGAGGTTGCCAGCTAATGAACAGAAGAGAATTGTTCGCCAGCCTTGCCGCCAACCGCGCGCCTCGTCCGCGGTTCACCTGCTCGACCGGGGCCGAGCGTCTTACCAACGCGGTGCTCCGCACGCATGAAAACAAGCTGGTCAAATTTTATGACGACCTGATCAAAGGCCGGCAGGTGATTATCAACCTGATGTACGCTTCCTGCACCGGCGCCTGCCCGGTGATCACTTCCAAGCTGGTCAAGATTCACGAGTCCTTGAAAGACCGCATGGGAAAGGACCTGTTCATGTACTCGATCACCTTGAAACCGGAACAGGACGATCCCGCGGCGCTCAAACGCTTCGCGGAGATGCATCATGCCGCGTTGCCGGGCTGGACCTTTCTGACCGGTGACCCCTACGACATCGAGACCATCCGTTTCCGGCTCTTTCGGTGGGATCATCTCAAATTCGACCTGGACCTCGATACGCATGCCTCGATGCTCAGGATCATCAACGATACGACCAACTGCTGGACCATGGTCACCCCGCGAGCCAGCCTCTATACGGTGTTGCAGCATATCTCCTGGACGGACCCGCCGAAGTCGCTCCCGGAGCGGCTCGCCGAGAACCGGGCGCTCCAAAAGAAGATCGACCGGGAAGTAGAACAGTACGGCTATCGCCGGATAGTTTAATCGACAATCTACGTACTTTGGTCCCCGCGGGGCACAGGATGGTAGCTACAACCAGGTCCTGCACATGGCTATTGTTCGGTGCCCCGTGTGGCTTCGGGCTGGAGTTCAGGAGCGGCTATGAAACGATTGGTCCTTCTCTTTTCCCTGCTTTTTTCACTG
>DATEFT010000275.1:0-2514 GCA_035280505.1 Blastocatellia bacterium | reverse complement strand
CGCAATCCGCCAATTCCGTGAACTCGCAAATGATCATCCACCACGGACATCAGATCCGGGCCCATCTTGCAGGTCCCGATCGGATGATAGATCGTCTCTGCGGTCCGGCGGATGTGTTCGGCGATTTCATCGTCGGTTCGGATCTCGGGGCCTGGCCACCATTCTTTGCCGCGATAAAGGTCGAACGGTCTCGATTCCAAGAGCTCGCGGGCGATTTTCACTCCCTCGATGCCTGAACTGAGGTCTTTCTCCGCCGCCAGATAGTTGGGCTGGATGAGCGGCGAGGCGAAAGGGTCTTTTGATCGCAGCCGGATCTGGCCCCGGCTTTCCGGGTGTTGAATCGCCACGCCGATAGAGAATCCATGCCGGTCCGGATTCTCGAAACCATTGTTCATATAGAAGGCGGGGGCAAAGACCAGCTCCACATCCGGCAATTCCAATTCCGGGCTGGTCTTGATAAACATTCCGGCCTCGGCCACGGTCGAAGTGAGGGGCCCGTTCTTGAAGATCAAGAAGTTGAGGAGATTGAGGGCGGTGTCGGCCTGATACAGTCCGACCGGCAGATTGCATTCATACTCGATACAAATCAATGGATGGTCTTGCAGGTTCTGTCCAACACCCGGCAAATCCAGCACTACCGGAACCCCGAGCGCCTGAAGATGGTCAGCCGGGCCGATCCCTGAGAGCATCAGCAGTTGCGGAGAGTTGATTGTTCCTCCGGAGAGGATCACTTCTCTGTTCGCGCGAACCTCCTCGATTTTGCCGTCTTCCATCGTGACAATCCCGATTGCCCGCTGACGATCGAAGAGCAGCCTGACGACCTGGGACTGCGTCCTGACGGTCAGATTCGGACGTGCCAAGGCCGGCCTCAAGAAAGCCCTGGCCGCGCTTTGCCGCTGTCCGTTCTTTTGAGTGACTTGAAAAAATCCGACTCCCTCCTGGATCGCACCATTGAAATCCTCATTTAATGGAAAGCCACGCTGCTGCGCGGCCTCGACAAATAGGCGCGAAAGCGGATTGAGGCAGCGCGGATCGGCGACATTCAGGGGGCCGCCGGTGCCGTGATATTTATTGGCGCCGCGTTCGTTGTGCTCGGACTTTTTGTAGTATGGGAGGACGTCGTTGTAACTCCAGCCTTCGATCCCGAATTCCGCCCAGCGATCATGATCGCGGCGGTTGGCGCGGCTATAGATCATGGCATTGATCGAACTCGATCCGCCCAGCACTTTGCCGCGCGGCCAGAAGATGGTTCGGCCGTACAGATGGGGCTGCTCGTCGGTTTGATATGCCCAGTCGCACTCACTCAGGAAGAGTTTGGGGAAGGCGGCCGGGATTTGAATCTCTTGTTTCTTGTCCGGGCCGCCGGCTTCGAGCAGTAAAACTTTGACTTTCGGGTCTTCCGTCAGGCGGTTCGCGAGGACGCAACCCGCCGAACCGGCGCCGATGATGATGTAATCGAACATTCTAGATCCTTAACGAGATCTGCCTCGGATTCGCTCAAAATCACGAGCCACGCGAAAGACGAGTCATCGATCGGGATCGATACCGTCTATGCCGCCTGGCTCGCGATTCAAAAAACGGCGGCTGGTCCGCTCGCTCGTGCCTATCGACCAGTGGTCAAGCGCGCGCCGGAGCCCGGCGGGAAGCAGGTGTAGGTCACCTCTTGCCCCGGTGTGGCTGCCAGTGCTCGGAGGGCTCGATCAGAGAGGCGAGTCGTGCCGTCAGTTGAGATGAATTTTCTGGCCATCGGATCGTATCGGAAGCTTCTGAGGCAGCCGCCCAGCACGACCTGCGCCACCAGGTCGCACTCCCTCACCGCCCCGCCCAGTTCCTTGGAGTTGAATGGCGCTTCTGCCCGCTGGATCAGCAAATCGACGCGCCGGGCCGCCGCATGGGCGCGGTTCAGCGTCACTTGCTGTCCGACGATCGGTGCGAGGTCGGTGTCGAAGGCCAGCATGAACTGCTCGACATCGCGGCGGGTTTGATCGGGGGCGTCCTCAGGGAAGCCAATCTCGGGCCTCGGCCGAAAGCCGGGTCCGTTAAAGAAGGAAAACAGATTATCGATCGACCCGTCTTTCAGGAGGCCGAAGCCTCGGATTTGGTCGCCCTGGAAACCGGCATTGGGAGGGCCCGGGAATCCGAACATCCCCACCTTTGTATAGAGGTTGCGCAGGTGCGGGATCTTCACCGTCTGCGGGGTGGTTTCCAGGCTGGCATTACGGCCGGTGCCGAACAGGCCCTGGGCCGGGTCCAAGACATGGCAGCCGTTACAGTTGAATTTAGTCTCCTCCAGACCGGGAATCGTGGCGCCGTCGGAGGGCCGCGCCCCCAGGTAAAAGTCCTTGCCCCGTTGCTGCGCCGCCGTCAATGAGTCGTCGAGCCCGCGTACCGGGTTGGGCGGCGGCAGGACCTGTAACTGGAAATCGGCGAATCGTTGCATCTCCGCGGGCGACGGCTGATCGGGGCTTCCCAGCAGTGCCCGGAAGGCGACGATGAAATTATTGAACGAGAGGT
>DATEFT010000274.1:0-14816 GCA_035280505.1 Blastocatellia bacterium | reverse complement strand
GATCACCGGCGGAGCGAAGGAGGGCGATGCCAGTTTCACGATTAGCGAAAAGAGAGAAGGGGAGTTCGAGCCGGAGCGCGGAGGCTCCGAAGGAGGAACTTCGAGAGCGGATGTTGGGCGGGAATGCGCTGACGACCGCGTGGCGGTTGAATTACATCGCCAACTTCTATACGGTGCCGTTCTATCTGGCGCTGGAGCAGCAGTACGGGGTCTCGCGGCCGGAGTACGTGATTCTCTTCTGTGTCGCCCATCACCCCGGGGTCACCGCACAGGAGATCGTGCTGGCCACCGGGCGGCCGAAGAACAGCATCAGCGTGGCGGTCTCGAAATTGGAGCGGAAGAAGTGGGTGACCCGCCGTCCGGACCAGGCCGATTCGCGGCGCCTGGAACTCCGGCTGACGGCCTCCGGGGCTTCGATCTATCGGAGTATCGTTCCGTTGCTCCAGGAGCGCGAGCGGCGGATGCTCGAAACCCTGACCGCCGCCGAACGGAGACAGTTCGACGCCCTGTTGATGAAGCTGGCTCGCGGCGTCACGGAATGGGCGAGTCCCGATCTTTCGCCTCTGCTGGCCGACGATAGCCGCGGATGACGTCTTAAAAGCGTCCAATCGCAACTTTTTTGTGGCCAATCCTGCCTCTAACCCAACTTTGGATGGGTGACCGGGAGAGGGAACTCTTATACAACTGCCCGGCGAAGTTGAGGGCTGCTAAAGATCTACTTCAGCTAAGAAGGGAGCTGGTTATGATCCATCCTTCCGTTACTTCCACGGCTGTTTGGCGTTGGATCGGCATTCTTTGCTGCGCCGGTTCGATATTTTGGGCCCTGCCCAACTCATCCCGGGCCTCGCGTGCGAGCGAGGAGGCCGGGCTTCCAGCAATCGTCAATCCCAGTTTCGAGGATGACGTGATCACGGGTGCCGGCGCTCCCTCCGGATGGACGAACTCCGCGCCGGCCGGCGCCGTCATCGAGTTCGGCGGCCATCGGGGCGGTTACCGCCTCTCGCACTGGCAGCCGCAGGACTACTCGATCGAGACCAGCCAGGCGCTGCCGCGGTTGCCGGGGGGCTGGTATACGCTGCGCGCCTGGGTGCGGCGCAGCGCCGGCCGCAACCGCAGTTTCATCCAGCTCAGATGCGGAGACGAAGGCGAACGAGTCTATCTGCCGGTGGCCCGTCCGGATCAATGGCTTCAGATCGTGACGAGCGTGCAGACGGCCGGCGGCTTCTGCGCCGCCGTGCTCCATACGGACGCCGCCGGGGGCGAATGGTCGAACTTCGACGATGTCGAGCTGGTTCCGGGCAGAGCCCGGCTCTCGGCTCTCGGAGCGGACGTGTCGAGTCTCCACAAATCCGAGGACCTGGGCGGTATCTATCTGGACGACCGCGACGGCGGCGGCCTCCGGCGTTCGCCCTCGGCCCTGGAGATCCTGGCCGGACACGGGGCGAGCCACATCCGGTTGCGCGTCTGGGTCAATCCGGCGGACGGTTATCACGAGAAACGCGAGTTGCTGGAGATGGCCCGGCGCGCGAAAGCCGCGGGGCTCAAACTGCTGGTCGACATCCACTACTCCGACACCTGGACGGACCCCGGCCAACAACGGAAGCCGGCGGCGTGGTCGAACTACACGATCGCGGAACTCCGGCAAGCGATCTATGACTACACCTTCGATCTCTGTCAGAGCCTCAAGTTATCGGCCGAGGCCCCGGATCTGGTTCAGATCGGAAACGAGTTGAACTCCGGCATGTTGTGGCCCGACGGGCACACCTGGAACCCGCCGCGTTGGGAGAACCTGGGGATCTTCCTCAAGGCCGGTTACGACGCGGTCAAAGCCTCTTCGCTTCAGACGAAGGTCATGCTCCATCTGGCGAACGGCGGAGATAACGGGCTCTACCGCTGGTGGTTCGATAACATCACGGCCCAGGGCGTACAGTTCGACGTGATCGGCGTCTCCTACTACGGGTTCTGGCATGGTTCGCTCGGCGATCTGCAGTCCAACCTGAACGAGATCGCGGGGCGTTACGACAAAGACGTCGTGGTCGCCGAGACCGCCTATCCGTTCACGCTCGCGAACGCCGACGGCTGGCCGAACCTGATCGGCAATCCCAACCAATTGGTGGCCGGCTATCCCGCGACGCCGGAAGGCCAGGCCGCCAATTTCCGCGATGTCATGTCGATTCTGCGGGCCGTGCCCAACGGGCGGGGGCTGGGCCTCTTCTATTGGGATGCGACCTGGACGGCGGTGCCGGGCAACGGTTGGAACCCGGTGGATCCCTCCACGGGAAATGCCTGGGAGAACCAGGCGCTCTTCGATTTCGCCCATCGCCCCCTGCCGGCGATGGGCCAATTCAAACCATAATAAAAGAGGTCTGGAGAGGCCGGGAAATGTAATCGATTTCGACTTCTCCAGGCTTCTCCTACTTCCATGGGGTCAGCCCCGCATACTTCTCCCTGTTCTCCGGCGTATCGGCAAAGACGAGGAGCGTGTGATCGTCTTTCATCTTTACCGTCAATTGTGCGTTCTTGAGAATCGTCTCAAAGGCTTTCCTGGCCGAGGCCTGCTTGAGTTCCAGGTTGAAGGTCGGAACTTTGACGGCGTCGTCGATGACCACGTCGAGCTTCATCAACTTGGCCAGCCCGGGCAGCACCTTTTCGATGTGGACGCCATGGGCGCTCAGGTTGACGGTCTCATCCTTTCCTTCGCGCGGCGGCGCGGTTTGAGCCGCGCTCAATACATAGATGCTCGACAGGACCAGGGCCGGGAATAGAAGCCTTCCGACCGTAGCAGAATAACGGTGAAACATAGTGATCTCCTTGTTAGTTGTTTGTTGGGAAGTCTGGAAAATCTGGACCGAACCAGTTGGAACCGCGGCGACCTTATTTAATGAACTGAATTCCTCGAGTTCAAGCGGCGTCAGTTGCTCCGATCTTTGTCGCGCCATCTCCACCTCCTAAGCTTTTAGTAGTATAAGTCTCCGGCCCGGCCCGAGTCAACTAAATGTTTAGGACTATATTTAGTTGATTTTGTTGGGGGCTCTTCGCTCAAGATTTTCTCGTCTCGGCGGCGCTCGAAGATAGTAGAATGACCTTTAACGCCCAGATTCGGCCGGAGGTTTTCGATCGATGACTCAGCTCAGCGTCAACCTGAACAAGATCGCCTTATTGAGGAACTCTCGAAATATTGGGATCCCCAGCGTCCTGAAGGCCGCGGAACTGAGTCTTCGCGCGGGAGCGCAGGGCATCACGGTCCATCCCCGGCCGGACCGTCGGCACGTGCGGCCGTCCGACGTCTATGAGCTCACCGACTTCTTGCAGAGTTATCCGCAGATCGAATTCAACATGGAGGGCAATCCCTTTCCGGAGTTTCTGGAGATGGTGCGTCGGGTTCGACCCGATCAATGCACGCTGGTGCCGGACGGCCCGGAGGCGGTGACTTCAGACCACGGTTGGGACCTCGATCTGGAGGGGCGGCGGCTCGAACCGATCATCGCCGAACTGCACGAGCTGGGAGCCCGCGTGAGCATCTTTATGGACGCCGATAGCACTCAATGGGAAAGGGCGCGCGCGTTGGGCGCGGATCGCGTGGAGCTCTACACTCAACCCTATGCCGAAGCGTTCGGGCGCGACGATTTTGGGCGGGTCTTCGAAAAGTATGCCGAGGCGGCGAAGGCCGCGCAGGCGGCCGGACTGGGAGTCAACGCCGGACACGATCTGAACCTGCAGAACCTCGGCCGGTTCTGCGAAATCCCGGGGATTCTCGAAGTCTCGATCGGCCACGCGCTGGTGGCGGATGCGTTGGAAATGGGCCTCTCGGAGGCAGTCCGGGCCTACTTGCGGGCCGTTACTCGCTGAGGAGTTGTTTCTGGCGAAATCCCGGCCCGCGGACCTCGAACAATGGTTGCCCCGGTTGCCGCCGGGTCAACTCCAGGGCCGCCGCCGCGCGCTGCCGCTGATACCCGCGCCGCAAGACCACCTGCAACCAGTCGCCCTTGATCGGTTGACCGATCAGGTAGCGCGTGCCGGATTGAAAGTCCGTCTGATGGCGATGCCACCATTGAGAGATCCCCTCGACCTTGGGCCACGGCAGAAACTCATCGGGATCCATCTCAACGTCTTCATCTTCAGGATCGTCATTGGGCCCGGCTTCAAATCCTTCAGGCGGATCTCCCTCGAGATTCTCCAGGGCCAGGTCCAGACCGGTGAGCATGGTGAAAGATTCCGCCGCCAATCGAGCTGTCGTCTGAACCTGCATCTGTTCGATCAGCCAGGGAATGGCGATCGGATCGCCGATGATTCCGGCGCCGAGGAGGGCTTGCCGCAAGGTCGCTTCGGACCGGGCCAATTCCTCTCTCCAGGAGAGGGCTGCCGGGAGCACCATTCTACGCGAAGCCATCTGCAAGGCCTGTTCGCGGTGCGTCGAGTCCGAAACCGCCAGTTCTTTCAAGACCTCCACGGCTTTTGTTTCTCCGCTCAGCAGGGCGGCCGACCAGGCCGCGTAGAACCGGCACTTTTCATCATCCGATTTTAGATTTTCCGAAAGCCGGGGCAGCAGGTCGAGCCGACCCAACTCGCCGGCGGCTTTCAGCGCGCGGGACCTGAGAGCGGGGTCGTCGTCAATCAGGGCGTCGTCCAGCGGCCGCCCCGGGTCTCGACGATGAATCGCGGCCGCCGCCATTCCGATCAGCCGTAGCACCGGCGATTGCGCGTGAGACAGATGCCGGACCTCTCTTTCTACTTTCGCAAATGTGTGCCAGCCCAAAGCCGAGGCCACTTCCGGCCAGGATTCGGGCGAATCGGCGGCTGCTTCCAGGACTGCCCGGGCTCGATCTTCTCGATCGTGACCGAACCCCATGACCGACAGGACAAACAGCGCGCCGGTATCGGCCTCGCCCCAGGCCTCGTTACAAATCTCCCAGCCGGCCTCGCCGGCGATCCGGAGCCCGTCCAGATTGGCTTCGATTCGATCATCAAACTCGATCACCTCGGCCAGGGTGTAGTGCGGGCCTTGAATGATGGTGCCTCGAAGCTCCCAGGTCGAGGCCGCTTCGTCGGCGTGTTGGCGAATCAGCTCTGTAATGACGTAATCATCCATATTCGCAGTTAAGCCTCGGGGACGATCGTTGTATGATCGGGCGTGGTCACGTACCCTCCCCAGGCGCGTTCCAATCGGTTCAACGCATTCTCCCGGTCATCGTGGCCCTCCGGTTCGGTGCCGCGCAACTCGATCAGTCCGGTGCGGTGCAGCAGCATGAGATCATCCATCGCCTGGTTCAGGTCCGGAAAGATCTCCGCCACTCGCAGCCCGCCGGGCCAGAGTGGGCGCAGCCGCGTGAGCGCCGCCCTCATGAACTCCTCTCGGGCCTCTACTTCGTAGCCGCTGGGATGTTTGAACATCGGGTGCACGGAGTCATCGTCGGGAGCGGCCGGCTCCAGGCACGAGGCGACATAGAGATTGCCGAATTCAATCAAGCCGGGCGGATTTCGGGTCCAGGGGGCCGGCGTGAAGATCGGAGAATGCAATTGCCGGTAACAGAAGAGGTCCACCGTGTCTTCGAGCGAGCGCCCGATGATCCCCGCGAGATCGAGCTTGGGCGGCAGATCTTCCGGGATCCGGCCCGAGCCGTAATTGAAATCCGCATCGGCTACATACTCCAGCCCGTGGCTTCGCGCCAGCGCCAGGAATTCACCGCGCCAATACGGGTGATTATCCGCGGCCAGGAACTCATGGCCGACCCAGGAGATCTCGCCCTCGCCGACGAAGCGAAATTCATCGGCGAGCAGTTGCGAATAGTGATGCTCCATCCCGCTCAAGGCGGAGACGACCTGCGCCGCGACCGCCTGGGCGGCTTGAGCGCGGGCGCGAAGACTGGTCTCGCCGGCGGTCTGGGCGAGCAGGAACTCCCTGACCAGGCCGCGCACGTTCCAGCCGGGCCTGGTGTTGTAGTTCAGGTAGAGCAGCCCGCCCGGCCGGAGATGATGAGCGCAGAGTTGGAAGAGCGCATCGCGAACCTCTGTGGGGACCCAGGAGAAGACGCCGTGCGCTATGATGTAATCGAATGGCCCGGAGATCCTCTCGGCCGCCCGGAGAAAATCGAGATGGATGAATTCGAGGTTGGAAAGGTCCAGCGCCGCTTGGCGAGCCTCCGCCAGATCGATCTGACTTTTCGCTCCGTCGATGCCGACGAAATTCGAATGCCTGCGATAGAAGGCCAGCGGCAGCAGATTGGCTCCGTTTCCACAACCCAGTTCCAGGACCCGGTAATGGTCGAGGGGCGAACGCGGCCCGCCGTGAAGCAGCGAAGCCAGCGCGAGGCGCTCGGGCGCCGCCCACTCAATGGGGCAGCATTTGTAGGGAAACTCATCGTAAGGATTCGACGGGGAAGTCATCAGCTTTTCCTGCTCTGCCTAACGCCATCCATCGGGATCGAGAAACCTGCGAATCCAGCCCAGGGTGTTTCCGTGGTCGATGAACTGTGCGCCCGAAAAATCCGGATGGGCAGTCAAAAACAAGGGCTCGATCGCTCTAGCTACGGCATAATACGGGTCGAGGCTGGAATCAGGTCGATGTTGATCGCCGGCCACCGGCTGGGGACCGGCGATCAGCACGGCGGCATGCCGGCGTTGTTCGATCGTGACGTCCGATCTCTGAGCCAGCTTGTCCAGCTCCGCCTGAATTTCAGGCGTCGAAGTGAATTGCTGGCCCACCAGCGTAATCCAATTGACCCCCTTGAGGTGTTCCTTCATGAGCGGCAGGGTGTAGTTCAGATCCTCCACCTCCACTCCCCAGAAACGCCGCGACAGTGCATAGATCGCATCAAGACCGTCCTCCTTGAGCCAGGGATCGTAGACGAACACCAGGCCGCCATGGCCCGAACACGACTGGACCCGATCGGCGATTGCGAGAGCCGCTCTGCGCAGAATCTCGCAATCGGCCTTCAGCGGAATGAGGATTCGGACGAAAGAGTGTAACCCTGTTGAACGCAGGTGAATGCTGCGGCAGCTAAAATTCCAACTGCCGTCAGCATCATCTATCTCTCGGCCATCCCAGAACCTGGCCTCAAATGCCCTTCCATCGCGAATCCGCCGCCGTGTCGGCTCGAAGTACGGTTGCCGGACGCCGGCCGCTGCCGCCCGGCCGCTCGCCGTCAAGATCGGGCTTGCAATTCTTGGCCAAAACTCCAGCTCGGCGATCTTGTATCTGACCAGCCGATCAGCGGGGCACAGGCTCTCATACAGATCGACCAGGAACTGAAACTCCGACTCACTCGGTCCGACGAGATAGACCGTCAGATCCTGCATGACCTTGGCTGTTACCCTTCCGGAGACTGTAACAGTTCTGGTCAACTCGGACGGTAAGTTCAAAGTCGCCATGACTTACTCCTCAAGGTCATCCTCATCATCTTCGGTGAGGCCTTCCTTTTCGTCATCGATCATCTCGTGGAGGATATTTAACTTGTGTTGGAGAAACGAAGTGAAGTCCGCGAATCTTTGCTCCTCCTTGATCAGATAAAACTGGATGAAGTCCATCTCGCCATTCGGGCGAACGGTGCGCGGATCCAGCACCAGAAAAGTTCGTTCGTCTTCGCCGAGCAACACCGGAATGGCGCCTGCCGTAAAGGGGTTCTCGACCTCTTGATCCTCATAGAACAGCGTGTCGAGATCGTCCACCCGTTTCTTGACCCACTTGCTTTCCTGATCTTCGATGGCGAGCAGTTTGGCCCCGCCGACGAATTTGTCCCAGCCGTTATGCAGTTTCAGAAAAGCCGCATAGCTGGGCGGGAGCGGTTTGCCTAGGATCTGCTCAAGCGTGGAGAGTTGTTGCGGAGAACTCGGTCTACCCAGTTCGTGCGGGTTTTCTTCGTCAAATACGAGTCGGTCACGCTCGCGCAGCGCTTCAGTCAAGTCGTCAATCAATTTTTGTAATTGCATTTCGGTCATTATCTCCTCTCCTAATCGCAGCAATCGGGTTTCACGCCCGTATGCTTATTGGGTCCAGTCGTTTCGAATTTGAGTAGTTTAGTGCCCATCCAGGAATTCGGTGCGCTCGACATCCATCTCAGATTGCTGAGGCTGGTAGGATGTCCGCCAAGCTGGATCTCCTGGACATGGTCGGGGCTGAATCCAGTATAGGGCGGGTCGGCATTGGCCGCCTTGTTGCTCAGTTCTTCTTCGCATTTCGGCGAGACGTGCTTAAATCCTCCCAGATCTTCGTGCTGTGGACTGCTCCGTTTAGCGAAGCCTTTCAGTTGATCACACTTGGCGTCACCCAGATCTCGGTACGTTTGATAACTCCCACGTCGCCTTCTCAGCTTGCCAGCCTTGGCTTGTCGATTGACCTCGGAGCATTTGGCGCAAATCTCCTCAATCTCGCACTCGGTGTGTTTCGGCGCTCCAGGTTTATGGGGCGAGTCCTTGCAGTCGATTTCGAGCGGGGTCTCCCCTCCATCCAGATCCCAAGTATCGAACCCCTGCATTGTCGCGCCCGTATTGGGCGGGCTTCCGCTCGGACCGCAGTTATTGAGCATCGGCTCGCCAAGCAGGTGGACGTTCTTCCGCTCGAACTTTACCGTCAATGAACCGGGAGTGATGAACTTGGTCGGCCCATGAGTATTGGCCGAAATTAAGCCCCCGCCAGTCGGCTTGCTGGCGATGTCGCCAATGCTGTTGAACGTGGCGCCCCGGATGGCAACCGCGCGGCTTTCGATTTTGACAGTCTTCGAATAACCTTTGGGTGAAAGCGACGATCGGCCGATGTTGGGCAGCGGCGTGGGAATAAACGGAGCCGGCGGGCCGGGCATTTTACAGATGTTGGGGATCGTCACCTTGGCAAAGCCGCGGTTCTCGGTGGTGCAGGCCGTTTTGGGCGGATGGATGGCTACACTCTTGCTCATGCGCTGCCGACTCTCCTATTAGGTGTTGATGGTTTCGAGCACCGCGCTGCCGCGCTGGCCGCCTTCCGAACTCGCCCACAGCATGACTCGCGGTCCCAGGGCATAACCGCGAGCGGCAGCCTGACACGCCAGCATGGCGAAGAGCGGTCCCGAAGCCGCCCCCATATCGCCCCAGCTTTCAGCGGGCGAGCGATACACAGTCGGGTTATCGAAGTATTGAGCCAGCCGCAAACAGACGAAGCCCCACTCTTCGCCGCGGTAACGTTCGCTATTCATATCGCAGTAGATGTCGTTGATCCTTTCGGCCGGCAATTGCAAGCCGCTCACGGTCTCCCACACCGTGGCGGACAGGCCTTCGCCGAGGCAGAGGTCTTCGGTCTTGATCAATTTGGTCTCTCGGCCAATGGCCACCGCCCGGATGCTCGCCAAGGATTGTAAGCCCCATCGCCGGCAGGCCGGTTCGGTCATGAGCAGGCAAATCCCGGCTCCTTCGCCCGGCACAAAGCCGGAGCGCGAAACGGTTCCGACCAGTTGCCGGTTCGCATCGAGCCATTCCATGGTGTCGGGATGGAAATAGCTCTCTGCCCCGCCGACCAGGCAGGCCTGGCATGGGCCTTGTCGCATCTGTTCGACCGCTTGCGCGAGCGCCGACCAGCCGGCGGAATGGCCTTGCAGCGATAAGCTGATCTCCGAGATCTGAATCGGTAACTTTTGAAAACGCCCCAGCCCGGACTGGATCTGTCGCGCGTCCAACTCGGTGAATCCGGGCCGCTGTTCGGGGAGGCCCAGGAAGAGCGGCAATCGCGGCGGAGGCTCCTGCAACTCGGCGAGCGGCGCGCAGGCCTCGCGCAAGGCGGTTTCGATCAGCGCGAGAAATCGTTCGGGACCGATGATCTCAGGATCTAATCGCGCGTCAAGGGCCCCGGGCATCCTCTCTCCCACGCGGTCCACCATGAACGGGTGCTCGCCCAGGGCCGTAATTCCGGCCCGAATGGCGGCGGCGGATGCGGCCCGCAACCCCAGGGGCGTTCGAGCGCCCACCGAAACGATGTGAATGCGATCGGTCATCGGACGAGAGTTTTTTCGCTAATGATCGTCTCATCGAGGTAGTCGCCATTCGCGCGAACCAATAACGAAGACTGCCAAACGATGATCACGCGCGGATGATCGGGTTCGATGATCACCGTGGCCATCCAGCCCCGATGTTCTTCAGTCCGGCCATCGATGCGCGTTCTGAACCGAAAGAGGGCTTTCGGCAAGGTAAAGCTCAGCCTGCCGCCCGGCGTCAGGTTTTCGAGTTCGACCGGCTCGCCGCCTCGCAGGTGCGTCTCGGGACGCTGATCCGCGGGGGCGCACAGCAGCGAGCGCGGATCCCAATCTTCAGGCAAGAGCGGATAACGGCTCTGCTGCCACGCTTCGTCGTAAGTGCCGCTCAGTTCGCGGCGCGGCGACCAGAAACTGTCGATTGCGCCGAAACCGGCTGGACCCGCCTCTTCCAGTTTGCCATTGGGGTACTCGAAGTTGGGGAGAGGTTGATCCGCCTGCGCCACCAGCCCGCGCCCGACCGGGTTGCGCAGATCCAGACGCTGTCTCTTCGGGTCAGGATCGGATAGATCGGAGCCGCCGTAGGCGCGCTCGTAGACGATGGGAACTTTGGTAATCGGTTCGGCCGCCGTCGGAGTCAAAACCATCCGCCCCGGTCTCCACCAGCGACGGCCCCGGACGCGAAGATATTTTTGGATCGGGCCCACGCGCATCCCGACCAGGAAATCGTCGCTGGGCCGCCCTTTCGGCGCATAGGCCGTGCCGTTGAGCACGAGATCGGTCGCGGGCTTGGGCGCGACGAGGTCTGCATCGTACCGCAGACTGGAGGTCCCGGGCTCGCCGTGGTATTCCGCCACCAGCAGCGGGTCAAGCTGCTCCTCGGCCAACTCGACCCGTCCATCGGGCTTGATCTCGAACGTTCCTTTGACGGCCACAATCCATTCGTGGATGCCGTCTCTATTCCGCCCCCAGGTCCGGTCCGCTTTGTATGGTGTCTGGTTCGTGATGGCCCACATTTGTGCGTTGATCGGATCAGTTGAGTAGGATCGACCCGCCCTTGATGCGATTGACTCCGGACGCCCTGCTTGAGACGTAGGCCCCGCGGATCAAGATCTTCCCCGCGCGCGTCAGCGTGATGCTGGCCTCGCCGCACTTCAGCACGATCTCTCTTTCGGCCGTCAAGAGCATTCGCTCTCCGTCGAGCTTGACGGAGAGGTCGCGGTCCGGCCGTCGCTCGGTCGCCGGTTCAATGACGCCCATGACGATCGGTCTTCGCGGATCCCCCGAATCGAACATCAGGACGAGCTCTCGTCCGAACTCCCGGTCGCTCAAGGCCACGACTGAACGCGCCGCGATGGGGATGGAGATCGCGGCTTCGACGGCCGTCACCAGCGGCGATCCGGCCTCATCGAATCCGGTCAGCGTTCCGGTGACGATCCCGTGAATCCGTGGACGATCTTTCCGGCTCGGCAGATCGGCGCGGTCGGTTTCGGCAGAGAGCTCCGTGACAGACTCATTTAATGACTCCAGCATGGTTCACTCCAATGGTTGCAATCGAGGTTCAGTTCTCGGTGATCCGGCGGCCCTTCATGACGATGTTGCCCTTGGCCTTCTTCACGATCTTGCCTGAAGCCGCGACCAAAATATCCTTGCCGTTGAGCTTGATCGAGCCATCCTTCTTCATGAGGATGCTGGCCTTGCCGGTCTTGATCAGGATCTGGTCTCCGGCGTCGATGGTGATGTTCTTGCCGACGTTCAAGGTGTTGTTTCGGCCGACCGACACGCTGCGACTCATGATGACGTCGGTGCTCTGTGAGAGGCCGACGGTGGTCTGCTGAGCCGCGCCGACCGTGATCATCTGCAGCCCGCCGACCGTGATCTCCTGGGCTCCCCCGACGGTGATCATCTCGTTGATCCCGACCGTGTGGGTGCGGGTCAGGAAGACCGTCACCGTCTCGTTCTGATTGACCGTCCGGGTGCGGTTCTGCACGACGGTCTCGGTCTGATTGCCGCCGACGGTCTGGGTTTGATTGACCCCGATGGTCTGGGTCTGGTTGCCGCCGACGGTCTCCGAATCGTCCACATCGATCTGGTCGGTGCGGTTGTTATGGACGGTCGAGGTCTGGTCGTGCTCGACCGTCGTGTTCATATCGTACTGGCCGTGGATCGTGATCTTCTCCTGGCCGGCTGTATCGTCCATCGAGAATTCGTTGTATCCGCTTCCCTTGTGCGTGTTCGATTTGATCCCGCTGACGGTCATCGAGCCGGGCAGTCCGAACGGGGGCATCTGTCTGGCGTTGTAGACGCGGCCGGTGATGAGCGGGTGATCGGGATGGCCTTCGAGAAAGTCCACGACCACTTCCTGGCCGATCCGCGGAATCGAGATTGCGCCCCAGCCCTTGCCCGCCCAGGGATGCGAGACGCGAATCCAACAGGAGCTGTTCTCGTCGCGTTTCCCCTGGCGGTCCCAATGGAACTGGACCTTCACGCGTCCGTAAGGATCCGGATAGATCTCTTCTCCGGCCGGACCGACGACGACGGCGGTCTGCGAGCCGTGGACGACTGGGACGGGCGTCACGCGCGGCGGTCGGAACGGCGTCGAATGCGGAATGCACTGAAAATGGTTCGTGTAGACGAAACTCTCCGCGCCCGCTTCGGCTCCGCTGCGATAGTTCGCCCCGTGATCCGCGGTATGGTAGACCGTGGTCAGCACATAGCTCTGGTTGAAGTCGCGCCGGTAATGGTTGACGAGGTCGAAACGATAGCCGGGCGTGAAGCCCCGGCACGTGCTCGACCCGCTGATGGAGACCTGCGTCGTCTGCTCCTCCTCCATCCGGATGCCGACCAGCCTCTCGCCCTGGGCTTTCTCGCGATAGAGGCCCGGATAGTCGTAGAGTTCCAGCTTTCGCTCGCCCTTGCCGTTGACCGCGGCGGTCAGATCGAAGGAGGGCTTCTCGAAATCGAAATCGGTGAGCGTATACTGGCCCGGCCGTACCTCCTGGCGCTGGGTCCAGTCGGTGATCACGTTGGCGTCCCGTTCCGGTCCGACCAGCGTGGAGTAACCGACCTCTCGATTCAGGGGCGACGGTTTGAATTCGCTGGAGCGGTTGGCGAGCACCAGCGTATGTTTGTCCGCCGTGTGCTCGAAAAAGTAGAAGATGCCTTCCTCCTCCATGAGGCGCGAAACGAAGTTGAAATCGGTCTCGCGGTACTGCACGCAGTATTCGCGCGGCTCGAAATTGCCGTAGAGGCGATTGGAGAAATCGGAGAAGCCCACTTCCTTGAAGACCTTGGCGATGATGTCGGGGACGGTCAGATGCTGGAAGATGCGGCAGTCGCTCGATCGGGTCAGCATCCAGAGCCAGGGGACCAGCGTCGCGTGATAGGTGGTGAAGACGGTCGGCGTCGTTCCGTTCTCGAGCGGAGAGGTGCCGCCCTGCGAGAAGGAGCTGATGATCCCGTTGATGTACCGCATCGATCCGTCGGGCAGCGTGACGGAGATGGTCGCCTTCTTGCCGACCAGCTCGTCGAACCGGATGCCGTGGTTCTCCGAATACATCTGCAGATCGAAGCGGAAGAGCTGTGAGATGCCCTCCTCTCCATGGAACCGTCGTAACAACAACTGATCGGTGCCCAGCGGCGTGACGACTTGAAGGTGTCGATTGGCTTGAGTATAAGATGGCATCAGGATCCGCCTCCTAAACTTGGTGGAAAACGAACAGCTCCGGCTTCAATTGTTCTATCTGGTTAGCTGACTTGAAGCTGATAAAACTCGTTAGCTGATAATGGCTACTGTTAATGGCAACTGAACACGGGCTGAGTCTATCATAGGCCCGGGGTGATGGCAAAATCGGGTTGGGTGAAAAGATCGCCGAGAGTGATGGTCGATGAACCCGATCCGGATGGAACCCGGATCCGCCACCAGCCGGCTCGATAGCTCAACCGCGAAACGCGCGGAATACGCGAAATACCGCTGATAAACGTTTGATCCGGCGAAGACGATCCAGGAACCGTGGGCGACGGAGGTCTCGCCGACCGGCGCGAGAACGTTTGCCTTCGATGCTTCGAGCGGCGAGTTCCAGTCCGACGCGGTCGATCCGTTCGAGGGCCGAGACCTCGGACTCGGCCAATCCGGCGCGATGGGCCTCGCCTCGCGGGTCGGCCAGGAATTTGGCGCGGGCTTCGGCATCGACATAGATTCGAGCCAGAAAGGCCTCAAAGCGGGCCGTGCTCATGCGGCCTCCTGATCCGGTTGAGCGGTTCGCCGTCTCCGCCCGGCGGCCAGCGCCTGGCGGGCCCGGTCGAGCTGATCGAGCAGCGTCTCGATCGGCGGATAACGGCCGTCGCGTTCGAGAATGACGGTCACGGGGTTCGGCGCGAGCGCGCCGACTTCCGCCAGCAGTTCGTAGACCGGATCGGGGACGTCGTGCAGATGATCGTCCAGCAATCGGCGCCCGCCGGTCGCGCCGATCCACTCTCCGCCGGCCAGGTGGACGGCCGTCACCCGGGCCATGGGCAGCCGCCGCAACTCCGCCATCGGATCGTAACCGAAGTTCAACCCATTGGCGTAGAGATTATGGAGATCGAGCAGCATCGGGCAGGTCGAGGCCTCGAGGATGGCCGAGATCCAGGCGCTCTCGTCGCAATCGCTGCCCGGCGGATCGATCAGGGTCGCAATATTCTCGACGAGCGGCATGGTTCCGACCACGGCGCGGATCCGATCGAGGTTGGCCGCGGCGCCTTCGATAGTGGCCTGGGTTCGTGGCGGTGCAGTCAGGTGGCCGATCTCGATGCCGCCGCCTCTGACCATGGCCAGGTGCTCCGACCAGAACTCCGGCTCGATCTCTCCGCAGAGCCTGGCGATCTGCTCCAGGCGTTTCGCCT
>DATEFT010000273.1:0-6876 GCA_035280505.1 Blastocatellia bacterium | reverse complement strand
TATTTTCGCGTGTTTCGCGTCTTTCGCGTCTTTCGCGGTTCGGATTCAGACCGAGCGCTCAGCCGTTCTCCGACCGGTTCAGCTCGCGAAAATGCTCGACGATCTTCTCCGCCTGCTTCTGTCCGACGAACGGTTTGAGCTCCGCGACCGTGGCCTCCGAGACTCGCTTCAGGCTCCCGAAATTACGCAACAACCGGGTCTTCAACTTCTCGCCGACCCCGGGGATCGAGGTCAGTTCGGACTGAAAGTCCCGCGCGGTTCGGCGCTGGCGGTGGAAGCTGACGGCGAAGCGATGCGTCTCATCGCGGACCATCCGCAACAATCGCATGACGGGCGAAGTCAGTTCCAGGAAGACCGGTTCGTCCTCCCGGCCCTTGACCAGCAGGTGGCTGATCTCTTCGTGGCGCCCCGGAGGCTTGACGATGCCGACCAGCGGCAGATCGGCCAGCCCCAATTCGTGAAGCGCGGCCGCCGAAGCCGACAACTGACCCTTGCCGCCGTCGATGAAGACCAGATCCGGCAGTCGCTTCTCTTCCCGCAGGAGGCGCGAATAGCGGCGCGAGACCGCCTCCCGCATCGAGGCGAAATCGTCGGCGCCCTCGACCGATTTAATGATGAATTTCCGGTAATCGCTCTTCTTCATCTGGCCGTCCTCACAGACGACCATGGCCGCGACGTTCTCCGAACCCTGAATATTCGAGATGTCGAACGATTCGATCCGGGCCGGATAGTTCGGCAACCCGAGCGTCTCCTGCAGCTCCGTCAGGACCCGCGTCCAATCGGGTTTGATCACCCGGAACCGCTGCTCGAATCCGAGCTTCGCATTCTTCTCGACCAGATCGATCAGCTCGCGTTTGCGCCCGCGCTGCGGATCCAGAATGTGGACCCGCTTTCCGCGTTTTTCGGTGAGGACCTGTTCAAGCAGCTCGCGATCCTCCCAATCGACGGGGACGTGGATCTCCAGCGGGACGTAGTTGCCGATCGTGTAGTACTGTTCCAGGACCGGCCCCAGGAACGCGGCGGGGTCGAACTCTCCGGCCGGCAGATCTTCCCAGTAGAACTCCCGGCGCCCGACGATCCGGCCCTCGCGCATGGTAAATAGATGGAGCGCGAGTTGATGCGCCTCGCGGTAGTAGCCGAAGATGTCCACATCCTGATCGAAGTTGGTCAACATCTTCTGATGTTCGCTCAGCGCCCGGACCGTCCGGAGCAGATCCCGGTATTTCGCCGCCTGCTCGAAACGCAACTCCTCCGAGGCCTTGAGCATGCGCTCTTCGAGCCGGCTGGCCAGTTCGCGGTCCTTGCCCTCGAGCAACAATAAGACGTCGTTGACCGATTCCCGGTACTCTTCCGGCCGGCACAAATCCCGCTGACAAGGACCGGCGCATCGTTTAATCTGATACTCCATGCAGGGCCGGCCCGCCCGCTTGTAGAGATCATAGATCTCATTGGAGCAGGTCCGGAGCTGAAACTCGCGGTTGATCAGCGTCACCGTCTTATCGGCCAGCGAGGCCGGCAGGTAGGGGCCGAAATAGGCCGCGCCGTCCTTCTCGATCCGCCGGGTCTTGAAGATGCGGGGGAACTCCTCGTTGATCGTGATCTTCAGATACGGGTAGGACTTGTCGTCCTTGAGCATGACGTTGAAACGCGGCCGGTGCTGCTTGACCAGATTGGACTCCAGCAAGAGGGCCTCGACCTCGGTATCGGTGACGATAAATTCGAGATCGACGATTCGCGCCACCAGCTCCTGCGTCTTGAGGTCCAGCGAACGCGAGTTTTGGAAGTACTGGCGCACGCGATTGCGCAGGTTCTTCGCCTTCCCCACATAGAGGATCTCGCCGCCGATGCCTTTATGAAGATAGCATCCCGGCTGGACCGGCAGGTTTTGCAATTTCTCGTCCAGACTCATCGTTCAAGTTTAAGAGTTGCCGAGGATCGGAGCAAGAAAGGGAACATGGAAATATGAAATTTGCCTTCTCAATCCCGGCTGACCGCCGGTTCGACGTGGTCGGCTTCGGCCTCAATGCCGTCGATCACCTGGTCACCATCCCCCGCTTTCCCCAGTTCAATACCAAGGTCAGGCTCTCCGACCATCGCCAGATGCCCGGCGGGCAGGTCTCTTCGGCCATGGTCGGCGCGCAGCGATTGGGCTTGCGCGCGAGCTATATCGGAAAGGTCGGTTACGACAACGAGGGGCGGATGGTGATCGAGTCGCTGCAGAAAGAGGGCGTCGATTGCAGCCACGTCCGGATCGCGGTCGGCGCCAAGACCCAGGGAGCGGTGATCATCATCGAACAGTTCTCCGGCGAGCGCACCATCCTCTGGTACCACGACGACGGGACCCGGATCGCCGCCGAAGAACTGAAACGCGAGATGATCACGGAGGGGCGCGTCCTGCATCTCGACGGGTTCGACACGCAGGCCGCCCTGCAGGCGGCCCGCTGGGCGCGCGAGAGCGGGATGCCGGTCACGATCGACCTGGACACCATCTACCCGGGAATCGATGAGCTGTTACCGCTGGTGGATTGCCTGATCACCTCGCAGGCGCTGGCCAACGATCTGACCGGGACCATGGATGAGCGCGAGGCGCTGAAGCGGCTGCACGAACGGTACGGCTGTTACCTGGTGGCCATGACCCAGGGTGCCCGCGGCGCGCTGGCCTACGTCGATCAGGAATATCTGGCCTCCTCCGCCTTTCGCCCGCCGGTCATTCGCGACACGACCGGAGCCGGGGACGCCTTCCGCGCCGGGTTCATCTACGGGCTCTGCCAGGGCCTGGAGATCGAAGAGAGCATGCGGGTGGCCAACGCCGTCGCCGCCCTCCAATGCCGCGAGATGGGCGCGCGCGACGGTCTGCCGACCGAGGCCGAGTTGAAGGAGTTCCTCGCCAAAGGCTGAGGACTCAGGAAAGCAAGTTGTTTGGAATTTGAGAGGCAAACCGCGGAACACACGAAAGACGCGAAAGCATCAAGCTTTCACGCTTTCGCGTGTTCCGCGTCTTTCGCGGTGCTATTCGTCATTCCCCGACTTCACGCTCGGCCGGCGATCTTCTAAAAGAAGAGGCGACGGCCAGGGCGGCCACGATCAGGTTGGCGACGATCACCGGCGGGGCGTTGATCAAGACCCCGTAACTCAACCAGAGCAGCGCCGCCACGGCCTGAATCTGTCGCAGCCGGGAGGGTTTCGTGCAGAAGTACGAGCTGGCGAAGGTCGCCGTCGCGATCCACCCGATCCAATCAACCATGCCCCGCCTCCAGCACAAGGGGCAATTCGGTCTCGACGCCCATCGGCAAGTCCCGAATGGTCAAGAGATCCGTCCGGACCTTGTCCCATTCCTGAATCTGCAGGCCGAAGGATTCGAAGAACGCGCGGATCTGCAGCGAGTCGTTCCACCCGACCAGATCCTCCAGAATCGGGATCAGGACGCTCAGCGCGTCATCGCTCAGGATGACCCGCTTCGCGATCGGGACCAGGTACTTGTTCTCCGAGACCGCAATCGTGAATCCGTAACGGTGATTGACGTGCAACATGACGTGCACGTCGGAACTCCCGTCGCCGACATAGACGATCCGGTCGGAACTGACCTGCACCTGGCTCTGCAGTTCATTGAGGACCGCCACCTTGCCGTACCCGGCCGGCACCCGCAGGATCGACTGAATCTCTCCCGTCTCCGGGTTGTACTCGAACTTGGTGCCGATGATCCGCTCCGGCGGAATGACGTCGGCCAACGCCGACTGGATCACCTCCTCCGGCGCCGCGGAGATCACGTAGAAGAGAAATTGATATCCCTCAATCCCCTGATTGAGCAGCTTCGCGAGCAGGTCGATATTGCGCTTGACCCGAATCCGCTGCCCGGCTTCGTGTAGATGTTCTTTGCGCACATGGCGAAAGGCCGGATCTTGCAACAACAGGTAGGCCAGTTCCCCACCCTGCTGCACCAGGTTCTTCCGCGCCAACTCCGCCACCTTCCTCTCAAACCCGGCCACCCCCAGCAATTCGCTCAAAATGAACCCCGAATCGTTGAAACTCAGGGTCTGATCGAAATCGCTCGCAAACAGATAGATTTTTCGGCTATTAATTCTTTCCATATCTCCCATAAGTTAAATTCATCATTGATACTCAAATAATCAACGCGAGTAATTATACCATCGATGGGGGAAGATGGTAATAAATTTATCACCGGGCCGGCCAAGTCCTGTGAAACTCGGGGTTTGAACCGCGAAACCGGCGAAATACGCGAAAGGTGATTGAAGAAAGGGCACTTCGATAGACAAGCGAGGCTGGAATCAACTACATTGCTCTTTACGACCTATCAAACAAGCTTCAGGAGATAGCAATCAAGTGTTACGCGCAGGAATCGTAGGATTGCCGAACGTCGGCAAATCGACCTTGTTCAACGCTCTGACCGCGACGCGGGGGGCCGAGAGCGCCAACTATCCGTTCAGCACGACCGGCACCAACGTCGGGGTGGTCAACGTGCCGGATGCGCGCCTCGAACCGCTGGCCAAGATCGCGCGCACCAACAAGATCGTCTATGCGACGGTCGAATTTGTGGACATCGCGGGATTGGCCAAGGGCGCGAGCCACGGGGAGGGTTTGGGCAATCAGTTTCTGCATCATATCCGGGAGACCGAGGTGATCGTCCATGTGGTGCGCTGTTTTGAGGACGAGAACGTGGTGCACGTCGAAGAGACGATCGATCCCCGGCGCGATATCGAGACGCTCAATCTGGAACTGATCCTGGCCGATCTGGCCTCGGTGGAGAAGCGGCGCGAGCGGACGGGCAAGCAGCTCAAGGCCGGGGACAAGGCGGCCAAGGACGAGATCGCGCTGCTCGACAAGCTGCAGGCGGCGTTCGACGACGGGCGGCCGGCGCGGCTGGCGGGGTTGACGGACGAGGAGAAGGCCCTGGCCTATCATCTCTTCCTGCTGACCATGAAGCCGATGATCTACCTGGCCAACGTGGCCGAATCGGATTTGAGCCGGCCGGAGACCGACTTCATCCGGCAGGTTCGCGAGCACGCCGAGAGCGAGGGGGCCGACCACGTGGTCGTCAGCGCGCAGCTCGAAGCCGACCTGGTCGACCTGGAGCCCGCGGAGCGCCACCAGTACCTGGAGAGCCTGGGGATCACCGAGACGGGATTGGGCAAACTGATCCGCAGCGCCTATCACACGCTCGGGCTGATCTCGTACTTCACCGCGGGCGAGAAGGAGGCGCGGGCCTGGACGATTCCCAAAGGCGCCAAGGCGCCCGAGGCCGCCGGAGCGATCCATTCGGATCTGGAGCGCGGGTTCATTCGGGCCGAGGTGATCGGCTATGACGAGATGATCAAAGCCGGATCGGCCGCGGCCGCCAAAGAGAAGGGCTGGATGAAGCTGGAGGGCAAGGAGTACGTCGTGCGCGACGGCGACGTCGTCCTCTTCCGGTTCAACGTCTGAAAACCGCGGCCCGGACGCGATCCCTACTTCAATCGACCGGTCTTTGATCTCCCCTTCTCATCGCTCAAGATCACATTGTCGATCAGCCGGTTCTGCCCGAAATGGGCGGCGACCGAGACCAGAGCGGCCTGATGAGTGAGATCATCGATCGGGTCCAGATTTTCCGTGTCGGTGATGGCCAGGTAGCCGAGGCGCGCCAGCGGCTGCTGCTCGATCTCTTTGCGCATCGCTTTCAGAATGCGCCCCGCGCTGCGCTCGCCCTCGCTGTACAGTTGCTGGGCCAGCTTCAAGGACCGGAAGAGCACCCCGGCGGCCCGTCGCTCCTCCGACGAGAGTTCGCGGTTGCGGGAAGCGCACGCCACTCCGTCCGGATCGCGCACGATCGGCGTGACCACGATCTCGACCGGCAGATGCAGCTCACGCACCAGTTTCTTGATGATGATGGTCTGCTGGGCGTCGCGTTGTCCCATGAAGCCGAATTTCGGCCGCACGATATTGAAGAGAATCGTCAGCGCCGTGGCCACGCCGCGAAAATAGCCGGGCCGGGAGAGGCCTTCCAGCTTATCGCTGAGGCCCTCGACCTCGGCGAAACTGGCAAACCCTTTCGGATACATCTCGTCCGCGCTCGGCGCGAAGATGTAGTCGACGCCGAAGGGCGTCAACAGGTCGGCATCGCGGGCCAGGTCGCGTGGGTATCGATCGAACTCCTTCTCCGACCTGAACTGCGCTGGATTGACAAAGATCGACACGATGACGGCATCGGCCATGCGCCGTGCCTCGCGGACCATGCTCAGATGACCTTCGTGTAAGGCGCCCATGGTCGGGACGAAGCCGATCGGGCGCCCTTCCGTCCAGAGCTTGCCGGAAACGACTCGCATCCGAGCGGCTTTGGTGATGATCTCCATAAGACCTCTTCAAAGATCCTCGAAAAAGAATGAAGCACCAGCCGATCGGCTGGCGCGGCGCCGGAGAAATTGAGCATTGAATAATTGATGATTGCTGGCCAAAGACATCCGACCCGGAACCGGTCTCGATCATCCTCTGAATCGGGCGAACCGGTTTCACTATCCCCACCGCTGAAGCCTCGCTCTCTATTATAATGACTCATCAAAATTTCACCCCGGTCTGATCTGGTGAACAATAGTGAGCTTAGTTTACCTTGTTGCAAGGCTGAATGCTACCGAGTTGGATCTCATCCGGGCCTCCGGGCGGGATAGATCTCGACCGCCGCCGAGTCGTCCACCCGGCCGAGCAGTTGCCGCATCGTCTCGCCCAGGACCGGGTGGCGGACCTCCGGGGCGATCTCGGCCATCGGGGTCAGCACGAAGCGCCGCCGGTGCATCCGTGGATGCGGCACCACCAGATTCAGCCCTCCGCGAGTCTCGTCGATGATCAAATCCTTAAACAGCAGCAGATCGAGATCGATCGTCCGCGCCC
>DATEFT010000272.1:0-11620 GCA_035280505.1 Blastocatellia bacterium | reverse complement strand
GTTGCTGCGCACGGAATCACGCTGCAGACAGACGACCCCGGCTCCCCGCTCGACCAGCATTTTGGCGACGTGCGCGCCGATAAAACCCGTGGCGCCGGTAACGAAAGCATTTCGATCATTCCAGGAAGTCTTCATAAGTTTAGTCAGGTGTCAGGTTGGTTGTTTAGTCGGTTGATCACTTCCACAATTTCCACTCGGCCTGGCCGGTGTCCCACAATTGATTGAATTCGACGTTGTCTTTGTAGGTGTCGAGGCATTTCCAGAAACCGGTGTGGCGGTAGGCCATCAGCTCGCCCGCCTGCGCCAGCCGTTCGAGCGGCTCGCGCTCCAGCACGCAGTTGTCCGTCAGGTAACTGAAGACGGGGCGATTGAAGACGAAGAACCCGCCGTTGCTCCAGTCCTGGATGATCGGCTTCTCCTCGAATTCGTTCACGGCTCCGCCGGGGGTCAGTTTGAGCAGCCCGAAAGTCGATCGCGGGTGGACCGCCGTCAGCGTCGCCAGCTTGCCGTGGCTCCGGTGAAACTCGATCAGGGCGGGGAGATCGATGTTCGCCAACCCGTCGCCGTAGGTGACGCAGACGGTCGGATCCTCGCCCAGGTACCGCTCGATCTGTTTGACCCGGCCGCCGGTATTGGTGTCGAGCCCCGTCTCGGCAAAGGTGATCTGCCAGTCTTCGCCCGAGACGCCATGCCGATGCAGTTGATACTCGCCGTTCCGGTTCGTCTTGAGGGTGAAGTCCGAAGCGAGCCAGTGATGGTCCAGGAAGTATCGTTTGATCGAATCGCCCAGGTACCCCAGGCAGAGCACGAAATCGTTGAGCCCATGGTGTTGGTAGATCTTGAGCAGATGCCAGAGCAAGGGCCGCCCGCCGATCTCAATCAAGGCTTTGGGGACGGAGGCGCCGTGTTCGCTCAGGCGCGTGCCGCGTCCGCCGCAGAGGATGACAGTTTTCATGATACTTGCTGGTCCTGCCGGTTCTGTTTTTCGGGGATGCTAAACTTCAAGTCTTCAGCGCAAATCTCAAATTCCTAATGATCGCGGGCATGATCATGCTCCCAAACCTTGGCGTATTTGAGGAAGACACTGTACGCCGTGAACATAGCGATGATCAATCCCGGAATGCCGTCCCGAAAACCTTGCTTGATCAGATAGGTGCGGACGAAGGCGGCCAGCGGCAGCAGCAGCAGTTCGGGGCCGCGCACCGGCCTCCGCTGTTGGTTCAGGTACTCGGCGGCCAGCGTCGTGTATTCGCCGAGCACGCGATGATGCTCCTGCAGATTGCGCTTGGTGTAGTGGAGGAACTCGCCGGGCAGCGTCTCGACGGGACCCGGGACTCGCGCGGTCTCGTGCGGCGAGACGCCGTCCCAGTAACTCGCGGACTTGAGGTAGAGGCGCATCTGATAGTCGGGATACCAGCCCGAATGCCGAATCCAGCGATTCAGGTAGCGCGTGCTGCGCGCGATGCGAAAACCGGCGGGCAGGGCGGTCGGGTCGCGCCGGCGCAGACTTTCGATCGCCTCGCGCAGCTCGGGCGTCACCCGTTCGTCGGCGTCGATCCAGAAGATCCAGTCGCCGGTCGTCTGCGAGTCGGCGAACTCGTGTTTGTCCTTGTAGCCGCGGAACTCCCGGTTGAAGATCTTGTCGGTGTAACGGCGCGCGATCTCGACCGTGCGATCGGTCGAATCGGAATCGACGATGACGATCTCGTCCGCCCACGCAACGGTCTCGCAGACGGCGGCGATATTCTCTTCTTCGTTACGAACGATGATGGTCGCGGAGATTTTCAATGCTCGTCTCGGCTGGTGGGGCTAGGACTGTGGTTCCAATGGAATCCGGTGAATCAAATCACTGACTGAGCAGGCAAAGCCGGGCAGGAGCGGGGAGGTCAGCGCGTCGTTGCGCAGCAGAGTCGAGGTTTGTACCAGTTGTTCGTTTTCGCGCCGGTAGATCTCTACGGAGGGCTTCTCCCAATCGACCAGCCAATACTCCAACACCCCACGTCGTGAGTAGAGTTTGAGTTTGGCCTGTCGATCGCGATGTTGATTGTTCCATCCCGGCGAGAGGACTTCGACGACCAGTTCCGGCGCGGCATGCAGTTTGCCGTCCGCTCCCAGAATCTTGGGCAGCAGTTCATTGCTGATCCACACCACGTCCGGCGCCACATCGTCGTCTTCGGCGAAGATCAGGCCGGGTGCCAGATTGGCGACCCCCAGCCGGGTTCGATTGTTCCATTCCTCGAGCGCCCAGAGAAGCCGGGTGCAGGCATACTGATGGTGCCAGTTTGGTTGCTTGGCCACGTAGAGCTCTCCTTCGATCACTTCATAACGCTTACCGTCATCGGGCATCAGCAGCAGGTCCGCGGAAGTGAACTTCATCGGGGGCGGTGGCATGTTCGCTGCGCTCATACTCTTCTCCTTGAGCCTCTTCTTCAAGCCTCTTCTTCAAGCCTCTTCTCCAGATGGATGATGCCATTCTACAATGACCGGAAGTTCTTGAATAGCCTATTTCCGGCCGTCGCCCGGATCGCTGCCGTTGAGATTCAGGACGGTTCGCAGCGCCTGGCCGGTGTACGATTTTTTGTTGCGGGCCACCGTCTCCGGCGATCCCTCGGCGACGATGCGCCCTCCGGCCTCGCCGCCTTCCGGCCCCAGATCGATGATCCAATCGGCCGATTTGATGACGTCCAGGTTGTGCTCGATGATGATCACGGTGTTGCCCAGGTCGGCCAGTCGTTGCAGGACATCCAGCAGTTTCCGGACGTCCTCGAAATGGAGGCCCGTCGTGGGTTCGTCCAGGATGTAGACCGTCCGTCCGGTGGCGCGGCGCGAGAGCTCCTTGGCCAGTTTGATTCGTTGGGCCTCGCCGCCCGAGAGGGTGGTCGCCGATTGGCCCAGTTTGATGTAGCCCAGCCCGACTTCGTAGAGCGTCTGCAGTTTCTGTTTGATCTGCGGATGATTCTCGAGCGGCGCCAGGGCCTCCTCGACCGTGGTGTCGAGCAATTGCGCGATGTTCTTGCCCTGATACCGGACGTCGAGGGTCTGACGGTTGTAGCGCTGGCCGCGGCAGACCTCGCAGGTCACGTAGACGTCCGGCAGAAAGTTCATCTCGATGCATTTCAGCCCGTCGCCGTGGCAGGCTTCGCAGCGGCCGCCCTTGACGTTGAACGAGAACCGGCCCGGTTTGTAACCGCGCTCGCGGCTCTCCGGCAACATCGCGTACAACTCGCGGATCGGCGTGAAGAGCCCGGTGTAGGTCGCCGGATTCGAGCGTGGAGTGCGGCCGATCGGCGATTGATCGATCTCGATGATCTTGTCGATATGTTCGATCCCCTCGAGATTGAGGTGGGCGCCCGGTTCGGCCAGGCTGCGGTAGAGTTTGCGCGCGATGGCGCGATAGAGGATGTCTTCGACCAGGGTCGATTTGCCGGAGCCCGAGACTCCGGTCACGACCGTGAAGACGCCCAGCGGGAAGGCGACCTCGAGGTTCTTCAGATTATTGGCCGAGGCGCCGCGAACGACGATGGCCTTGCCGTTGGGGGCCCGCCGCTGGGCCGGGATCTCGATCCTGAGATCGCCGGCGATGTACCGGCCGGTGACCGAGCTCTCGACTCGGGCGATCTCGGCGGGCGTGCCGGTGGCCACCACTTCGCCGCCGTGCGTGCCGGCGCCCGGGCCCAGGTCGACCACGTAATCGGCCCGGCGGATGGTCTCTTCGTCGTGTTCGACGACCAGGACCGTGTTGCCCAGGTCGCGCAGCCGGGCCAGCGTGCTGAGCAGTTGTTCGTTGTCGCGCGGATGGAGCCCGATCGACGGTTCATCCAGGACGTAGAGCACTCCGCGCAATTGCGAGCCGATCTGCGTCGCCAGCCGGATTCGTTGTCCCTCGCCGCCCGAGAGCGTGGCCGACGGGCGATCGAGCGTCAGATAGCCCAGACCGACCGATTGCAGGAAGTTCAACCGGTCGCGAATCTCCTTCAGAATCCGCCCCGCGATGATCTCCTCCCGCGGCCGCAGTTCGATCTCGGCGAAGGCTTTCAGGGAGGTCTCGATCGGGAGCGCCGCATAATCGGCGATCGAGCGGCTGTTGATCTTGACCGCCAGCGATTCCGGCTGGAGCCGCGTTCCGTTGCAGGCCCGGCAGGTCACCGGCGAGATCAGGGATTCGAGCGCGGCGCGGGTCTTCTCCGACCAGGCCTCACCCTCGTTGAACTTCTGCATGGCTTCGAGCAGAAAGTTGACCGCGCCGCGCCATTCGGCCTGGTACTGATACTCGCCGTGGCGGAACGCGACCTTCTCTTTCACGCCGAAGAAGAAGGCGTCGCGGACCTTCTTCGGGAGCTTGGCGAAGGGCTGCTCCTGGTCGCCGCCGAAGTGCCGGGCGACGCCCAGCAGGGCCTCCCGGAGATAGGAATCGGTCGCGCGGTCGGCGTCCCCGACGAATCGCAACTCCCCGATCGGCGTCGTCTCGTCGATCACCAGTTTGGCCGGGTCGACCTCGGGCTTGGTCCCGAGCCCGTGGCATTCCGGACAGGCTCCGTAGGTCGAGTTGAACGAGAAGGAGCGCGGTTCGAGCTGCCCGATCGAGATCCCGCAATCGACGCAGGCCATCCGCTCGGAATAGAGCCGCTCTTCGCCGTCGACGATCGAGACGATCACCACGCCGTCCGTCAACTTGGTGGCGGTCCGGACCGACTCTTCGAGCCGCTGGGTGATCCCCGGTTTGATCAACAGCCGGTCGACGACGACCTCGATCGTATGATTGCGCCGCTTGTCGAGCGTGATCTGTTCATCCAGCGAGCGCAGATCGCCGTCGATCCGGGCCCGGGTGAAGCCGCTCTTCTGCAATCGCTCCAGCTCTTTCTTGAACTCGCCTTTGCGGCCCCGGACGATCGGCGCCAGGATCATGACGCGCTCGCCCTCGGGCAACTCGCGGATGTTCTGGATGATCTGATCGGTCGATTGCCGCGAGACCGGCCGGCCGCAGTGGTGGCAGTGCGGTTGGCCGATCGAAGAGAAGAGCAACCGCAGATAGTCGTAGACCTCCGTCACGGTCCCCACCGTCGATCGCGGGCTGCGGCTGGTCGTCTTCTGCTCGATGGAGATCGCGGGGGAGAGCCCCTCGACCGCATCGACATCGGGTTTTTCGAGCTGTTCGAGGAATTGTCGCGCATAGGCCGAGAGGGACTCGACGTAACGCCGCTGACCTTCGGCATAGATCGTATCGAAGGCCAGTGACGATTTGCCGGAGCCGCTGAGCCCGGTGATCACCGTCAGACGATTGCGCGGAATTTCGAGACTGATGTTCTTCAGGTTGTGCTGGCGCGCGCCGCGCACAATTATCTGATTAATAGCCATATTGTATAACTACAGCCAAAAATTCATGCGATGATCGAAACGCCGATTTTATGAAATGACGGGAAGGAGAGCAAGCCGCCGCTCAATTGCGCAGCGGCGCGTAGTCGTCGAGGGTGTTCAAATTGAGAAAGAACTGGTCGGCCCGGGGCAGGTCGCCGATCTCCGGGAACCGAACCTGGCGGGTTCTCACCCGCTGGTAGAGCGGCTCGATCTTCAGCAGGTCCTCCGCCAGCATCTGCTCGACCGCCGGCAGGCAGGAGGCCGCGTAGATGGCGGCCAGCGGCTGCCATCTCCCCTCCCGATCGACCGGCACCGTGACCTCCGGGATCAGGGCCGGAGTCAAGGGCGGATCGGAGATTAAAGATTGCAGATTCGAGCCGCCGTGAATCTGCCGGAGGCGCGAGAGGAGTTCCGAGGTGAGAAACGGCAGGTCGCAGGCCAGGATCAGGGCCGATTGATGCGGCAGGCAATGCTTGAGCGCCGTCTGAATCCCGCCGAGCGGGCCGCGATGATCCTGCAGATCGTAGATCAGGCGCGCGTTCCAATCGGCGGCCAGCAGCCGGTAATCTTCCGCGCGCGGATTGGCCGCGTTGATGATCACGGCCAGGTCGGTCACGACCGGCTGCGCGGCAGCCAGGACGCGCTCGATCAGGCGGCGGCCTTTGACTTCGAGCCAGGCCTTGTCCTGCCCCATTCTGGAGCTGCGTCCCCCGGCCTGAATGAATCCCCGAACGGTGCTCGGTGTGATCTTCCCCATATTGCCTAATCCGTTGAAAAATGGATAATCAAATTTAGCGCCAGCGAAATTCAAACCGAGCGGGCACGAATATGCAACCCGCAACCCGCAATCCGGAAAAATCTGTGATATATTGCTCATGTATCGCATCCGTAACTAGAGGAGCTCACAAGACAATGAGGTACTATTCTATGAGGCGACTGGTGACCTTCGCGCTGCTGGCCATGATCCTTTCAACGGCTGAATTCACGACCCGGGGTCAGGCCAGTCTGGCCGCCCACCCGGAGGTCGAGCAATCGATCCGCAAGGATCAGTTCTTTCCGGTGGCGGATGTCAAGCCGGGGATGCGCGCCACAGGTTACACGGTCTTCGTCGGAAGTGAGCCCAAACCGTTCGAGCTGGAGATTTTAGGCGTCTTGAAGGGATTCCCGAACCCGCAGCAGAGCGCGGTCTTGTCGAAACTCCTGGGCGACGATCTGAAACATACCGGCGTCTTCCAGGGGATGAGCGGAAGCCCGGTCTATATCGACGGGAAACTACTGGGTGCGGTTGCCTTCGGCTATATGTTCGCCAAGGACCCGATCGCCGGGATCACGCCGATCGAGCACATGATCGATGTCTTCGAGCAGAAGCAGAACAAGGATCAGAGCGACAAGCCGGAGATCGGCAAGCCGCGCACCGTCTCCTTCTCCGAGATTGCGTTCAATGAAAAATCGAATGAGTTCCTGAACTTCGTCAAGGGGGTCAACGGGACCAATCCGACCGCCGCCGCGCAGGCCGTCGCGGCTCCCTCGGGTCTGCAGGTCTTGCAACCGATCGCCACTCCGCTGGCTATCTCCGGAGTCTCGCCGGAGGTCGTCGCGCGCTTCGCGCCCCTCTTCCAATCCTGGGGGCTGGCGCCGGTCGCCGGGGTCTCGGGCGCCGCGGAGATCACCCAATTGAAGAAGGCCAATAAAGATACCTTGAAGCCGGGATCGACGATCGTGGTCCCGCTCGTGCGCGGCGACTATTCGCTGGCGGCCGCGGGCACCGTCACCTATCGCGACGGCAACCAGATCTACGCGTTCGGCCATCCGTTCCTGCAACTCGGGGTCTCGGAGTTTCCGATGCACGAGGGCGAGGTGGTGACGGTCATGTCGTCGGCCGCCACTTCGTTCAAGGTCAGCTACCCGACGGCCATGGTCGGTACCATGCGGGGCGACCGGTCGACGGGCATCTACGGCGAACTGGGGATCGCTCCGCGGATGATCCCGGTCGAGATCAACATGCAGACCAGCCGGGGCGGCAGTCAGAGCTATCATTTCGAGGTGGTCGCCGATCGGTTCCTGACCCCGATCCTGATGCAGTTGACCGTTCTCTCGACGATCACGACGACCGAACGGACCCTGGGCGATTCGACCCTCCAGTTGCGGGGCAAGATCAAGCTCAAGGATCAGGCGGAGATCAATCTCGAGAATCGCCTCTCGGTCTCGCTCAACGCGCCGCTGGCCGCGGCCTTCGCCGTCTCGCAGCCGATCAGCGTGCTGTTCAACAGCGGCTTCAAAGACCTGCAGTTCGAGAAGCTCTCTTTCGACATCATCTCGCGCGACGCCCGCAATACCGGGCAGCTCGACCGCCTCTGGATCAATCGGACCGAGGTCCGGCGCGGCGAACAGATCGAGGCGCAGGCCTTCGCCCGAACCGAGGGCGGCGAGGAGTATGTCGAGCGGATTCCGATCGAGATCCCCGAGGATGCGCCGATCGGCCCGCTCCAGATCATCGTCAGCGACGGCAACGCGCTTCAGGCCAGCGAGCCGCGCACCGGGTTTACGCCGCAATCGCTCGATCAACTGGTGCGCGAGATGAATCGCCTGCGCCGCGCGGATCGCCTCTATGTGCGGTTGGCCCGCGCCCAGAGCGGCGCGCTGATCAAAAATGAGGAGCTGCCGAGTCTTCCGCCCTCCGTCCTCGCGACGCTCGGTTCGGATCGAACCTCCGGCGGCTACATCCTGACCCGTTCGGCGACCGTTCTTGAAAAAGAGTTGCCGCCCGCCAAATTCGTGATTTCGGGACAACGGATGCTGACGATCAACGTCG
This sequence comes from Blastocatellia bacterium, assembly GCA_035280505.1. GTDB lineage: Bacteria > Acidobacteriota > Blastocatellia > RBC074 > RBC074 > JAKEHZ01. The sequence continues at coordinate 3,453 of DATEFT010000272.1, read as the reverse complement.
TCAATCCGTAATGGCCATCTATTGACCGTGATTTAACCGCGAAATACGCGAAACACGCGAGCTTGCAATCGATCAATCTTCCGTCGCGTGTTTCGCGTATTTCGCGGTTTTTGAGTTAGAAATAGCACCATGCGTAAAACTTTCCTGCTTCTGCTCTCACTCTCCACTCTTGCCATTGGTCTTTGGGGCGGCTGGTCCGCATTGGCCGGCGGCCCGGTCTTCTGGCGGGTCAATTCGCGCGCCGAGGTCGAAAAGGGCGACGCCCGCGGCATTTCGATCGCCGACAACGGCACCATGACGCTCGCGCCGTCGCTGGTCGAAGTCTTCGATACCAAACAGGCCTACATCTGGTCGGCGGTCGCCGACAAGGTGGGCAACGTCTTTCTCGGCACGGGCAACGAAGGCCGAATCTTCCGGGTCGATCCGAGCGGCAAGGGGCTGCTGCTCTACAAGACGCCGGAACTGAGCGTCATGGCCCTGGCCGTCGATGCCCAGAACAACCTCTATGCGGGAACCTCGCCCGACGGCAAGGTCTACCGGATCGCGCCCAACGGCGAGGCCAAGGTCTTCTTCGATCCCAAGACCAAATATATCTGGTCGCTGGCCTTCGATCAGCAGGGCCGGTTGCTGGTCGGCACCGGAGACAAGGGCACCATCTATCGGGTCAACCGGGACGGCTCCGGCGAGGCCTTCGCCAAGACCTCCCAGACCAATATCACGGCCCTGCAGGTCGACGCCGCGGGCAACATCCTGGCCGGGACCGATCCCGGAGGGCTGGTCCTCCGCATCTCGGCGGACGGCAAGGCCTTCACGCTCTTCGATTCGCTGCAGCGCGAAGTGCGCGATCTGGCCGTGGGCAAGAACGGGGAGGTCTACGTGCTGACCCTCGCCGAATCGGCGGGCGGCGCGGCGGCCAATGCGTCTCAACCCGCGGCGGCGCCGGCTTCCGCTCCGGTGATCAGCGGAGACGAGGGCATGACGATCACGATCAGCGACGTCCAGACCGTCGATCCGACCGGCGGGCTCGGCCTTTCGAACCCGGCGGCCGGCGGGGGCGGCAATCAACCCAAGAGCGCTCTCTACAAGCTCGATGCGAACGGCGCTCCCGATACGCTCTGGGATTCGCGCGAAGGCACGGCCTTTGCGATCGCGCTGGATCCGGACGGCCAGGCCCTGATCGGGACCGGGCAGAAGGGGCGCGTCTACAGCGTCAAACCCGGCCAGAATCCGCTGCTGCTCGTGCAATCGTCGGAGGCGCAGACCTCGCGCTTCATCCGCGCCGGCAACCGGCTCTATGCCGCGACCTCCAACCTGGGCAAACTCTTCCGCCTCAGTTCGGAGACCAGCGAGAACGGAACCTACACCTCTTCGATTCGCGATGCGCAGATGACCACCAAGTGGGGCCGCATCGCGTGGGTCGGCGAGGGGCCGATCGAACTGCAGACGCGGAGCGGCAACACGGCGGTCCCGGACTCGACCTGGAGCGATTGGTCGGCGCCGGTCGCCAATCCCGAAGGTGAGATCATCAAGAGCCCGTCGGCTCGCTACCTGCAGTGGCGCGCGACCTTGAAACGCCCCACGGGGGGCGCCGGCTCGCGGCTGCGGGAGGTGACGGTCTCCTACCTGCCTCGCAACCTGTCGCCGAAGATCAGCTCGCTCAACATTCTGCCGGTCGGAGTGGCGTTGCAGGCGGCCGTGGTGCAGCCTCAGGGCGATCTCGGCCCGGATCAGTCGCCGGCCGATGGGCCCTCGATGGCGGCGGCCATGCAGATTCCGCCGCGCCGCATCTATCAGCGCGGAGCCGTCTCTCTGCAGTGGCAGGCTGACGACCGCAACGGCGACGCGATCGAATACGCCGTCTACTACCGGAATGCGGCGGGCGGAGAATATTTCCCGCTCAAGACCGCGCTCCGCGACACCTACTACACGATCGACCAGAACGCGCTGCCGGACGGCCGCTACATCTTTAAGGTCACGGCCAACGACAGCCTCTCGAATCCGGCCGAGTTGGCCCTGACCGACGAACAGGAGACCGAACCGGTCGAGATCGACAACACTCCGCCCGATCTCACGGCCGACGCTCCCAGGTCCAGGGGCTCGGAGGTCGAGGTCACCTTCCACGCGACCGACGCCACCTCGGTCGTCCGCCGCGCCGAGTACCAACTCGACGGCGGTCAGTGGAAAGCGGTCTTCCCGGTCGACGGGATCGCCGATTCGAAGCGCGAGGATTTCGTGGTCCGCTCGGTGCTGCCGGATCAGAAACAGCACGTCATCGCCTTCCGCGTCTTCGATTCCAGCGCCAACGTCGGAAGCACCCAGGTGGTCGTTACGGGAAAATGAGTCTAGAGGAAAGTCGGGGGAAGTTTGGGAAGGTCTAGTGAAGTCTAAATCGGGACCGGTTTTGACTTTTCCAGACTTCTCCAGACTTCTCCAGACTATTAAATGGAGTTCGTATGATACAGAAGCACAGCCTTCTTCTGGTTGCCTTAATCTCTTTGCTGGGCTTCAGCCAGGTCCCGGCGCAACTGGCCAGCAATCCCAAACTCAGTCCCAAGGATCTGGAGACCGCCCGGACCCTGACCAGCGGGGTCGGAGGCAGCGGGGCCGAACTGGTCTATGCGGCCCGCCTCGACGTCATTCAGAAGGGGAGCTTCGATACCCTGATCATCGTCTATGCCAAGCCCGCCAAGCGCGGCCCGGAGTTCTATGCCTTCGTGGCTCAGGAGGATAAGAACTATCCGCTGATCTCCGAGAAACAGGGCCTCGCCCTCAAAACCGGCGATAAGTTCCTGCGGATCGGGCTCAAACACGAAGAAGGGAAGGCTCCGCTCCTGCGCTTGATGGCCTCGGCGAACGTTCCCGGCAAAGGGGAGATGCAGCGCAATCTGGACTTTCAGTTCAACGGCACTGAATTCGCCATGATCGGCGAGACCATGATGCCTATTCCAAAGCAACTCTAAACTCTCCTCCCCTCCTCTCAAATCCATTTAACAGCTTGAGGCTTAATGGCTTAGCGCCCTCCTGGTGGGAGGGCTCCAAGCCGGAGCACCGGTCTGTCCGGGTCATGAGAATTTTTATGCAAAGTTGTTGACAGTAATTCACTCAAGTTTTATACTGCGTTTGCACTCAGTAAGAGTGGCAAACATAGTAGAAGGTAATTGAGAGAGTCGTTTTAGGAAGAGGTGAGCGGCACGAAAGAGAGTGGAACGTTAGAAAAGCTGAAGCGTAGACACCTCTGAGGAGAAGGAGAGGGCCGTTCAACATCTAGTTTAACAACCAACCATGTTTTTAAGGAGGGAAGAAGCAATGTCATTCATCGTGAGACGTGACCCATTCAATGAACTGAGGAACATTCGTGAGGACTTCAACCGGATCTTCAATTCGGCGTTGCCCGGACTGTTCAGCGGCGAGGAGGCCCTGGGTGGCAAATGGGCCCCGAACGTCGACATCTAT
>DATEFT010000271.1:0-23969 GCA_035280505.1 Blastocatellia bacterium | reverse complement strand
CTCGGATATTTGGACCAACGCTTGACTCGAGGTTGTTTCTTTCATCTCACTTCTAGATATCTGAAAGCTCGCTTCAGAGTAATTACGTGGCTAACAAAATTGATCTACAAACCGTGAAACATCGGCGTCTTTCGCGGTTTGAATCACTGTCGGCTTATTATCGGCCGAAGAGCACGTTCTATGAAATGGGCCGCCGAGAGAAAAAATTCTTCCGGCCCGGCGTCCGAGAAAATTTCCGGCCGCCGGTCAAGTAGTTAAGAAGATTTAAGAAGAAAAAGACTCGCTCGAATCGGGAGCGCGACCTGCAACAAAGATCGAGGAGGGCGTTCATGGGTCATCAAGTTCATTGTCAACTACGAGGTGAAACTTTATGAATCGTCCCCTATTTCGTCTCCTTGGCCTGGCGGCGCTGCTGTGCTGCCTTCAATTTCAACCGGCACTGGCAACCACCATCGACCCGCTGACCTGGGAGCAGTTCGCGGCCGACGCCGATTTCATGGGCATCGTCGAATGTCAAACGGCGGGCGGGATCGTGGCTCAGTACCGCGTGATCGAATCGTGGAAAGGAGCGCCCGCCGGCACCACCATCTCAATCAGAGTCGCCGTCAATTATTGGGAGCCGCAATTCCCGATCGCGCTGGTCGGCATGCAGTACCTGGTCGGCGCGTTCAAGCGTGAGGCGCCCCTCCGCCTGATGAGCACGACCCAGGGATCGCCGGTCCCGCTCTGGTGGCGGAAGCTCCCGGCGGAATATGAGTTGCCGCTCTTTCAGGGGCGCGTGCTGCTTCCCCTGAAGGCCGGGAAAAGAGAGCTGTACGCGCTGGGTTCGACCCACTCCGACCTGAAGAGCTTCAAGGAGGCGGTCCGGCAATTCCTGGCGCTCAGCCCCGACCTGCGCGAACTGCGGTTGTTGCAACGACTCGCCGATAAATATCTCTTCGGTGACGGCCGTTCCAGCCAGGACCGGACCGCGGAGAAGATCGCGCTCAGAACAAGCATCCAGGGCGCCTCGTCTCCGAAAGCGGCCGTCGCGCAGCTTTTGAACTTCCTGAAGAAGGCCCCGCAGAAGCGGGATTACGAAGTCTATCCGATCCTGGGACAAGGGGGTGGAAAGACCACCCTCGAGCTGGCCGACCAGCCGGCGACCGAACTCCCCGCCGAGATCGTCAAACAGATCCGCCGGAGGCTGGGATTGGACCAATCGGAAAGTGAAAACGCGGAGAGTGCGGCCCCCGCGCCCCCCACCGAAAAAGAGCTCGCCGAGATGCGCCGGAGCCTGGCGAACAATCCGACCGATGAAGAGTTCTACAAGGTCTTCGACGTCATGACCCGGCACGATCCGGATCCCATCGCGGACTATCTCGTGGGCTGGGTCAACACGGGCCAGTCGTGGCGCGATACGGATTACGGTTATGTCCTGGGTTCCTATTTCGCCTGGCGTTGCGGAAAGAATCGGGCGGAAATTTTCCGGAAGCTGCAAAAAGCTCAGGACCCGTTCATCCGCGTGGCCGGTGCGGTATACCTCTGTTTCGAGAACCGGGAAGAAGGCCTCGCGAGTTTGAGAGCCTTGATCCATCTGCCGGGCGACGCCGGCGTCTGGGCGGCCCTCAACCTGGCCCGGCGCGGAGACAAATCCGCCGTCCCCAGAGCCCTGGAGGCCTTCGCGACCGACGGTCCCCAGAATATGGCCGGAGTCCCTCATCGGAATCTGCAGAGTAGAATGTTGGTGCTGCTCTCGAACAGCGCCCGGCAGAGCAGTCTCTCGCCGTCGCCGCTCGTCACCGCCACCGTCCATCACGGAGAGGCCCCCGCCGGAACGGACCAGCCGAGGAAGACCTACCAGTCTCTAGTGAACTGGTGGGAGGCCAATCAAGACCAGGTAACCCTCTACGACCCCTGGCTGGCCCTCCTGGAATTGCAAAAGGTCGATTGAATTCGGGTATACTACTTTTGGCTGAAACGATCGATAGACCGCGAAATACGCGGAATCCGCGAAAGCCGGATCATTTCGCGTGTTTGGCGTGTTTCGCGGTTTGAATCTCGAATTTCAAAGAACTCAGCTCCCGGAGTACTGAAAACATTTCGAAGAAAAGCCCAAGGAGAGACTCCTTCATGAAGATGGCACTGATCTCAACCGTAATCTTGCTGGCGACGGCCCTGAGCGCCGGATCGCAGACGACCGATGAATTGCTCACGGACTTGCGAAAAGGCGGTTATGTCCTGTTCATCCGCCATCCACAGACCAACCCGGATCAAGCCGACACCGATCCGCTCCACCTCGACAACATCAAAGCCCAGCGGCAACTCTCCGACCGGGGGAGGCAGCAAGCCCGGGAGTTGGGAGAAGCGTTCCGCAAGCTCGGGTTGCCGGTGGAGCGAGTCATCGCCAGCCAATTCAATCGGGCGCGCGAAGCGGCCGGGCTCCTGGCCGTCGGAGAGGTGACGGCCTCCGAAGACGTGACGGAAGGCGGGCTGGTCGTCTCGCCGCGAGAGAACCAGCGCCGCGCCGAGGCGCTGCGGAAGATTCTCGGCACGCCACCGGCCAGGGGCAAGAACCTGGTGATCGTCAGCCACCGGCCGAATCTACAGGACGCCGCCGGCAAGGAGCTCGGCGATGTCGTCGAGGGCGAGACGGTGATCTTCAAGCCGCTCGGAGAGGGAAAATTCCAGGTCGCCGCGCGCACGGGCCCGCCGGAGACCTGGACCAAGTGGGCGCTCGGCCGCTAACGAAATGCGCTGAAGGCCGTCGAGATAGTTCGCGGTTTCGAATAGAACTTCGAGAGACATCTTGTACGATGGAGTCAAGATTATGATCAGTAAAGTATTCAACCCGTTCCACAGCTTTCGGATCCGGATCTTGATCTTCGTGACGGTGATCGTCATGACCACGATCGTGGCGATCTATTACATCAATCAGCATCTCGAACAGCGGATCGCCAATCTGGTCGAGGAGCATATCGACGCCATCTCCACCTCCATCGACCTGGTGCAGACCGCATTACCCAGCAGCCGATATCTCTACGAGCTGGTCGAGGAAGACGGCCGCATTACGATCAGCCTGGACGAGGGTCACATCATTCACCGGATCCTGATCTCCGACGATAACGGGCGAATCATCGACAGCGCCGATGCCGACGACGTCGGAAAGAACCTGAAGGATGTGCTCGGTGACCTGTCCCCCTTGAATCCGCCCAAAACCAAGCCCAAGACCGACGCCTCCGGCCGTGAGCCCGAACTGGTCCTGACCTATATGATCGAGACCGAGAAGGGCAGCCGGCGGGTCACCTTCATCGTCTCGCCCCATCTGCTGGCCGAGACCCTGCGCGAAGAGTCGCGGCAGCGTCTGATCGCCATCGCCATTCTGAGTCTGGTGCTGGTCCTGATCGTCGGACTGGTGACGTGGCGGTTCACCGGCCCGATCCAGGAGCTGTCGCAAGCGGCGCGGCGCGTCTCATCCGGCGATTTCGACTTTTCGATCCCCGTCAGGCAGCGTGACGAAATGGGTGCCCTGGCTCGCGCCTTCAACGAGATGTTGGCCGGGTTGCGCAGCAAACGGGAATTGGAAGAGAAGCTGCAACGCGCCGAACGCTCCGCGCTGACGGGCCGGATCGCTTCCGGAATCGCGCATGAGATTCGCAACCCGCTCAGCTTCATCAACCTCACGATCGATTTTATGCGGGGCAAGTTCGCGCCGCAGACCGAGACCCTGCGCACCGAATACACCCGGCTCTGCGACACGGTCAAAGACGAGATCGGCCGGCTCAATCGGATGGTCAGCGACTTTCTGAGCTACGGGCGCCCGGCCAAACTGAAGCTGCGCGAGATCGACGCGCAGGAGCTGATGGAGGAGGTGGCGAGCCTGGTGCGCGCCAAGGCCGATCAACAAGGGGTGAGTCTGTCGATCACCGCGGAATCGGCCGAAGACAATCCAGGATCCCACACCAATTTTCAGGGGGATGTCGAGCAGCTTAAGACCTGTTTCTCCAACCTGACGATCAACGCGGTCCAGGCCATGGATGAGGGCGGATCGCTGAAGATCATCCTCCATCCGCAGAAAGATTGGATCCGCTTTGAAGTCTCGGACACCGGCAGCGGCATCGCGCCGGACGCCATCGATCATATCTTCGAACCCTATTTTTCGACCAAGGAGACGGGAATCGGGTTGGGCCTGCCGTTGACCAAAAAGTTGATCGAGGATCACGGCGGGCGGATCACGGTCAGCAGCGAGGTCGGAACCGGAACCACCTTCACGGTCACGCTGCCGCGCGAGCCGGCGCCCTCTCCGGAGCCGGGAGCCCTGCCGCAACCGACCTGGAGCGCGTCCTGAGCCCGCGAGATCGCGGGGCCCGCTATTCGTAACCGAGAGCCTCGCGAACCGATTGCCTGGAAGCGCGCCACGCCGGCAGCAGACTGGCGGCGGCGCAGAGGATCAGCGAGATCGCGAGCCAGAGCCACAGGCCCTTCAACTCGAACAGAAAGACCGGCCGGCTCTTGAGCATCAACGTGACCAGCAAGTCTCCCAGCGCCTTGCTGAAGGGCCACGCCACCGACGCGGCCAACGCCCAGCTCAGCAGACCGGCGACGCAACCCTCGACCACCACGATCAGGCCCACGATCCCCGGCGTCGCGCCGATCGCGCGCAGCACTCCCATTTCGCGCCGCCGCTCCAGCACATTGAGGCTCATCGTCGTCATCACGCCCAACCCTCCGACAGCGGCGAGGAGACCGGACATGATGATCAGAAAGACATAGATCATCAGCATGTGCTGATCGTAGATGAACCGGTTGTCGGCCTTGCCGGAGATGCGCGCCGTGCGCACGCCCTCCTGTTCGAGGTTCCGCTCCAGGGCGGTCTTGACCAGCTCGATCGACGCCGGGTCCGTCTTTTCCAGGGCCAGTCTGAGCGTGTTCGCCATCCGTCCATCGCGCAGTTCCAGATACCGGAGCGGGATGTAAGCGGTGGCGGATGAGAACGGCTCGCGGGCGACCCCGACTATCTGCCACGACTTTTGTTCAGAGCCGATCCGCAGGACCATTTCGGATCCAACTTGCAGTTGCGGCAGCTTCTCCGCCAGCGCCGTGTTCGCCACCATCGCCCCGGTCTCGTCCGGCAGCAGGTTCCGGCCCTGAACGATCTCCGGTTTCAGCAAGCGCGTCTCCGCCGGCAAGGCGATCACGTTGAAACGCCGGCCCTGGGAGCGAGCGCCCTCGGCCGGGGCTTCCCCCGAACCCTCTCGTGGATTCGGGACCGCGCCTTCGGCGAAAATCCATCCCTCCGCCTGCAGCACACCCGGCGTCTCGCGCAGGGCGCGCTCAACCTTTTCGAGCGGGATCATCTCTCCCAGATTGACCGAGAGGTCGAATTGCCTGGTCGCAAACAGGCGATCGAGCGTATTGATGATCGACGAACGCACGTTGAGCGCGGACATGAAGAACAGGCCGCTCGCCGAGAGCGTCAACAGCGTCAAGGCCAGCCGCGAACGGCGCCGAAAACCGTTGCGAACGGCAAACAGCAGCGGACGCGCCGGCCCGCCCAGACCGGCCAGCGCGCGATCGAAGGCGGTCGCGCCGAATGAATTGCGCGCCGCGCCGTAATCCGACAGCGCCTCCCGCACCGAGACCCCGCTGCCCCGCCAGACCGGGTACGCCGCCGCCGACAGCGGGACCAACAAGCCGACGACGATGACCAGCAGATAGACCCACACCGGCCCGGCCAGGCTGATGATGTCGAAATTGAGAAAGACGCTCAGGTAACGACTCAACGCCCGTCCGCCCCAAATCCCCACCGGCAGCGCGACCAGAACGGCGGTGCTCCCGAGCAACAGGGACTGGGCGAGATAGATCCGGGCGATCTGCCGGCGAGTTCCGCCGAGGGCCTTCATGACGCCGATCTGCCGCGTCTGTCCGGCCATCAGGGCGGTCAACAGGTTGACGACGATGACGCCGCTGAGCAGCAGCGCCAAGAGGCCGAATCCGGCCATGGTCAGCATCAGCAGCCCCATGATGGCCGAGTGCGGATGTCTCCCCGGCGGTGGAACGTCCAGCCAGTGCACGGGACGGCCCTGGCCCTCGACCAATCGCTTGACCTCGTCGGCGACATCACGAATGTGCCGTTCATCGAACCGGTCTCCGGCCACCACCACATTCAGCCGGTCGAGATAGGGCTCTTCCCCCAGAGTCGCCAGGGTCTCCAGCGTGAGATAACCGTAGACGAGGTTCTCCATCTGCGCCTGGGCCTGGCCCACGTCGTGCACGGTGCCGCTGATTCGCAACGTCTGCTCGTGGCCGCCCGCGGTCTTGACGATCGCGGTGTCACCGATGTTCGCGCGGGCCACCGGCAGGGCGTTCCGTTCGATCAGGATCTCGCCCGTCGCCGGAGGCCAGGCCCCGGCCTGCGGCCGCAGCCGGCCCACCCGAACGTCACCGTAATCCGGCACCACGAACAACCTCAGATTACGCCATTCCGCCGTTCCGACCTTGATCCGGCCCGACAGGATTCGACGAGGCTCCGCCGCGCTGACGCCGCGATTCGCCGAAAGAGCCGACATCAACTCTTCGTCGATCCGGTCGGTCACCAGAGTGAAGGAAGCCGGATTGGTGACCAGGTACCCCCGGTCCAGCTCGCGAGTGAGAACCGCATAACTGGAGAGCACCGTCAGGAAAGCGCTCACCCCGACGGCGATCGCCAGAATGACGAGGATTGAACGCGCGCGTTCCTGCCAGAAATCACGGATCACTTTTTGCCGGTACACGGACATCGACCGATCTCCTGTGTTATTGAATCAACCTGCCGTCGACCAACTCGATCTTTCGATCGATCATCCCGGAAATGTCGCGCTCGTGCGTGGCGATCACCACCGTCGCGCCGAGTTCCGTCAGCCGGCGAAAGAGATCGAGCACGGAACCGGAGGTCTCCGAATCCAGATTGCCGGTCGGCTCATCGGCGATCACGACGGAAGGATCGTTGGCCAGCGCGCGAGCGATCGCGACCCGCTGCTGCTGCCCTCCCGACAAGGTGGCCGGAAGCTTGTCCGCCTGCTCCGCGATTCCGACCACGTCGAGCAACTTCAAGGCGTGAAGGCGGCGTTGCCTGACCGGGCGCGTCTTGCAGAAATCCATCGGCAACATGACGTTCTCAGCGACGGTCAGGGTGGGCAGCAGATGAAAGAATTGGAAGACCATGCCGACGGTCCGGCCGCGCCATCGCGCCATTTCGTTCTCGCTGAGCCGGTGGATCGCGGCGCCCGCCACCATCACCTCGCCCTGGCTCGGTCGATCGATTCCGGCAATCAGGTTCAGCAGCGTGGATTTGCCGCTGCCCGACTTGCCCGTCAGGGCGACAAACTCGCCGGCCCCAATCTCCAGATCGATCTCCCGCAAGGCGGGAAACTCTCCCGCCGGCATGGAATAGTTCTTCCCGACTTTGCGCAGCGTAATCAGCGTGCCCATGGTCTCGCCCCCCTCATCTTGCCGGTAATCCTGCCCCATCGTTCCCTCCCGTTCGTCAGGCGTTTCGGTTCGCAGTTAGGAATTTCGGAATGACCTGTACTATGCTTAACGAGTGCGGTTATCCGTCGTGCGTGCACTGTACGGATCAAAAACCGGAGCCGTCAATCTCCATTCAGAGATTCCGAACAAAGAGGCGCCGAATGTCCAAAAAATCACCCGAATCGAACCGGAGACCCGACCGCCGCATTCAACGCACGCGGGAGGTGCTGGGGGATGCATTGATCAGACTGATGCATGAAAAACCCTTCGAGTCGATCACGGTGCAGGAGGTGCTGGACCTGGCCGGCGTCAGCCGCTCGACCTTCTACACACATTACCGCGACAAAGACGATCTGTTTCTCAGCGACGCCGATGAATTCTTCAAACATATGGCCAATCTGCTCACCACGCGGGCCGAGCCTTCGAGGAGAGTGGCGCCGGTTCAAGAGATGTTTGAGCACGTGGGCGAGTTGGGAAAGCTCTATGACACGATGGTCGCTTCAGGCGTCTTCCAGGAGGTAATGGAGTTGGCGCACGAGCACTTCGCCCGCGGCATCGAGCAGCGGCTGGCGGCACTGGCGCCGGATGGTGAAAACGAAAACAGGACGGCCCAGAGCCAGGCCCTGGCCGGCGCGATGATCTCGATGATGCGGTGGTGGCTCAATCAGAGCAAGCGGTCATCGCCGGCGCAGATGGATGAGATCTTCCACCGGATGGTCTGGTCCGGCCACGGCAATCACACCGGATAGCACGCCGATTGTCGCGCTCGGCGAGGCGGCGAGCCGGGCCCTGCCCGTCTTCACTGAGCGGCGCCGGACGCGCTCCCCGGAAGCAACCCCGCGCGCGGCCAGCCCTCTTTCCAGACGAGGGTGGAGATCTGGAGGGCCGGCCGGCCGGTCATGCCGTGATACGCATGGAAGACCAGCAGATCGCCCTGCGGGTCGGCGAGAACCGACTGGCCGCCCGGGCCGCGCCACAAGGGGCTGCCTTCCATCAACAGCGTCCCGCCGCCCTCCATCATCGGCTTGCCGTCCCGGTCCAGATAAGGACCGGTGATCTTTCGAGAGCGTCCGACCACGATCTTGTACGTGCTCTCTTTGCCCCGGCAGCACAGATCGATCGACGCGAAGAGATAGTAGGACCCGTCGTGTTGAACAATGGCGGGCGCTTCGATCGCGGGCGGCTGGAGCGGGCGGCGGCTGGCGATCGAATAGAGCGTCGGGTCCTTGGCCGAAAGCTTGCCGGTCTCGGGATCGATCCGGCGCAGCTTGAGCCCTCCCCAGAAGCTGCCCAGCGACAACCAGTGATCGCCCTGAGCATCGACGGACAGGTTCGCGTCGATGGCGTTCCAATCGTCTTCACGAGTGGAACCGATGACTTTGCCTTCATCGACCCAACGGTAATCGGGGCTGTTCGGGTCGAGCGTCTTGTTCGTGATCAATCCGATCACGGAATGATTGCTGCCGAAGGTTGAGACAGCGTAGTAGAGACGGTACTGGCCGCGGACATAAGAGATGTCCGGCGCCCAGATTCCGCGCGCCCCGGGGATCTCCTTGAGCGCCCATTCCGGAACCGCCTCAAAGACGTTGCCGCAAAACTTCCAACTCCGCAGGTCGCGCGAACAGAAGATCGGCACGAGCTTCTGCGCGAACCTGTTGGTGGCGAAGACATACCAGGTGTCGCCCTCCCGGATGATCGTCGGGTCATGAATCGGGCTGAGGTCGCCTTCGAGCTTGAGGACCTCGGACTGCCCGGAATTCGACGCCGGGGGCGCTGGCGCCGCGATCACCGTGATGCACAGCAACGCGGCTGAGATGATGATCCTGATCGTGGAGTTCATAGTAGATGGTATAGGTTCGCCGACTATCCGGCTAAATGCAAGCCACCTCAACGAAACAGTGCCGCGGCGGCCTCGGGATTGGAAGCGAAGTAACAGTGCAGATAACTCGCCGTCAGGCGATTCAATCGATAGATGCCCTCCCCCGGCGAGGTCTTGAACAGCCGTTCGCCGTAAGCGATCGGGGTCAGCGGCGTCTCGATCACCGAATGGTGAAAGGTGTGGCCGCGTAGCGGTCCATCCGGCATCGGCGCCGTTTGATAGCCCAATCCTTGAAGGCGCGATTGCATGACGGCGCTCCCCGGCAACAGGCCGGCCATCTCGCCGCACGCTCCCGATCGATCGGTGAGCGATTCGAGCAGATAGAGCATGCCGCCGCATTCCGCGTAGATCGGCCGGCCGTTTTGAAAGTGATCGCGCAGCGCGGCCTTCATGGCGACGTTCTCCTGCAACTGCGGCAGATACAATTCCGGATAGCCGCCCGGAAGGTAGAGGCTGTCGACCGCCGGCAACCGTCGATCGCGCAGCGGCGAAAAGTAGGCCAGTTCGGCGCCCAACGCTCGCAATAGATCCAGGTTGGCCTGATAGATAAACGAGAACGCCGGATCGCGGGCCACTCCGATCCGAACTCCGGCCAGAAGCGGCGGCACCGATCGACCGACCGGACAGGTGAATTCGACGGCCTCCGGCAGCGCGGCCAGAGCGGTCGAACCGATCGCGGCGGCGACGGCCGACAATCTGGCTTCGAGATCGATCACTTCCGCGGCCTGAACCAGCCCCAGGTGCCGCGACGGCACCGCAAACTGCGCCGAACGCGGCAGCCCGCCGAGATAGCGGATCGCCGCCGGCACGCCCTGCCGGACCATCTCGTCATGACGAACGCTGGCGATCGAATTGGCCAGCACGCCGGCGAACGGCAACCCGGCACGATAGCCGGCCAGCCCGGCGGCGATCGCGCCCAGCGTCTGCGCGGTACCGGCGGCGTCGATCACGGCCAGCACCGGCACTCCCAGCATTCCGGCGAGATCGGCGCTGCAGGGGTCGCCGTCATAGAGACCCATCACTCCCTCGATCAGGATCAGGTCCGCCTCCGCCGCGGCCTCGTAGACCAGACGCCGACACTCGTCCTCACCCGTCAGCCACAGATCGAGCTGATAAACGGGCCGACCGCAAGCGCGTTCCAGGATCATCGGATCGAGAAAATCGGGACCGGCCTTGAAGACTCGGACCCGGCGGCCCTGATCGGCATGGAACCGGGCGAGAGCGGCCGTCACGGTCGTCTTGCCGTGGCTGGAACCGGGAGCGCTGACGAAGAGCGCCGGACAAGGTGAAGGCGGCAGATTTCGCATGAGTACGTTGCCCACAAAATTGATTTACAAACCGCGAAACACGCGGTTTTGAATCCAAATTCAAGAGACCTGCTTTTCAAAGTAATGAGCCTCAACTCGGCGAGCAGCCGGGACATTTCGAGGTTTCATCGAGATCCGGCCGTTCCCAATCACGATCGCCCTCATTTTCACCTCTCAGGTCTACGCGATCGATACCGGATCGGACTATTGCGCGATGGCCCGACGTTTGCTGTACAGATCTGCGCGATTAGCGGCACGCACTTAAGACTAACCATGCATCATTATAACTTGAGTCGGTTTCCGCCACTATTCGCTCACTATTACCGAGAGCCGATCGCGTGAACGCCCCGATTGACGCGGTCATAAACGTCCGCGGCCGCCTGCGGTCAATCCTTCGTCCGGCAAAGTAACAGAGGTCACCCAAATGGTCACACCAGGCGCGTACCAACAAGTTAAACAACAACTGAGACCCGAGCTGTTCGTCAAACTGAATCGACTCGTGGTGAACGATTTCTACCGCGTTTACGAGGCGGAGAGAAACGTGCGCCGCTGGCACGGACGGCGGTTGTGCGGCGTGCAGACGAAGGATCTGAACCCGCCCGCGTTCTCGGCCGTCTGCTGTTATGACCTGCTCAATAATGTCGCGCTCGCCGCCGGGCTGGGCCCCAAACCGGCGGAGCCGAGGATCCTGGCCGAGATTCTCAAGACGGCGCTCAAACCGGGCGATGTCGTGGTTCGTGATTGGTGCGATCCCGATCACGAGATGATCGCGATCGAGCGCCGCCCCGGATCTGAATTCATCGTCCGCTTCGAGAGGCACTGTTCCGGGATCGTAGACCAGTTTTGGCAATCGGATGAGACCGACCGAATCGTCGAGTTGGAGTGGGGCCGATGCCGGCAGTCGTTTGCGCGAGACCATCGGCCGCTCGACCCGAGACTGGTCCGGCTGGTGAAGGTCGAATTGGTGAACGGCGAGATCAGAGTCCTGGGAACGAGCCTGCTGAATGCCGCTCAAGATCCGCCCTCCGGATTCAAAGAGGTGTACGACCGGCGATGGGGCGGCGAAATCTGGATCGACCGACTCGAAAACATCTTCGAGTCGGAACGGTTCGGCGAAGGGGACCGAATGTACCTCGAGCAGGAGTTCCATGGGTTGATCTTTCTGGCCAGCCTCGAGAGCATCCTGAGCCGCGGTGATGAGTTGCTGCGAGCATCAGGTCACCGCACGATGAGTTACCTGACACTGGTGCATCACGCAGTCAGCCTCTTATTGGACCCCCTGCTCTCTTTGGAACAGGTGCTGGAGGAGTTGCACCGCCTCCTCCGCATCGCCGCCCTGCCGCCGCCTTACGCGCGACCGTTCGCGCCGGAGGAGCACGCCCTCGGTTACCAGATCCTTTGAAGAGTGAGCCTCTCGAGGTTCGATCCGAAACCGCGAAAGACGCGAAAGACGCAAAAGATCGTCGATTTCGCGTCTTCCGCGTCTTTCGCGGTCGATCGATCAATTTAAGTTTTCAGCGATCCTGGCCGTCGAACCGAAGACCAGTACGAGCCGCGCGGCCAGATCGGCCCGAGCCGACGCCGAGAGCGATCCACCGACCCGGATCTGGTTACCGTCAAAGCCCAGTTCCACTCCCGGATGCTTGAGATCTCGCAGGGCGGCGCCGAAATGGCCCAACCACAACACAGGCCGGGCTCGCCGGTCGACCGTCAGTTCGCCGCCGCAACGCTCCCTCCCGAAAGCGGCCTCCAACTGACCCAGAACTTCGCGCCTGCTCTCTTCATCGGGCATCACGCCGGAAAATCTGATCGCTCCACCGACATTCCTCAGAAAGAGTGTGGAATTGACGGTCGCCGGATTTCTGATCGTAAGTGGAGAGATCGCCGCCGACTGTAAGAGCAACCCGCCGCGATAATGGCGATAACTCAGAAAGACCGCCACCCCGACCGCCACGCAACGCAGGATTTTGTGCCAGGTCAACCGGGCGGCCCTGGAAGGATCCAGGGTCGTCCCCACGATCCCGCTGGAAGGTAAGGTAAACCAGGCCGGCAGGAATGGAGGGGCAATCCCGTCCGGAGTCAGGTAATCGATCACCAGCGGCGTCAGCAAGGCCAGCGCGGCGGCGGCGCCGGCCCTGGAGAGGCCGACATCGCGGGCCAGGCGCTCGATCGTCTCGCGGCCCAGCGCCGTCTCAAGCTGTTCCGGAGTGATCGGTTGATTGGAACCGCCGCCCACCCAGGAGTTCACCAGGGGCTCCATCCCGGCCTGTTTGAATCGGTCGATAAATCCCGGAATGCCCCCACGCTGCCGGTCGGTCATGAGCAAGAGCAGGCCCGACATGAGCGAGATCGCTTTGCCGCCAATGCCGAACCGCTCGGCGACTTCGTTGATCAGTAGATCGATAGCTGCCATAACACGGTTCACCTCCTGGCAACCGAGGTGCCACAGATCCGACGCTGAATCATCGGACCGGCCAAACGGCGGCTCATCGAAAGTGTTGAATGTCACGGAAGCCTCGAGGCCGCTCCCTGCCGAGAGGCCATCAGTGATGGATTTCGGCTGGATCTTCCCGGGTCGACTTTGGCCCGATGATTGCCTTGTGATTGACCGTCGTGGGTAATGACGATCTAGCGACGATATTAGCCGGTAGTTCAAGGCCTAAATAGTAACTTGACTGTGGGGTGTTACTGTTAATAATCGACCGGACCCGCGTGTCCATGATCGGTGGGAATTTGAGAAGGTCCGTCATGGAATGTCTGGATGATTGCCCGAGATGACCGCGCTGGTCGTTTCGGGCGGCGAAAGTTGAATTACCTGCTAGTACGAGGATGAGGGAGCGGCGGCCCGGGTGATGATGAAGGTCTATGCCTCGTGGAACGTGCTCCCTCACTCTCGTTAACGACTGCCGAGACTCTCCGCCCGCCGTGCGATCCGCCGACCACCAACACTTCTCCGACTCTACCCGTTGCAATTCGATCCAGGCCGGCCGGCGATTCGCGGCCCGAGGTCCGGCCCGCTTGCTGGAAACCGCCGAATGGCGAGGCTTCGACGAGACTTCACGATTTCCGCCAGGTATGCCGGGCAACCGGCCGTCGAGCGCCCCAACCCACGAATCCACGATCTCGGATTCATCAAATTAACTATCTAATCTTCAGAGCATTACCTTGATCCGGCCGGCGTTCGCGGGCCGCGGCCTGACGATTGCCCTCGCCTATCGGGCAATGAAAGGCAATCGAGCGATCACCACCGATAAAAAGCGCTATCTGGGCTGCCTGTTTCTGGCGCTCTTGATCTTCGCCTCCTGCCGACTCCCAACCCTGACGCCGGCGACCGTCAAGACGGCGGTGGCGACGGCGACGCTGGTCGACGGATCGGAATCCTTTCGATACCTGGATGAAGCGTTGCAGGGCGTGACGGGACTGGCCAAAACTCTGCAACCGGACGATTCATTATGGCTCGGCGCCATCTCCGCCAACTCCGCACAACTGATCGACCCGGTCTACTTCCGGCCGTTCCGCGCGGAGACGATCGATGAGATCAAGGCCTATCTTGAAAAACGCCGCCGGCTTCAGAGCGAGATCGATCACTGGTTTACCAAAGTGAAGGAATCGAAACAGTCATCCAGCGACGTCTGTAGCGCCATGCACTCGGCAATCTATGCGCTCCATCAGGCGCCGGCGACCAGGAAGTTGCTGCTGGTCTACTCGGATTTCAACGATAACGTGACCCGCGAATGCAATTTTTCCCTGACCGGGATCGAGGTCAGATTGCTCTACGTCTACCCGGCCGACCGAAACCCCAGGAAATATCGCGAATATGCGGCGCACGTCAAAGAATTGATCGAGGTCGGCCACCCGGCCAGCCTCGAAGTCCTATTTCCCGTTCAAGCCAAAACGTTCGATCCAGAAAAGTTCATCTCGGTTTTACGCGGTGAATAGAGCGAAGAGGTCGATCCCAGATCTCGCTCGCGAGTTTTCAACCTTGCTCTAAATCCGGAAGACGAAAAATTATGCACAATAGCTGGCTGGTGGTCGTTCTTGCAATAATCGCGCTGATCAATCTTCTCGCCATGGCGTTCCACCTGCGTTCCAAAACGTCGGCCGACGAACGCCAGGGAGACGCCCGGCTCCTCTGGGAACGGATCGACGCCGGGTTACATCGACCAACCTCGGCGACCCGGAGCTGGCTCCGGGAAGCGTTCGGGGCCGAGTTCCTGCTGCGCAACCTGGTGACGGTCGTGCTGCTGGTCGGGTTTGCCGCTCTCGCCTTTCTGCTCGAATACTGTTTCCTGCAGCAAACGATCGCCATCATTTTGCAGGAGCACTCCGGAGCGCTGACGATCCTCGGTCCCTGGCGGTTATCGCAACTGCTCTCGGCCTTCATCTGCACGCTCTCGGGAATCGCCGGCATCTTCGCCTTCGACGAAGGGCACGTCTTCAAAAATAAATTGATCGCCTGGAACTCACTGGGCGTGGCCTGCCTGATCGAGGGATATCTGGGCTATATCCGCGCCTCGGAATTCACGCTGCTCGGCGGCCTCCAGGCCGTCCTCAGACACGATGAGCTGGCCAATCCGCAACCGTCACCCGGTTTTCAGGTGCTCAACGCGGTACTCGGGTTTCTCAATCCGCTGTTAGTCGCCTTAACCACCCGGTACCTCATCACGCTCGTCACCTGGATCATGGCCACGGGAATCAGCGTTATATTATTCTTCGCGCTCTGGCTGCCGGCCTGGATGGCTCAAACCCGCGCGGCCAGGCTCAAACAGCGCGAGCCGAAGGAGAGCAAGATATTCTATCGCAGCCGCGAGCCATCGGCCTTTCCCGGATCCGAGGCGTAGCCCGAGCCTTGAAACTTAATTGCGACTTATCTTCGCCGGCTCTAGACTTCGGAGGGCGATATCGAACACAATAAGGTACTTTTACTTACCAAGCTGTTCCTAACTGTTTCCAACACTCAACGTAAGTAATGCTTTAGAACATGGAATTATTCAAAGAAATTTTCTATAATCGGGTTGGTAATTAGCTAGCAATACATTAGGAAGTACGAGAGATCAGCAGCCCAGGTAACCGATCAAAAGCTCTTTCGTGCATTAAGTAACCGGCCCGGGTTTCCTTAACTTATAATAACTTGGCATTAAGGAACTCTCGCGGCCCTTTGTGAAATAGCTTTTGACTACCTACCTGGAGTTAAAATTGGGCAATTTGCTTTCTAACCACGGAAGACGCCGAAACTGGTCGATTGGGTGCTTTCTGCGTCTTTCGGCATCGTGCCGCCGGCTTCACGCCGCCGTGGTTTGAATAAAACTCACGCAACTTAGTTCCATTGCATTTAGATTAGATACTCTTAGTCTTCGCCCAAGGCATGGTAGAGGTGTCTGTTTACTCAGGGTGACGGACCCTGACGGCAGGAGCCGCCTGGTAGCCGGATCTTTGTTATCAATCAAGACTTTAGGCGGCCAAAGAGAGCAAACGTCAGGGAACCCGGGTCAGATCCGTCAGAGAGTAAGGCAGAAGATTGAGGGTTTAACCAGCAAACTAGAGACTTCGGCAAATCTCTTATTAACGGCGACGGTTAGGTGCCCGGGTTGAAACTTGATAAAGAGGTCAAGCTCAGCGGGTATTGGCGCCATAATTCGTAGCCAGACGAGTATTCTGGTACCTGGAACAAGCCATGAGAAGCAACTATCTATTTTCCAAATTCCTCAACCGACGGTTCATAGTACGCTCACAGCCTTCGAGAATCTTAATCGATCTACTCGTCATCCCCCATCCGTCAGCCCGGCGATTGCCGACCGGGCAGAACAGCGCCTCGCTTCCGGATCGGAGCCCGGCGGTGACCACTTCGGGTGTGGGAGAGCATGAGCAGACCATCACCCAGGCTGCCGGGACGGCGGTCAACGGTACCGGCCGGCTTCAATTTCAAGCTTAGGTAATCGGCGAGCAAGGGTCTCCCCCGGGCAGCGCGCTCTCTGTCAGAGAGCCGGCCTGGCGGGAAGTCGTCTCAGCGAGACGAGACCCGAAGGCCCTGCCCTGTCGGCGGATGAGTGAGGATCGATTCGCCGGTTTCCGACCGAACGAAGCGGCCGTCGATGGGCCGGGCTCCCCCCTGACCAGTAGATTTGATTCGAGAAGTTATGGAATACCTGAACAAACAGAATTTCGAGCTGGAGAATCGCCTGGCCGAGCAGATGGCCGAGATCGCACTCAAAGCGCATGACCTGGAGGTCTTCTCTTATTCGGTGGCCCACAGCCTCAAGGCGCCGTTACGCGGGATTGAAGGTTACAGCCGGTTGCTCGACGAAAGATATGCGGGCCGGCTGGATGAAGAGGGCCGAACGTTCATCCGCCAGATCCGCGCTTCGGCCGCGCAGATGGATCGATTGATCGACGGCCTCATGACCTATTCGCGCCTGGAACAGACGGCGATCACTCCCGATCCGGTAGAGTTGCGCCAGTTGATCGAGGCGCTGGTGGAGGAGAAGAGCCCGGAGTTGAACGAGCACAAGATCCGGCTCGCGGTGAGAATCGAGAACGGCCTGATGACCATCGACCCGGAGGGCCTGACGCTGGCGCTGCGCAACTATCTCGACAATGCCATCAAATTCACCCGCCTGGTCCCGCAGCCGCGCATCGAGATCGGCGCCCTGGAGATGCGGCAGAGTTACCGACTCTGGGTCCGCGACAATGGAATAGGTTTCGACATGAAATATCGCGAGCGAATCTTCGAAATTTTTCAATGCCTGAACCGGAATCACGACTATCCGGGCACCGGGTTGGGTCTGGCGATCGTGCGGATGGCGATGAACCGGATGAATGGAACGGCCTGGGCCATCAGCACCGTCGGTCGCGGCTCGGTCTTCTTTCTCGAAATTCCCAAAAAACCTTGTTGACCCGAGCCTCGACCTCCCAGGCCCGGGTCCCATGCCATCCGTTTTGAAAACCTGTTTGGAATTTATCGAACTAGATTGAGGTATGCCAGTGCGCCCTGAACTCCCGGCTGATGCCAAAATAAGGATCCTCTACGTTGAAGACGACCAACAGGATGCCGATTTGACGCAGCAATGGCTGATGAACACCAAACCGCAATTCACGCTCGAGACGGTGGCCACCTTGAGCGCCGCAAAAGACCGGCTCAACGGCGGCGGAGCGGCTTCTTACGACCTGGTCCTGGCGGATTTGTGGCTGCCCGACGGCGATGGGACGTCGCTGCTGGTCCACATTCGGGAATGCTCGCTGCCGGTCGCCGTCGTTTTGATCACCGGCGTCGGCAATTGCGAGATGGCCGTGGCCCTGCTCAAAGCGGGCGCCGACGACTACCTGATCAAAGGCAAGAATCATCTGGAACGGCTGCCGGGTATTCTGGAGGGCGCGCTGCTCCGATACCGCGCGCAGCCCCCCCACCTCTCGCGGCCGTTGAAGGTGCTCTACGCCGAGCCGGACTTCATCGAACGCGACCGCGTGCGGCGCCATCTGTCACGTTATGCCCCGCATCTCCACCTCGATCCGCCGGAGCTCGAGGCGGGGCGGCTCCAACAACTGCTGCAGTCGAACGAGGTCCGGGAATACGACATGATTATCCTCGACCATCACTGGCCCGGCCTGGATTCGATCGGAATCGTCAGGGAGTTGCTTCAGGAACGCGGCCTCGAGATCCCGGTGGTCATGGTCGGCAACCATAGCGACGAGGAGACCGCGCTGCAGGCGATCAAGCTGGGGGTCGCGAGTTACGTGATCAAAACTCCCGGCTATCTCAACCGGCTCCCGATCGAATTGGAGAACGCCTACTACCGCGTCAAGTTGAGAGACCGGGAGCTCGCGCTGCAACAGAGCCGTCAGCTCCTTCAGCGCATCGAGATGGTAATGCCGGCCATCTCCTACCTGTTCGATGTCATTGAAAAACGCAATGTCCATGTCAACGGAGAGATCGAGCGGATTCTCGGTTATCCCCCCGCCATGATCCAGGGCCTCGGGGAGAGCCTGTTCGTCGCGCTGATCTATCCCAAAGACCGGCTCCGGTTCGTGAAGTACCTCAAACGTCTCTCCCTGCTCGCCGACGGAGAGAAGATCGAGATCGAGGTCCGAATGCGCCACGCCGACGGCAGCTATCGCTGGTTGAGAAGCCGCAGTCTCGTCTTCGAGCGGACGACCGAGGGGCAGGTTCGCACGGTGATCGGCATCTCTGAGGACATCACCCTCTTCAAACAGGCGGAGATGGGGCAGCGAGCGAGCGAAAAACGCTACCGCACCCTGTTCGAAAAAGCCCACGACGCGATTCTGATCCAGGGTGAAAATGACGAGATTCTCGAAGTCAACCAGCGAGCCTGCGAACTGCTGGGCTATGCGCGCGAAGAGCTGCTGGCCATGAACTTGAACGAACTCCAGCCGGCGGGACAGCTTCGCCGGGCCCAGGGGGTGGCCCTCGGCGCGCTGGCGGAATACCAGGACGCCTCTTTCGAGACGACTCTCGTTCACAGCACCGGGCGGAGAATCGCCGTCGAAATCTCCCATACCGTGATCGAGGATGCCGAAAAGCTGCTGGTGCTCTCGATCATCCGGGACCTCGGGGAGCGCCAGAGACAGAAACAGACCCACGCGGCGATCGAGACCAGACCCGAGCCCAACAACTTCGCCCAGATTATCGGAGAGTCCGCCGCCATTCGGGAGGTGATCCGGGCGGCGAAGAAGATCGCGGCCGGCGAGGTCTCTCCGATCCTGATCACCGGAGAGACCGGCACCGGCAAAGGCGTCATCGCCAGGATCATTCACGAGGCCTCGCGCCGCACCTCCTTCCCTTTCATCATGATCGATTGCACCTCGGTGCCGGAGACGCTCTTCGAGAGCGAACTCTTCGGTTACGAGCAGGGCGCGTTTACCGACGCCAAGAAGTCCCGGCGCGGACGGCTGGAATTGGCGAGAGGCGGGACGCTCTTCCTCGATGAGATCGGAGAGATTCCCTTGCCGCTGCAGGCCAAGCTGCTGCAGGTGATTCAGGAGGGCGTCTTCCTGCGGCTCGGCGGCCGCGAAGAGATCGCGCTCAACGCGCGGATCATTGCCGCCACCAACCGCGACCTGCGGACCGAAGTGGCGGCCGGCCGTTTTCGCGCCGACCTCTACCAGCGCCTGTTCGTGGTCCAGATCGAGATGCCGCCCCTCAGGGATCGGGGAGACGATATCCTGCGGCTGACCGAACACTTCATCGAGGCCTACAACAAAAAGCACGGCAAGAGCATCAATCGGATCTCTCCCCTGGCCATTAAGGCGCTCCAACGCTATGCCTGGCCGGGGAACGTGCGCGAATTAGAACATGCCATCGAACGGGCCGTCTTCTTCGAGGAGGACGATGAGATCACGCTCCAACATCTGCGGCTCGATCCTAATGCGGCGGCCCCGACCGCGGCTGGCTCGGGACCACTTGCCACCGCGGACCGGAACGCTCCGGCTCCGACCAAAGACCAACCGGCCGGCGACACGCTCTCCCAGATCAGCGTCACTATCATCAAACAGATGGTTGAGATGTGCGGAGGAAACATCGCCAAAGCGGCCCGGCGGCTCGGGATCTCCCGCTCACGCATCTATCGCGCCCTCCGCGAAGAAGTGAATGCTGCTCCGTAACGGCACACTGTGTCCGCACCGGAACAGATTCAACTGATCGCGCTACACTATAAACTGAGATCTCTTAAGTTAATCCTGACCGATCGGCGGTTATACCATTCTGCATAATCAAGTTAGTAGACCCGCCCCCCTAGTCGCGCAAATAGTAGCAATAGTATGCAGTTCAACACATTATCCTTCCGGTAAGCTGATGGAGTACTCACATCCATTCAAAGTATAACTCGAGATCATAGCTGCTGCTATTCAGTCTGGCACGCCCCTTGCACAAGAGAGGTGCCTGCTTTGCTGAGCTGACTCCCGAAACTATACGCAGCACTGACTTTAATAGCCCCCAATGACTAATCAACGCGCGCCCTGTTGATTTGAAAGCTCTTATATAAGGTTGTTAGTCTGGAGCTACTCCCGGTCGGCCCGACCGGCGAGGATCCCGGCCTGCAGCCCGGTATGAGCGTCAGGCAGGGCAACTCGGAGGTATAAGTCTCGGCCTCATGCCCCGGCCCTTATACCCAGACATGCTCAAAAGTCCGCTGTAGTCAGCCGTCGATATGAAATTGGTATCGTGGTTAGAGGCCCCGGTTTGTACGACTTAAAGCAGGCGCGAGGTATTAACGCTCCGCCTCGTGCATCAAGATAACCAAAGAAGGCTCATCCGTTGGAGTTCCTAAAACAGGTTGTAGGCCGGCGGATCGGACATGAGACCGGCGTGTAAGTATGGAAGTGTTTGTGGAAAGATAAGAAACTCCAGACAGCACAAGGACAATTTGCCCGATTATCGATAGGCGTCGTCAAGTATCTTTGATGTACTTGTCCCGGCCTCGGCCTATCTTTGCACACTCCCCCGGAAGGAGAAGTGTAGCTTCCGCATCTGTCCCGACGCCGAATGAAACCTGGACGAAGAAGGAAATTCATAGGAACCGAGAAAGGGTTGTAATGAATCAGAACCAAAATAGACAGATTAATGATCCGGCAGAATTCAACTATCGACATCCAATCGACTCGATCGATCCCGAAGCCGAGCCGATAAATCTCCGGCGATTCGAGGAGGTCGAACCGACACGGAAAATTCTGATTGGCACCCATCACGACCGATATCAAGCAGGTGATGGTGGAAGGTGCGGGCTGCCGAACCTGGAGGGCGGTCTGCGCGAAACAGGCGAGGAGATCGATGTGACCGGTGAGAATCGCTCCGCCACCGAATTCGAGAAGATCATCGGTCAGAGCAATTCCCTCCAGCTCGCCTTTCATCAGATGCGGCAGGTCGCGCCGACGGATAGTACGGTCCTCATTCTCGGTGAGACCGGCACCGGCAAAGAGCTGCTGGCCCACGCCATCCACACCCTCAGCTCCCGCAAACAGAGGCCGATGGTCAAGGTCAACTGCGCGGCCCTTCCGGCCTCGCTCATCGAGAGCGAACTCTTCGGACATGAGAAGGGAGCTTTCACCGGCGCCCAGATCAAGCGCGTCGGAAGATTCGAGGCGGCCCACGGGGCCACGCTCTTTCTGGATGAGGTCGGAGAGTTGCCCCTGGACCTGCAGGCCAAGCTGTTGCGTGTGCTGCAGGAGGGCGAGTTCGAGCGGCTGGGCTCCAATCGATCGATCAAGGTCGAGGTGCGGATGATCGCGGCCACCAATCAAAATCTGGAAGAGGCGGTGCTCGAGGGCCGTTTTCGCGCCGATCTCTATTACCGCCTCAACGTCTTTCCACTGCGGATTCCGCCGCTTCGCGAGCGCAGAGAAGACATTCCGCTGCTGGTCGGTTATTTTGTCCGGCAACAGAACCAGCGGTTGGGTAAACGGATCGAGGTGGTTCCGCGCGAGGTCTTAAAAACCCTCCAGCAATATCACTGGCCGGGAAACATCCGGGAGCTGAAGAACGTCATCGAACGGGCCACGATCGTCACCCAGGGCCGCGAGCTGCAATTGCGCGAGGAGCTGATGGCGCAACCGGAGAGCAGGCCGATCGAGGCGCCCCCCGAACCGCCATCCCCGCCGGAGCCCCTGCCCCGCGGCGTGGCGTTGGAGGAGGTGGAGAAAGAGCACATTCTCCGGGTCCTCAAACAGACCTACTGGCGAATCGAGGGAAAGTTCGGGGCGGCGGCGATCCTGGGGCTGAATCCGGGAACGTTGCGATCGCGAATGAAGAAGCTCCGGATTCAACGACCGATGATCCAGAGTGAGTGGCAGGGACGTTTCGGATAGTGACCGCGCCTCCCGCGAAGTCTCCGGCTTGAATGGACGATCGAAAGCCTCAGAATTTCGCGGAAGCAGCCAAATATCGTGAGCGAGGCACAGTGGCAGCCACCGTCCGAGGCGCCGATCGCGGCGATAACAGATAGGAAAATCAACGAGCCGGGCGAGACGGACGACGGCAGGCATCACGGTATGCCGATTGCGAGATTCTCTACGTATGCGGAATTACCGCAGATCCTGCTCACTCCGTCTGGCTCGAATGCCAGGTGAGGGTTGCCTCAAAGCTCCTGGCAGTAGGTGAAAACCTACTGCCAATTTTTTTATCCGCCGCCTGTTACAACGTTACCGGCAAAATCGGTCTAGTAACCGCGAAAAACGCGAAAGACGCGAAATCGACCATCTTTCGCGTCTTTCACGTTTTTCGCGGCGATGGATAGAAATTTCAGGTCGCCGGGTGGCTCGAGCACTTGCCCGCGTAACGTAAGAGAAGCTGAGGGTAGTTTTGAAGCTGTGGAATGGTCTGAGGCATGCTCAGATCCATCACCTGGGTGTACCACCCGACCAATCCCGTCCATCCCGTTTGATGGCTGGCCCCAAGCCCCACCCCGGTGTCGCCATTGAAGCACTCGTAGAAGAGCAGCAGTTCCCGCCAGTGAGGGTCCTGCTGGAACTTCGCCGACGCGCCATGGACCGGGCGGCGCCCGTCTTCATCACGGAGGAAGAGCTTGACCAGGCGGCGCTGCAGTTCCCGGGCAACCTCCAACAGCGACATCATCTTTCCGGACCCGGTCGGGCATTCGACTTTGAAGTCGTCGCCGTAATAGGCGTAGAACTTGAACAGCCCCTGAATCAGGAGCGCGTTGACCGGCATCCAGACCGGGCCGCGCCAGTTGGAGTTGCCGCCGAACAGGCCCGTCATCGATTCGGCCGGTTCATAAGCTACTCGATAGATATCGTGTCCGAACCTGAAGAGGTACGGATTCTCCTGATGGTACCGGGAGAGAGACCGCACCCCGTAATCGCTCAGGAACTCCGACTCATCGAGCATCCGCGCCAGAATCCGCTGCAGCTTCTCTCGATTGACGACCGCCAGCAATCGCCGGTTCTCGACCCCGGGCTGTTCAGGGCCGTTGATCTCGGCCAGCAGCCCCTGGTGTTTACGATTGAATCGCCGCACGTGCTCGATGAAGAGCGGCAGGCATCGATAGACCTCCGGCGCAAAGAGGGCCGAGGCGAAGAGCGGGATCAAGCCGACCATCGAACGCACCTTCAGCCGAAACGACTCGCCATCCGGCAGTCTCAAGACATCGTAGAAGAATCCGTCCTCTTCGTCCCACATCTCATCTCCCTGATCCCCGACCCGGCTCATGGCGGCCGCGATGTAGATGAAATGTTCGTAGAACTTGCCGGCCAGTTCCTGGTAGACCGGGTTGTGCAGGGCCAATTCCAGCGCGATGGTCAGCATGTCGAGCGAGTAGACGGCCATCCAA